>CAYZTP010000098.1:0-1699 GCA_964481555.1 uncultured Clostridia bacterium | reverse complement strand
TTTTATACGATTCCATGCGCCAGCATCGCGTCTGCAACCTTTATAAATCCCGCAATGTTCGCTCCCGCAACATAGTCGCCCGCGCAGCCGTACTCCTTTGCCGCATTATCCATATTATGATAGATGTTTACCATGATATTCTTTAATTTGGCGTCTACTTCTTCAAACGTCCAAAACAGGCGCTGGCTCGATTGCGCCATTTCAAGCGCGCTCGTAGCTACGCCGCCCGCGTTCGCCGCTTTTGCGGGGAGAAGCACCACGCCCGCGTTTTGGAATACCGCGATTCCTTCGAGCGTCGTAGGCATATTTGCGCCTTCGCCCACATATTTTACGCCGTTCTTAACCAAGATTTCGGCGGATTCTTTGTCGATTTCATTCTGCGTAGCGCAAGGGAGCGCAATATCGCACGGAATCGTCCAAATTCCCTTGCAGCCCTCGCGATACTCCGCGCCCGCAACGCGTGCGGCATATTCCTTGATGCGTCCTCTTTCGACTTCTTTGATTTGTTTTATCACGTCGAGCTTGATGCCCGCCTTATCGTAAACATACCCGTTGGAATCGTAAAGAGCGACAACGTTCGCGCCGAGGCTTTGCGCCTTTTCACACGCGTAAATCGCCACGTTGCCCGATCCGGAGATCACCACCGTTTTCCCCGCAAAGCTGTCGTTACGGCATTTTAGCGCCTCCTCCGTCATGTAAACGAGTCCGTAACCCGTCGCTTCGGTACGGGCGAGACTACCGCCGTAGGCAAGCCCTCTGCCCGTCAAAACGCCGACGTGTTCGTTGACAATGCGTTTATATTGCCCGAAAAGGAATCCGATCTCCCTGCCGCCCACGCCGATATCGCCCGCCGGAACGTCGGTATCCTGCCCGATGTGGCGGTAAAGCTCCGTCATAAAGCTTTGACAGAAGCGCATGATCTCTGAATCGCTTTTCCCCTTGGGATCGAAATCCGAGCCGCCCTTTCCGCCGCCGATGGGTAGCCCCGTCAAACTGTTTTTCAGAATTTGTTCCAATCCCAAGAATTTTATGATGGAAAGATTGACGGACGGATGAAATCTGAGACCGCCCTTATATGGACCGATCGCGCTGTTAAACTGCACGCGGTAACCTTTGTTGACGTGAACTTTGCCGTTATCGTCCGTCCAAGGGACGCGGAACATTACAACGCGTTCCGGCTCGACAAAACGTTCTAATAGCGCGGCTTTTTCGTATTCGGGATGTCTTTCGACAACGGGTTTCAATCCGTTCAGAATTTCCGTCGCCGCTTGATGAAATTCAGGCTCGTTGGGGTTTTTCCGTTTCAGCTCTTCCAAAACGCTTTCAACATAACTCATAGGGTTCTCCTTGTACGGCCAAAAGGCTCAAATGTATATTTATGTAATCATTATAGCAAAAAACAATGTATTTGACAAATCATCATGTATAAAAATATTTTATATTACATATAAGCAGAAATTATAGTTTATCGTATTCTATGCGCGTCTCCCGACAAAAAACCATGTAAAATATCTTGCTTTTTCATGAAAAAAGTTGTATGATAGGAATACGCATTCGTTTCCGTAGTTAAATGGAGATAACAGGGTCCTCCTAAGACTCAATTTCGGGTTCGACTCCCGACGGGAACACCATTTGATAACAAATCCGAATTTTCGATATCTTCAAACGAAATTCGGATTGAGCCGTCTTTCGATGGCTT
>CAYZTP010000097.1:0-1704 GCA_964481555.1 uncultured Clostridia bacterium | reverse complement strand
GCCAAAAGGGGGTTATCATGCAATCGGTTTGGTAAACCGTAACATTATACCAAAGAGGAGTTCATATCGCTATGGGCTCCTCTTTGGTAACAGCGGAAAAAATTTTCCGCAGCATTTCCTTTTCCGATTACAATAACGCTTACTTCATTTCATTCATATATTCGATTAAAATTTGGTTCTGTACATACAGATATTCGTCTTTGATCCGCGTATTATCGCCGTTTTCCGTCATATACTGCGCCGTTTTTTGATAGGCCTGTGCAAAATCTTCCTTCCATTCGCTTCCGAACGCCGCCTTATACTCTTTCGCCGAGATCCCGCGAACGGTGCGCAACGCCAGCATAACGAACTCAAACTTCGCGTCCTCGCCTTGAACATCCTCGCTCTCGATGACGGGAAGAAACCCCGAAAGAATACATTTCATATACTCGTCCAAATCGAACGTGTTGGTAAAACGTTTTCCGCATAGAAACGAGCTTGCGGAAATCCCCAGCCCGATATATTCGCCGCGCTTCCAATAATTGTAATTGTGACGGCTCTCATACCCTTTTTTCGCAAAATTACTCACTTCATAGCGCAAATAGCCCTTTTCGGAAAGCAATTTCCACCCGTAGTCGTACAGTTCCCGCACTTCGTCGCCGTCGGGCAGCTCGCCGTTGAGATAATCGGTATAAATAGGCGTTCCGTCCTCGGGCGTAAGCGCATACATAGAAATATGCTTGGCTCCGCTCGCCGCCGCAATCTCGATCGTCTTTCTCACGTCCTCTTTCGTCTGCCCTTTCAGCCCGAGCATAACGTCCGCGGAAAAGTTCTCCCCTTTCAAAAGCGACGTACAATATAAATAGTCGCGTACGTTGTGGATTCTGCCCAACTCTTCAAGTTGGGAATCGATCGCCGTCTGCAATCCGACCGAAAAACGGTTGATCCCCGCGCGCTTATAGACGGCGATCTTGTTTTCGTTCACCGTACCGGGATTCATCTCAATCGTGATCTCGGGATTTTTCGCAAGACGAAAGCATTTTGCGATCTGCTTCATCGCCCCGTAAATGTAGTTTGGGTCGATCACGGAAGGCGTGCCCCCGCCGAAATAGACGGTGTCGAAAGTCATTTTTTCCAGCTGCTTCCCGCGCATTTCAATCTCTTTATAGAGGCACGCCATATACGCCTCGGCAAATTCGAGGCGGTTGGGAAAGGACGTAAAGTCGCAATAAGTACACTTATGTTTACAAAAGGGGATATGAAGATAAATTCCCGCCATTATGTTTCTCCCTGCCAACGATATTGTTGCATATCGATCGTACCGTCCGCCCGAAAGACGATTCCCTCCTCTTGCAGCAACGCGCGTTGCGCGCTTTCACCGCCGAAAGCGAAGCCTTTGCTAAGACTGCCGTCTTTGAAAACCACTCTGTGGCAGGGAACGATTCCGGGCGTGGGATTTGCGTGCAGCGCCCAACCGACTTGCCTAGCGGCTCTCGGCATCCCTACGGCGAGCGCAACCTGTCCGTAAGAGACGACTTTTCCTTTCGGCACGGTCTTAACGTATTCGTAAACTCTGTTTGAAAAACTCATTTTTGATATCTTCTCAGCTCTCCGCTCGCGAAATTTTTTCACAGAAAAAATTTGTGAATTTCCCTAATCTTACTGCGCGGGGCAAAACCACGCTTTTGCCTAAGCGCACTCAATTTGCGCAACCCCTTGCGCTTA
>CAYZTP010000096.1:0-1747 GCA_964481555.1 uncultured Clostridia bacterium | reverse complement strand
GTAGAAGAGGATTGGCTTTTGGACAGACAAGATTTGAAAAAACAAATTACGCTCGGTAAACGACAGGCGATTGACGTCATCGTTGCGCTATTCGGCATCGTAACGGTGCTTGTGTATGTATTGCTCGGCTTTACGCTTACGTTTCGTCAGAGTCCGTTTTTTATTCTCTCGTCCGGGTATATTTATCCGACCGTCTCGATTTTCAAGTTTGTGGTTACCCGCGCAAGCAATACGGCGCTATTTGCTTTGTTCTGTATTGCGGCGGCGGTCTGGACGATCCACACCGTATTCGCCCTTTCGTCGGTTTTGATCCCCGCACTCAAAAAGCGCGTACGCGTATGCTTATGGGGAAATATCGGGTTTATTTTGTTCTCCGCGGTCTTGTTTTTGACGTTTTTTATTGTGACCATTCAAGCCGTTTCGCCCTTTTTTATACTGAATCATATTTAGATCGGGCGGCAATTATATTTGGGCGTCATGCTATCATAAAGATGAGGTAAAGGGGATATATGGAATTTCAGAGTAAACTTAAAACTTTAAGAACGGAAAAAGGGATTTCGCAAGAAGCGCTTGCCAAAGCGATTTACGTCAGCCGCAGCGCCGTTGCCAAATGGGAGAACGGATTGGGACTCCCTTCCGACGGCAATCTGCAAGCGTTATGCGATTATTTCGAAGTAGAGGAGGATTGGCTTTTGAACAGACAAGATTTAAAAAAACAAATTACGCTCGACAAACGACAGACGATCGGTATCATCGTTGCGCTATTCGGCATTGTAACGGCGCTTGTGTATGTAATGCTTGGTTTTACGCTTACGTTTCACGAACCAAAATATCCTTCTATTTCCATGTATTATCCGCCCGTTTCCTTCTTTCGGTTTATCGTTACATACAGAACAAAGTGGGTGGGGTTGTTGGACGGTCTCTTTGCTTTGTTCTGTATTGCGGCGGCAGTTTGGACGATCCACACCGTATTCGCCCTTTCGTCGGTTTTGATTCCCGCACTCAAAAAGCATTTTTGGGTGTGTTTATGGGGGAACGTCGCCCTAATCGCGCTCTCTGCGGTTCTTTTCTTTTGGCTTTTGTTCGTTACGGTAAAAGCTGCGTGGCCCGTATTCAGTTTGTAGGGGGGGGAAGCGCTCAATTCGATTCCTTGATGGCAACGCGGCGTTTTTTCATCCTCTTCCGTGCGGAAGAGGATGAAATTATGCGAAGCGATATATTTATTTCTGCATAATGACGGTATAAGACGGAAAGTCGACAGGAATGTATCAACGTCCGCAATGCAAGAGACCGTAATCCTTTGTTGCACGAGATATGAAATCCTTGGCGATTCAAAAAGAATTTGGAACGAAGTTAAGAAATTTTCGGATTTTTTTCAAATTTACATAAAAAATCGCTTGATTTCTTGTTGGGAATGTGGTACTATAATCAAGCTATCGGAAGCTTAGCTCAGCCGGGAGAGCACCTGCCTTACAAGCAGGGGGTCATAGGTTCGATCCCTATAGCTTCCACCAAATACAGTGCGGAATGTTTATCATGCGGGAATAGCTCAGTGGTAGAGCGTCACCTTGCCAAGGTGAATGTCGCGGGTTCGAGTCTCGTTTCCCGCTCCAAACTTACTTTCCGCACTGTTTTTTTGGCGCCATAGCCAAGTGGTAAGGCAAGGGTCTGCAAAACCCTGACTCCCCGGTTCAAATCCGGGTGGCGCCTCCATAGAACACAAGATATTGTGTTTGCTCAACCCTAT
>CAYZTP010000095.1:0-1764 GCA_964481555.1 uncultured Clostridia bacterium | reverse complement strand
TTTTATCATGCGGCGGGGAGAAAGTCAAGCATAAGTTTCGCGCTTCGTTTAAAATGTTCGCAACTGTCATTTTCGGGATAAAATTTTCAAATTTCCCCGACCGTCGCCTCATCTTCGTCTTTTTCTTCGGAGCGCGGCAACACGATTTTATCGGTAGAAAACCCTCTTCCCGCCACTTCCGAAATTTCACTCACCATTAAAAACGCTTCGGGATCGATGGCATGAATCTCGTTTTTGAGCTTTACAACATCGCGATTGGAAACGACCGTTAAAAGCACATAGCATTTATCCTGCAAAAAGCCCGTCTTTGCGCTGAGCATCGTAACGCCGCGGTTCAGCTTGTTTAAAATCATTTCGCGGATCTCTTTATACTTTTTACTGATGATTTGCACCTGCCGTTTTTTCAGTCCGATCGGCGAAACCTTATCGACGATGAATGCGGAGAGCAACGTAATCACGATTCCGTACAAAATCATTTCCGTTTCAACGCCCGCGAAGAACTGAATGAGCACGATTGAGATATCGAGCACCCACATTCCCATTCCGACGGGTATATTGAAATATTTATGGAAAATGAGCGGAGGAATATCCGTTCCGCCCGTACTCGCGCCGATGCGCACCACAAGTCCGATTCCTCCGCCGAACAGCAGCGCTCCGATAATGACGGCGAGCAAATGATCGTTATATGCAAGGGGATTTCCCCCGTTGTTTGCCATATAAACGTCGTTCAGCAGCGTCCATAAACTTAAAAACGTGGGATACAAAACGGTTCCCGCAAGCGTGGCGACGGCAAACTTTTTGCCGAGCAGAAACGCGCCGAGCAAAAACAATAAAATATTCGCCGCGTAAACGGTGATGGAAACCACCCACTCCGTCCAATCGCCCGTTCTTCCCGAATTCGCTAACAGATTCCGCACAAAGATACCCAAGCCGGTGGTTCCTCCCATAACGAAGCCGTTCGGTACGATAAAGAAAGCGGACGCGGCGGAAGCGATCGCGTTCCCCGCAATGATAATGAGCGCGTTCTTAACAAAACGTCTCGTTTGTTTTTGCGTCGGTTTTTTCAAGTGTAACATATCTTTCTCCGTATAATCAACGAGCTTTCAGTTAACGACGCATTGAAACGAGGCATAAAGCATAAGCAACGAACCGCAGCGTCAAATGATTACTCTAACGCTATTATAACGCTTCTTTTGAGCGCGCGCAAGCGGTTTTTGCGAATTTATGCGAATTCTCCGTTATAAGAAAGCCGTTTTCGGGCGTTATGCCCGAAAACGGCTTTCTTAAAAAAACTCAGAACAAAATCACCGATCCGCAAGACGAGCAGGAACTACAACCGCAAAAGTTGCAGGAGTCGCATGAAGATGAGCGCCCCGTCAAACCGAACTGCCGCGCATAGTAACAATCGAAATTACCGCAGTCGGTGAGCGCGCTCAGATCGAACAACGAACTGCAACCGCACGAATGATTGCATGAGTTACAACCGCAGGAGCTGCGGTTGTTTCCCGAATTGCAACCGCAGCCGCCCGTCGAAAACAGATTGTTTAAAGCGCGCGCAAGCGCATCGCCGCATGACGAACAGAAGCTGCACGAATTACAACCGCAGAAATTACACGAATTACAACACATAAGACTACCTCATAGGTAAAAATTCGGCATATGCCGTAATACAACATATGCCTTCTTCTCTTATTTTTGTGTATCATCGATTGCAGAGGCCTAATCCAACAAAAAAATAGAAAAACGCCTCTGCGTTCCCGTAAT
>CAYZTP010000094.1:0-1932 GCA_964481555.1 uncultured Clostridia bacterium | reverse complement strand
GACTATACTTGTAACAATAACTTATGACAAAGGACTTTTTTATGAATTTGCTTGCCACCGAAGTAACCGCGCAGCGGGTGTTCAACTCGCTTTACATTTACCTTGACGTCTGCTTTCTCGTTTTACTGTGCGTTCTTCTTTTTTTGAAAAAGAAATATCTCACGCTTTTGTTTGGAATAGTGGGCGGCATATTGTATATGATCGTCGATTACGGCATTTTTCACTTGCTCACGCACTCGCGTTCAATCGAAGGCGGAAACATGTTTTGGACGCTTTTATGGATGAGCATGAGTTACGGAATCACTAATTTCGCATGGATATGGCTTTGGTATTCGAAAGACGATCGTTTGGTCGAATGGTCTTTGCTGATCTGCGTGTGGTGGATTGCGGCGCCTTTGCTTGCGCAAACGTTCGGCTCTGATTTTCCCGTGATTAAAATTCAGCGCACGACGGACGCATACCACGGATATATGGCGGGAATCCTTTTCGTCGGATACGCGGCGGCAATCGTATATAATCTCTTCCAAAAGGATCGGGAGAAGCGTTTTCCGCTTTTTCGGATTCTATCCATCGGGATCTTAGTGCAATTCGCATGGGAGTTTTCCTTGTTGATCGGGGGAATTCGCAGCGCGGACATCTCCGATTGGGGAGCGAAACTCACAACGCTTATCGTGAATTCCTTGTTGGAAACCAATCTCGGCGCGGTACCCATTTATTGCATTTTTGTTTTGGTTACAAGCCGCTTTACCGAAAATTTAAAACGCCGCGACGTAAAAGTTTGTTTTACCGAACGGGTCGCCGAACTCAACCGCAAACGCGTCCGCGAAAAAATGAAAGCGGAAAACGAAAATTAACGCGGCGAAATCTTGCAATTTTTTTGCGGAAGGGATATAATAAAGCAAACGAAAATTTCGGAGGGTGTGCGCAATGCGTATTTTGGTAACGGGCGGAGCCGGCTATATCGGATCTCATACGGTGGTGGAGCTTCTGAACGCGGGGCACGAGGTGGTCGTGATCGACAATTTGTCTAATTCGTGCGAGGAGAGCCTGCGCCGTGTGGAACAAATAACGGGGAAGAAAGTAATATTTTACAAAAACGACGTGCGCGATCCTGCGGCGTTGGAACTGATTTTTACGGCGCACGATATCGATTGGGTGATTCATTTTGCGGGTTTAAAGGCGGTCGGCGAATCTTGCGAAAAGCCCGTGGAATATTACGATAATAATTTATACGGCACGCTTGTGCTGTTGCAGGCGATGCGCGCGCACGGTTGTAAAAAAATCGTGTTCTCCTCCTCGGCAACCGTTTACGGCGAACCCGAAAGACTGCCGCTTACGGAGGAGTGCAGAACGGGCGGAACGACGAATCCATACGGCACGAGTAAGTATTTTCAAGAGATCATGCTTACCGACGTTTACAAGGCGGACAGGGAATGGACGGTGGCGCTGCTTCGTTATTTCAACCCCGTCGGCGCGCACGAGAGCGGGCTTATCGGCGAGGATCCTAAGGGGATTCCAAACAATCTCACGCCGTATATCGCAAAGGTGGCGATCGGCGAATTGAAAGAAATCGGCGTGTTCGGCAACGACTATCCCACGCCCGACGGCACGGGGGTAAGGGACTATATTCATGTAGTCGATCTTGCCAAGGGACACGTTGCGGCGATCGACCGCATTACCGAGAGCGGCGTTTATATCTATAATTTGGGGACGGGAGTGGGGTACAGCGTCCTCGAAGTCATCCACGCCTTTGAGAAGGCGTGCGGACGAAAACTGCCTTATGTGATAAAACCGCGTCGGCCGGGCGATCTTGCTTCCAATTATGCCGATTGTACGAAGGCGAAACGGGAGCTTGGCTGGGAGGCAAAGCTGGGTCTCGACGATATGTGCGCTTCGCTTTGGAATTGGCAGAAGAAAAATCCTTCGGGATAT
>CAYZTP010000093.1:0-1952 GCA_964481555.1 uncultured Clostridia bacterium | reverse complement strand
AAAAATTCAATCCGTTTTGAACGAGTTCGATTTTTTCCTGCGGCATATCCAGCACGTCGCCCGAAAGACAAATTCTGCCGAGCATGGCCGCGCAAAGCGAATAAACGGTGCGCGAGGGCGTATCTTTATCGCGCAAAACGGCCCAAACCTGCATTTGGCGGGCGGGAATCACACGGCTGACGTTTGCCGCGACAAGCGGAATTTCGGCGCATTCGTGCGCGTCCGAAAAGGAACACATACTCACTTTTCCCATACGCAGAGGCTCGATGCGGCTGCCGCCCGAAGAACAATTTTCAACGACGATATCGGGAACGGCGTCCTTTATTTTATCCAGCCATTCGACGCTCGCTTCCGCAATCTGCCTGCCGCCCTCGCCCAAAGCCGCGCCGTCCGAAGAATCGCATCCCGCGCCGTAGGTATCGTTATAATCGATTTTGAGATATCCGAACGCATTCTCTTTTAATAGTTTGAGAAAGCGTTCGCAAAGATATTCTTCCGTTTCCTGCTTGCGCAAATCCAAAAACCGACGGTTTTTGGAGGTGATCACACGACCGTCGCGATGCAGAAGAAGCTCTTCCCGAGAAAAACAATCGCTGTCTCTTCCCGCGACTTCGAATTCGTACCAAATTCCGGGGATCATTCCCGCCTTTCTGATTTCTTCGGACACACGTCCGATTCCTTGGGGGAAAAGCGTTTTGCTCTCCCGCCAATCGCCGATTGCGTTGCACCAATCCTTGTCGTCCGGTTTATACCAACCGCAATCGATCACGAACGTTTGAATCGGAAACGGTTTTAACGCCGCAAGAATCTTTTCGACGTTTTCTTGGGAAGGGCATCCCCAAGTCGTGCAATATTCGTTGAACACGATTGGTAAACTCTCTTCACTTTCGGGAACTTCCAGTCTTTCGTCCGCCTCGCGTACAAACGCGTTGCAAACGGCGTTCACCCCGCCCTGTTTTTTTACGGTAAAGAACGCTTTATGCGTTTGAAATCTCTCGTTCGGCAAAATATCTTTGCGCCAATGCCCGAATTCGTAATCCGCCGAGCCGCCCGAAAGCGCGCAAGTCTCTTTTTCCTGATATACTTCCAACTGCCAAGAAAAAGGGGCTTCCACCGTTACGCCCCATATAACGCCGCTCTTTTCGTCCTCGACTGCGGCGAAGGGATAGTAACCCCGATTGGACATACTGCCCGTTTGTCCCCATTTTTCGCATTTCACGCCGTAGCGCGCCCAGCTCATATCCAGTCCCAAGGAAGAAAAGCTCTCGCTTTTTAAACGGCATTCGCGCGACCACGCGCTCGTCATACGATGTAACGTAAGACCGCGGGTAGAAAGATCTTTGCAAGAAGGCGCGCATATCCCGCTTAACGAAACGCTTTCCAGCATTTCCAGCGTGCGGATCTTCCCCGTCCGATTTTCGTAAACGACCTGTACGGAGAACACCCCCGTCTTTTCGGAATAGCGAAGCGTATGAAAAAATACGTTTCCTTTTCCGTCCGAAAGGCGGGTGAGAATCTCCGCGCCGTTCAAGGACTGTTCTTCGACCTTTAAAAGCGTCGCCTCGCGGTTGCGCATGGTAACGCCGAAAGTATAATCGATAAGTCCTTCGTCGCCCGTAAAAGCCGCTTGCACGAGGCTGTCGAGCGGAAGTTTCGAAGCGTCGATCGGAACGGCGGCAGGATACGCTGCAAAACCTATTGTTGTCTTTCCTTCATGCCCTTCTATGGGAACTTCCGCATAATACAATGCGGTCTCTCCGAAGATATATTTTCGGTAAAACATCGTTATAGTTCCTTGTAATATAAATAAACTCTCCGATTATTCGAATCGGTCGTTTCCCCTCTGCGGTGAAAGCCAAGCGTTTCGTGCAACGCGATACTTGCCGCATTATCCGCCCTGACGTGCGCGGCGGCGCGGCGGTAACCTTTGTCCTTTGCGACGCTTAACGCCG
>CAYZTP010000092.1:0-1964 GCA_964481555.1 uncultured Clostridia bacterium | reverse complement strand
CAAAATAAATTTGAAAATTCAAAAACTTGTTTGCCAACTCATTCCTTTTCACCGCAAAAAAGAGTTCTCTTTCAGAGCTTCTTCGATCGGTAGGTGTGCGTTCTCCGGTTGTACCTTGCCGAGGGCATTGTGGTTCCAGACGGCGTTACCTCGATCGGTGAAAGATTTTCCCTCAAATTTTAAGACTTTCCGCCCAAGCTTTAATGCTTTGCGCAGATTGATTGTTCAACACTTTCCCTTCGAGCAGCCTTGCGCCCTTACAGCTCGGCTGTAAAAATGCGTTTGTCTTGCCCATGCCGCTTCCGCCGGAAGTCGCAAACGGTATAATCGATTTTCCTGCCAAATCATAGCTTTCGAGAAAGGTATTGATTATCGTCGGAGCGACATACCACCATATAGGAAAGCCGACGAAAACAGTATCGTACTCATCCATATTTTCGACTTTACCCGCAATTTCGGGACGGGAGCTTTTATCGCTCATCTCTACCGAACTGCGGGAGTTTCTGTCGTTCCAATTAAGATCCGCATTTGTGTAAGGTTTTACGGGCGCTATTTCATAAATGTCCGCGTCCGTTGCTTCGGCAAGCGTTTTCGCGACCTTTGCCGTAACGCCGCCAGCCGAAAAATAAGCTACTAAAATTTTACCGTTCATTCTCGTTCCTCCCGATACAATATTTTTGACCGAAAAGCGCATTGCTTGAAATTACGCTTTTCAGGTTCCGTTGCCTAAACCATCCCGTAATGGTAAGACCCTATTAATTTTATTGATAGGATTTTTCGAAAATCCTTGCGCAATCTTCGTCGTTTAACTCGCATGGATTGGCAAGAAACAATCCGCCCATCGTTACTCTTGCGTTTACCGCAAGCGTCATAAACTCGTCGGGCGTTATCCCGTAATCGCTCATCTTCAAATCCGCAACCCCGCAATCTTTCTGCAATTTTATAAGCGCGGTAAGGAAATCTTCGGGCTTATCGGCGTTTTTGCATCCCATGGCTCTCGCCGTTTTAATAAATCTTTTATCGCAGGCGTGCCTTTCAATGAAATACCGTGCAAACTCCGCCGAAATCATAATAAGTCCTGCGCCGTGCGGCAGATTGGGGTGATACGCGCTCATCGCGTGTTCCATGGAGTGCTGCGCCGTCGTGCTCGTGAGTTGCATGGTAATGCCCGCCATGACGCTGCCGTACGCAACGTGCTCTCTCGCTTCCAAGTCGTTGCCGTTTTGCACGGCGCGCGGCAAGTATTTCGAAATATGCCGAATTGCCGAAAGCGCAATCGCTTCGCTCATGTAATTAAGACTTTTGGACATCATCACTTCGGTGTTATGGAATAATGCGTCGAAGCCCTGATACGCCGTATATTTCGGCGGAACGGTTGTCATTAGTTCGGGATCGACGACGGCAAGCAAGGGAACAAGCTCGTCATAGCCTCCGAAGCCTATTTTTTCGTGCGTGTCTGTCTTTGAGATAACGCCCCAATTATTGATTTCCGAACCTGTACCCGCCGTAGTGGTAATCGTAACTATCGGCAACGGTTTTTTCGTAAGTGGTTGCGCTTTGCCGCTACCGCCTACCACATAGTCCCATAAATCGCCGTCGTTTGTCGCCATAGCCGCAACTGCGACCGCCGAATCAAGTACTGCGCCGCCGCCGAGAGCGACGATAAAGTCGCACTTGTTTTCTCTTGCGATGTGCGCCGCTTCCATAACAATTTCCTTTGTGGGATTTTCGTGAATGTTGTTACAAAGAACGTGACTCACACCTGCCTTTTCAAGTTCCGCGATTGTTCTGTCCAATGCGCCGCTTGTTTTTGCCGACTTACCGTTCGATATAAGCAAAAGCGCGTTTTTTCCCGGCAATTTCTGCTTGCCGAGTTCATTTAGTTTGCCGGAACCAAATAAAATTTTCGTAGGATTGTAAAATAAAAAGCCGTCCATAAATTATCTCCGTTTTATGTATGTTCT
>CAYZTP010000091.1:0-2095 GCA_964481555.1 uncultured Clostridia bacterium | reverse complement strand
CGCGGGAGATATTTACTTTGAAATTTCCCAAAAATAATTTACTTTCGGGGGCGGATATGGTATAATCGCGGCATGGAGAAGAGAATTGCCGCTTTCGATATCGGTGACAAGCGAATCGGCGTTGCCGTCAGCGATCCGTTTAACGAATACGCGATCGTGTGCGATACCTACTTTCGGACGGGAAATTTTTCCGAGGACGTAAAGACGATCGCGCAAAGGGCGGAAGCGTTGGGCGCGGGCGCGATCGTGTGCGGGCTTCCTTTGAATGCGGACGGAACAGAAAGCGATCAAACGCATAAAACGGCGCGCTTTATTGCGGCGCTGAAAAAAGAGACGGATCTTCCCGTCTTCGAAGAGGACGAACGCTATACCACGCGCGAAGCGCGGCGCGATCTCGCGTCCGTCGGTACGAGCGTAAAAAAAGATAAACGCAAAAAGAATGTGGATAGCATTGCCGCGGCGTATATTCTTGAAACATATCTTGCAAACAGAAAGAAAGGAGAAAAGAAGATGAGTTTGAAAGAGGAATACAGCGATTACGAGGAAAACGATAACGTTGTGGAACTGGTAGATGAGGACGGCAACCCTCAGCGTTTCGAACATATCGGGACGATCGAATACAAGGGGGAATGGTATTGCTTCTTTACGCCGGAAAAGACGGAAGAAAACGACGAGGACGACGAAGAGGGCGAAGAAATCGCCGTGTTCCGTTTGGTGGGAGAAGAGGACGACGAGCGGTTGGAGACGATTGAGGACGACGCTCTGTTAGACGAAGTGTTCGCCGAATTTTGCAATCAATACGAGGATTTCGAAGACGCGGACGACGCCGCCGCGCTCGAACCCGACGAAGAGTAAAAACGTTCAAAAAAGGAAAAATTTCGCTGCGCCGCAGGGTTGACATTTCTCTTTGTTTGCGTTATAATCTTATTAAGAATAAATCTTATTAGAGAATTTATGATCATCGAACGCAATACAAAGCAAAAACAGACGGTGTACGACGCGTTAAAAACGCTTGGGCACCCTTCGGCGACAGAGGTGTACGAATACGTTCATGCCGCGCACCCTTCTATCAGTCGGGGGACGGTTTTCCGCGTACTCGGAGGGTTTGTGGAATCGGGAAAGGCGAAAAGGCTTTCCCTTTCGGGCAGCGACGAGCGGTTTGACGCAACCGTTGTTCCGCACGCGCATACTCGTTGCCGTATTTGCGGCAAGATTGCCGATATCGCGCTTCCGCACGGCTGCGCTTCATGCGGGATGTGCGGCGATTTTCGGGCGGAAACTTGCGAGGTCGTCTTTTCGGGCGTGTGCGCGGAATGCGGTCGTTAAAATTCTCATCATAAACGTCGTTGCGGGGGGTGACAAACTCCTGCATTTTTTATTATATTAATGAGATTAAATCTCAATAAAAAATCTAAGGAGAAATGTTATGAAAGATTTAAAGGGAAGCAGAACGGAACAGAATTTATGGGCGGCGTTCGCAGGGGAAAGCGAGGCGACGAACAAGTATTCATACTATGCGTCGAAGGCGAAAAAGGACGGATATGTGCAGATTGCGGAGATCTTCGAGGAAACTTCCCGCAACGAGCGTGAACACGCGAAAATGTGGTTCAAGTTGATTGCCGGGATCGGCTCCACACAGGAAAATTTGAAAGCCGCGGCTTCCGGTGAAAACGACGAATGGACGTCGATGTATCCCGAATTTGCGCGGATTGCGCGGGAAGAGGGATACGAGTCGATTGCCGGAATGTTCGAGGCGGTAGCTGCCGTCGAAAAAGAACATGAGGCGCGCTATCTTGCTCTTTTAAAGAATGTGGAAGAAGGAAGAGTTTTTATAAAAGACGGCGAGGTGTATTGGCAATGCTTGAATTGCGGCGCAATCGTGAAAGCGAGCGAGGCTCCCGAAGTCTGTCCCGTATGCGCGCATCCGCAATCGTACTTTCAAGTAAAACCTGAAAATTATTAATTCTTAAAAAAATATTTTTTGTAATATGTATAAAATCAGCGTACTTGCGTCGTCTTTCTGAATGTAAGATAAAAACCAAGGAGAGATACTATTGGAAACAGAAAAGAGGTGATGCCGATGCAGTAGTAAAAG
>CAYZTP010000090.1:0-2206 GCA_964481555.1 uncultured Clostridia bacterium | reverse complement strand
ATGGCGGGCAAAGAATAATCGCTTTTCTCTTAACGAAAAAGAACGGTTTCAAACGAAACCGTTCTTTTTTGTACCAATGGCTATATCATCGTAATCGTTCTCTTGCCCAATTAAAGCAAAAATAAGAGCCGTATAAACAGCTCTTATCAACGCCTATTTTCGAAATACCAACACATTGAAACTGTACGGCGGAAGCGTAAGCGAACGCTCGGAAGCAGGCGCGACTTCTACAGGTACGATTTTTCCGGGATTGTCAATGGTATTATAATCGCCGAGACCGCCCTCCATACGTATAATACGGGTCATACCGCCGAAATCGAAATCGCCGTCGATTTCCGCATTCAGCTCCTCCCCGCCCGCATTCACAACTTTCACATAAGTGAGTCCTTCCCGTTCCGTTGCGGAAGCATATACTTTATCGCTCCCCTCTATTTTCATCTTCAAAGAGTAGTTTCCCGTATAAAGGCTGTAAAGCTGCTGCACATAGTAATTTGCCGTCGCATACGCGCTCTTACCGTCAAACCAAATCATATCTGGACTCCACTGCGTATATCCGAGCCGTGCAAACAGCGGCGCGTAGGACGCCATTACGACAACATCGGCGTTGCGTTCCATGCCCGTCATGAAAGCAGCCTCCGCCAAAGCGCCTTCCCAAGCGTTCGCCTGTGGCGCGTTGAACAGCGCGCAACCAGAACCCGGAACGTGCGCCGCATATTCACCCGCATATACCTTTCCTTCGCGCGGGTAATCATCGTAAACGTTTGTATGCGAATACAGCCATTCGGGAGAAACGTAAAAATGCTCGTCGGAAGCGTAGACGAAGTTCGGGTTTTCGGCAAGGTTTTTTCTCGTCCATTCCCAAGCGCTCGCATGAGAAGGCGTCTCCACCGTAGGCCCGACCGTACCGATGATTTTTATTTTGGGATACTTTTCGTGTATCCGTTTTTCGAACAATTCGAACCGCTTGTAAAATTCGTTGGTTTCCGTCTCCCATTGCTCGTTGCCCACGCCGAGGTATTCGAGGTCGAAAGGAGCGGGATGTCCCATCTCCGCGCGCAGACTGCCCCATTCCGTATCCGTTCCGCCGTTTGCAAACTCGATTAAATCAAGCGCTTCCTGAATATATACGTCCAGTTCCGGATCGTTGAGAGGTACGAATTGGGTAGACATATATTGGCAAGCGATTCCCACGCTTAAAACGGGCAGCGGCTTTGCGCCGAGATACTCGCATAACAGGAAATATTCGTAATAACCAACGCCGAGCGTTTGCCCGTAATGGGAAAATTCCGAACGGAAATGATTTTCGGGACCCGTTGCGTGTACTGCCCAACGATTCCAATTGTGTTTTCTGCGCTCTTTCTGACCGAGAGAATTCTTCCAAAGATAACGGTTTTCAAGATTGTTGCCCTCTACCACGCAACCGCCCGGGAAGCGCAAAAATCCCGGCTTCATATCTTTCATCAGTTTGGTGAGATCGCGGCGGAATATGCCCAAAATCGCATTTTCGGGAATGAGCGAAAAACAATCGAGGTGAACGGTACCCGCGTCCGCAAGAGTAAATGCAAAATCTGCTTTTTCCGCGTCCGTTTTGCTTTTTAGTGTAAAAGTGAATTTCCGCCATTTGCCGTCCGCTTTGATTTTCAGCTTCTTTTCGAGCAGCGCCGCGCCGTTTAGATAAACGCCGACCGCCGCCCATCCCTTATAATCATAGGATCGCACATAAAACGAGAGCGTATATTTCACACCCTTGGTAAGGTAAATACCGTCGTATGCTTTGTTTTTTACACCCGTGCCGCCTTTGGACGCGGTCAGCCGAAGATAATGCGGATTCTCTGCAAATAACGGACGATCCGTCTTAATTTTCAGCGCCGCCTCCGAGCCGTTCGGATAAGCCTCCCATCCGTAACCGCCGTCCTCGTCCACGATATAATGATCCCATTCTCCGTGTACGTCCTTTGCCTCGAAATTACGGTTTTCCAGCATTTCGGCATATAAACCGCCATCCAATCCGTAATTAAGATCTTCGAAAAACAGTCCTACGCCGCCGGAAGCAACGGGAACTTTCCCCTCTTCGTTCATTGTAATCTTCATAAATTCTCCTGTAACGGCAGAACTTTCCGCCTGTTTCTCTCATTATAGCACAATTTTCTCAAATTGTCATAAATTTCAACAAATCCATTTTTAATAATTCGGTAAAATCAAAAAA
>CAYZTP010000089.1:0-2249 GCA_964481555.1 uncultured Clostridia bacterium | reverse complement strand
TTTACCTTTCCAAATCAAATCATCATCTGTATTTGTTTCATCTTCATACACGTTACGATTACTGAAATACCCCCTCGTCACCAATCTCGCGAAATACAAGCAAGTATGACATTTCAAAAATAGTGTGAGATATATTTCGATAAGCTTCGTATCGAAGCTTCGAATTTTTTGTAAAACTTTTCCAACATTTATCCGTTAACGGATTCGACATATTCGTCAAAAGTCGTACTCTTATCGTAAACTTTGGTTTTATCGATGACGATAATTCGGTTGCACACTGTGTTCATCAGTTCCTGATCGTGAGAAGTGAGCAGCATACAACCCTTAAACGCCGTCAACCCGTTGTTGAGCGCAGTGATGGATTCAAGGTCGAGATGATTGGTCGGCTCGTCAAAAATGAGGAAATTTCCCCCTTCGAGCATCATTTTCGCCAACATACAGCGCACTTTTTCGCCGCCCGAAAGCACTTTGGCCTGTTTTAACGCTTCTTCTCCCGAAAACAGCATTCTTCCCAACCATCCGCGCAGATACTCCTCGTAATGATCCTTGCTGAATTGCGAAAGCCACTGTACGAGCGTGTATTCGCAGCCGTTAAAAAATTCGTCGTTATTCTGTGGAAAATACGAATAAGAAATCGTTTTGCCCCATTTCACCGTCCCTGCGTCAGATTGCTCTTTACCCGTTAAAATATCGTAAAGCATGGTAATCGAGGTCGATTTATCACACAAAATGCCGATTTTGTCTTCTCTTTGCAAGGTAAACGAAAGATCTTCGAAATACCCCTCTTTGGTAAGTCCCTCTACGGTGAGAATATCGTTGCCGATTTCGCGTTCGAATTTGAAATCGATAAACGGATATTTCCGCAGAGAAGGCTTAAAATCGGAAATCGTAAGTTTTTCAAGTTCTTTTTTACGGGAGGTCGCTTGCCGAGACTTGCTTGCGTTTGCCGCAAACCGCGCGATAAAGTCTTTGAGTTCCTGCGCGCGTTGCTCGGCTTTTTTATTGGCGTCTTTTTGCTGACGGGCAAGAAGTTGCGAGGTCTGATACCAAAAATCGTAATTACCGAGGAAGAGATTGATTTTGCCGTAATCTACGTCGCAGATGTGCGTACATACTTTATTCAGAAAATGTCTGTTATGGGAAACGATGATAATCGTGTTTTCAAAATCCAACAAATAATTTTCCAACCAGCGAACGGTTTTTAAGTCGAGATTGTTCGTCGGCTCGTCCAAAAGAAGAACGTCGGGATTTCCGAACAAAGCCTGCGCCAAGAGGACGCGCACCTTTTGCTTTGCATCAAGATCGCCCATCTGCATATTGTGAAATTCGGAAGGAATATCCAATTCGTTTAAAAGCATTTGCGCCTCGCTCTCCGCCTCCCAGCCGCCCAGCTCCGCAAATTCGCTCTCAAGCTCGGAAGCGCGCACGCCGTCCTCTTCGGTAAAGTCCGAATGCGCATAGAGCGCATCCTTTTCGTCCATGATCTCAACGAGTCTCTTGTGTCCGAGCATAACCGTGCGAAGTACCGTTTCGAAATCGTATTTATTCTGATTTTGGGCAAGAACGGACATACGTTCATTTTTATCAAGCGTTACGTCCCCCTTATTGGGTTCGATTTCGCCCGACAGCACTTTTAAAAAAGTGGATTTTCCCGCGCCGTTCGCGCCGATAATGCCGTAGCAGTTCCCCTTGGTAAATTTAAGATTCACATCTTCAAACAATTTTTTGCTGCCGTATTGCAAGCTGACGTTATTGACCTGTAACATATGCGCTCCTCGTTATCTGTTCCATGCAAATTATATCAAATTCTTTGCATTCGGGCAAACAAAAAACGCCGAATTTTGAAAATTCGGCGTTCCGTTTTTATTCCAACTCAAACGCGCCCGTGTAGAGCTGATAATATTGCCCTTTCTGCTCGATGAGCTGTTCGTGCGTACCGCGTTCGATGATCCGCCCGTGATCGAGCACCATGATCACGTTGGAATTCTTGACGGTGGAAAGTCTGTGCGCGATTACAAAGACCGTTCTGCCCTCCATCAGTTTATCCATGCCCTGCTGCACAATCTCCTCGGTACGCGTATCGATCGAACTTGTCGCCTCGTCTAAAATCATGACAGGCGGATCGGCAACCGCCGCGCGCGCGATGGAAAGAAGCTGCCTCTGCCCCTGCGAAAGATTGGCGCCGTTATGCACAATCATCGTCTGATAGCCTTCCGGCAGACGGGAGATGAAATCGTCGGCGTTGGCAA
>CAYZTP010000088.1:0-2360 GCA_964481555.1 uncultured Clostridia bacterium | reverse complement strand
AGTTTATTGCGGACGTTTCGGAAAAAGCGGTGGGGCAGGAGGTGCTGCAATCGCTGAATCCCGCCCAACAGGTGATTAAAATCGTCAACGACGAACTTATCGCGCTCATGGGATCGGGAAACGCCAAGTTGGAAGTTTCTCCCAAACCGCCCACCGTGATTATGATGTGCGGATTACAGGGCGCGGGAAAAACGACCATGTGCGCAAAACTTGCGGTACAGCTTAAAAAACAAGGAAAAAAACCGTTGCTTGTCGCTTGCGATATTTACCGTCCCGCCGCAATCAATCAGCTCAAAGTCATGGGCGAGAAAGCGGGAGCGGAAGTGTTTGAAAAGGGGACGCAGGCGCCTCCCAAAACGGCGAAACAAGCGGTGGATTACGCGGCGCGAATGGGGTTCGATACCGTAATCATCGATACGGCAGGGCGGCTGCAAATCGACGAGAAGCTCATGCAAGAGCTGGAAGAAATCAAAAAAGAAGTTTCCGTTACCGAAATATTGCTCACCGTAGACGCCATGACGGGGCAAGAGGCGGTTAACGTCGCTAAGACGTTCGATCAAAGAGTCGGCGTGACGGGCGTCATTTTAACCAAGCTCGACAGCGATACGCGGGGCGGCGCTTGTCTTTCCGTTAAGGCGGTTACGGGCAAGCCCATCAAGTTTATCGGCGTCGGCGAGAAGATTACCGATTTAGAGCCTTTTTATCCCGAACGTATGGCTTCCCGTATTTTGGGTATGGGCGACGTGCTTTCGCTCATCGAAAAAGCGCAGGAAGCCGTTACCGAACAACAAGCGAAAGAGATGGAGCGCAAAATGCGCGAATCGTCCTTTACGCTTTCCGATTATCTCACGCAGTTCGAAGCGTTAAAGAAAATGGGCGGCGCGGGCGCGTTGATGAGTATGCTTCCGGGAGCGGGAAAATTTAAACTGAAAGAGGGAGACATCGACGAAAAGCGGATCGAGCGCACGAAGGCGATAATTCTTTCGATGACGGTAAAAGAGCGCGATAATCCGCAGATTATCAACTCCTCGCGCAAGCGCAGAATCGCGCTTGGTTCGGGAACGAGCGTACAGGAGGTCAATCAGCTACTCAAACAGTTCGAACAGACCAAGCAGCTGATGAAACAGATGAAGGGCGGCAAGGGAAAAATGCCGAGATTCTTTTAGTTAGATCGCATTATCAATCAAAAAAATATTTGGAGGAATATAACTATGGTAAAAATGAGACTGGTGAGAATGGGCGACAAAAAGTCCCCCGTTTACCGCATTGTGGTAGTGGACGCGAGAAAGGCGGCTACGGGCGAGTATATCGATAAAGTCGGATTGTACGATCCCAAATCGGAACCCGCTACGCTTACCGTGGACGTGGAGAAAGCGAAAGATTGGCTTTCGAAGGGCGTTCAACCTACCGAGACGGTAAGATCTCTGCTGGTGAAAGCGGGGGCGTTGGAAAAGCCCGCCAAGCTTTCTCCCGCGAAAACCAAGGGCAAGAAAAAGAAGAAGTAAAATAAATTCTTACGGCTCCTATTTCCAAACACACCTAAACTACAGGAGAATTTATTATGTTGGAGTTAATCAAGTATATCGTAGAACAGTTTGCCGAGGATAAAGAACACGTCGGGTACGAAGTGGAAGAGACGGAAGAAGAAATCAAAGTAACCGTTCTTCTTTCGGGATCGGATATGGGGAAAGTCATCGGCAAACAGGGTAAAATCGCAAAGGCGCTCCGCACGCTTGTGCGTTTTGCAACTCCCAAGGGGAGCAAGAAGTATAACGTCGAAATCAAAGAACGCGATGCGGAATAATTTTCCCGTCGGAACATTCGAAAAAGACGGCGGTTATGTCATGCCGCCCAAAATCGGACAGATGAATCACTGACTTGTATGCGAATGAGTTCGGTATTGTACCGAACTCATTCTATTATGGTTCTTTGTCAAATGTCGGGATGGAGACAGAAAGAAAAAGATGGGGAAAATGAGTAAAAAGTAAAAAACCGTCAAAAATTAACGGTTCCAAAAGATTCTTTTGATTACTTTTATCGTGTTATTGCAGCCTTCCATAAATGCGTCGGTATACCGGTGTCTGGACGAATTTAGGATCGGCGTCGCCCAATTGTGTATTGCCGTAATACAATCCTTAAATTCAAGTATGTTTCATTCGTACAGTTTTGCGTTTTCCTAAATTTCTTCTACGTATATGTTGAACAACCCCAATACTTTGTGTTATAATCTTCTTGAAGCATAGTTTGAAATCCTTTTTAGATTTGCGGTGATTTCATTTTAGCAGATTCTTTTCCGCTATGCTTCTCTTTTTTATCTTTTCACAAAATAATAAATACCGAAGCCCAAACCCAACAGTTGC
>CAYZTP010000087.1:0-2396 GCA_964481555.1 uncultured Clostridia bacterium | reverse complement strand
TTCCTTCTGCTCTTTCACAAACACATCTGCGCCCGCGACTTCGGTTTCGGTCGTTTTCCTTTCGAACACGGTCGGTTGATTGAGTACGATTTGCGGGAAGGGGACGTTTATGCCGTTCTTGTCGAACATAATCTTTAACTCCCTGTTCATATCGCGCTGAACTTGATAGATATCTTCTTCCTTGCACTTTGCAACAAACAGCAAATTAATGCTTGAAGAAGCAAGTTCGTTTACTCCTTTATAGTAAGGGCCTTCCACTATGGCGGGAATATGTTCCTTGATGGCGTCGAGATTGTCGCGTATGACGATTTCAACGCGGGGGATCGATTCGCCGTATTCGATGCTTATATACGACTTTGCAAGCGAAAGCTCCTGCGTCTGGTTGATTAGCGATTTTATCTCGCTGTTGTTGATTATCTTTATATTGCCGCCCGCGTCTACGATTTTGGTGGTCCGTATGCCGATTTCCTGCACGGTGCCGCGCCAATCGTCGATTATTACGATATCGCCCACCTGATATTCGCCTTCGACAACGATAAACAACCCGGCAATGATATCGGCGATAAGGCTTTGCGCGCCGAGACCTACGACGAGAGCGAGTATTCCTGCGCTTGCAAGCAACGTAACGGTATCTACGCCCCAAGCGTTGAGAACCATGAGCACCGCGACAATGCCGATGATCCATTTTAAAAAGCTGTTCAAAAGCTTTACCACCGTAAGTCCGCGCTTACTCCTCGCCAATGTCTTTGCCATCAAAAGCCTAAGCAGGACGGAAAGTAAAACGGCAATGGTTACGATTTGCACGCTGCGCACAAGTGCGGGAATTTTTGTGTAAAGAAGCTGAATTATGCTGTTCCCGCTGACGGTTCTGTTAAATACCGAATTTTCGCCGAACAACATTTCGTGAAATACGAAAGCGAGGATTGTTACGACGATAAACACGCCGTAAACAACCGTTTTGACTACGGGAAAACGTTTCTTTTCGTTATCCATTTTCTATAAATCTCCTAAAATTAAATTTTAACTGTTACACGGTAAATAAGCGTTTGGGTTTGTTCGTAATAGGTAAGTAAATCGGTATCGGGAACGTGTTCGGGACTGTCCGTCTTGAATGAAAAGAGAAACGTTGCCGTATTTCCTTTGAGTCCCGCCTTGATCACGACGTCTATGGACTGTTCTTCGCGTATGTCGTCGGTAAACGCGCAATAAGAGGTATTTCCGTATTCGTCCTCCAAAGACGCGGTAAAATCGGACCAATAACCGTTTTCGTCGGTAAAGTCGACAGTAAAATGGAAATAGCCGTCTATATTGCAAGTACATTCGTGACTGATGGAATAGAACGCGGAAAGCGGCTCTGCAACGGCGTACTTTTCGGTGTATACGCTGTCTTGTATTACCGTTCTTTCACCCACTGCGCTTTGATAGACGACGGCGACCGTATATTTCATATTCGGTTTTAATCCCGAAACTTCGCCCGTATTTTCACCGTTTTCAAGAGCGACCTCGCGCCGCGTGAAGTCGTTAAACACGACAAGTTCCGCATCCGTGTCTCCTTTGACGTTTACCGTATAGGAAACGGCGGCGTCGGTTGCGGCGAGCGAAACGAATTCCGCGCTGACGTTGTTCGTCGTAACGGCGGATGTAACCGTAACCGCCGCTACGACGGCAACGGCGAAAAAACTTTTTACAATATTGCTTACTGTGCCTGCGACGTTTTTACCGCAGGCTTTTTTTGCCGCGGTTTTGCTTTCCGAACCGAATTCTTCACCCGCAGCGTTACCCGCAAACGAGTTAACTTCTTCCGCTACGGCGTTTCCGGGAAACGAATTGCTCCCCGAAACAGCTTTTTCCGCAAGCTTATACGTATTTTCATAATATTCGGAATTGTATTCGTCTTTCATGTTTTCTCCTTAATCGGACTTCTCACGTAGCGATCCTGTAAGCGCGCGACCGTCGAACTACGGCGTCCGTTACCGATAACGATTATCGGAACGGACGCCGCAACCGGACGTTATATTATTCCGACTTATCGCCGCTTTGCGCATCGCTGTTTTGCGCATCGCTCGGCTCATCGGAGTTTTTCTTGCGCTTCCCGAGCACCGCCGCAACGATAATCGCGGCAGCCGCGAGCGCTACGCATACGCCGAGCGTTATGCAAATTGCGATCGCGCCTTCGGGGCGAATGATGGTGAGCAATGCGCCGACGGGAAGGACGGACGCGGCCGTTTTGTTTTTGTCCTTCTTTCTGATAAAGAATATCACGAGGGTTGCAATTTCGGCAACAAGCAATATCGCAAGCAGAATAATGAGCCAAAGAAGATTCACTTCTTTCTCGCCGAGAATATAGAACTCGGAGAAATGCGTAGTGCTGAACACGATATATTTTCCGTCCTCGA
>CAYZTP010000086.1:0-2574 GCA_964481555.1 uncultured Clostridia bacterium | reverse complement strand
AATTTATTTACAAGGCTATGCGCCGTTGTATCGAAAGGGGGAGTAGCTACAATGCTGCCACTCACGGCGTATTTTTCCATTACAAATAAAAAAATGCGAACAAGAACGGGTTTTCCTACCCAATTTCTTTTTCGCATTTAATTATAAAACTTACAAATCGACAAAAGAAGTGTAAAATATTTCGAATAGTAGAAATACCGCAGAGGAGCGTTTACCTTTGCGGTATTTTTGATTTTCGCTTGCCGATAACCTGCGCCTTGATAACTGCTTACGATTATTAAAGCTCTAAAATAAAGATCGAAACTTCGGCATTTATTTTAGAACCTAACTTTTTTTGGTTCCGTTTCCCGTTGTAACAGCTTGGATCATCTGCAATACCCCGTAAACGACAAGAATGACGCCTGAAACGACAAACGCCCATGAAAAGCCGTTGAGGAACAAGAATATGCCGGCAATCACATAGACGGCGGGTACAATAAGCGCAAGCAAAAATTTGCTCAACGGCTTTGTCCCTTTCTGTACCGCAAGAATGATACCGTAGATTCCGTAGACGACGAGCACGCCTGCGACGATGAACAGAACAATATCCGTGATTACCCAAGCGAACACGATCAACAGCACGCCGATCAAAATTTCGATACCGCCTGCAATCCATCCCTTCTTGTTTACAAGGACGTCGAGCACGCCCGCTACGATCAGCGCCACGCCCAAAATAGTTACCGCCCAGCTGATTGCCGCGCCTTTCAAGGCAATAAGCAGGATTCCCACTACGACCATAAGCGCCGCAAAAACAAATTCTTTGCTGATTTTCATAAAAGCCTCCGTATTTCTTACAGTCCGACGCCCAATTCGTCGCGGCTATATTTTTATAGGGGGTACTATATCACTTTTTTAGAATTTTAGCAAGCGTTTTTTAGTACAAAATTTATCCTCCGAAAATAATGAAAATGAATTATATAAGATCCTACAATCAATGCCGAAGCCCAAACCCCAATTTTATTGTAGAACCATCCTTATTTAACCCCATTTTTCGGTATTTTATGGCAAAAAATTAAGGCTTATTCCTTTATGGAATAAGCCTTAGAGCACAATATACTGTGGTCAAGTGGTAATTATACCACTATTACTTGGACCTCGGATTACGGATATTCGCCTGTGCGGCCGCAAGACGTGCGATCGGTACGCGGAAAGGCGAGCAGGAGACGTAATTCAGCCCGATTTCATGGCAGAATTCGATGGAAGAAGGATCGCCGCCGTGTTCGCCGCAAATACCGCAGTGCAGCTCGGGACGGGCGCTCTTTCCGAGATCTACCGCCATTTTCATCAGCTTGCCGACGCCGACCGTATCGAGACGGGCGAAAGGATCGCTCTCGTAAATCTTATTCGCATAATATGCGGGAAGGAATTTTCCGGCGTCGTCACGAGAGAAGCCGAACGTCATCTGCGTAAGATCATTGGTGCCGAAGCAGAAGAATTCCGCCTCTTTTGCGATTTCGTCCGCCGTGAGCGCCGCGCGGGGAATCTCGATCATGGTGCCGACTTCGTATTTCAAATCTGCCCCCGCCGCCTTAATTACTTCGTCTGCCGTTTTCACGACGATATCTTTCACAAATTTCAGCTCTTTGACTTCGCCGACAAGCGGGATCATGATTTCGGGAACGATATTCCAATCCGTATGTCTTGCTTTCACCGCGATCGCCGCTTTGATAACGGCTTTCGTCTGCATAACCGCAATTTCGGGGTAGGTGACGGTAAGACGGCAGCCGCGGTGTCCCATCATCGGGTTGAATTCGTGCAAATCGGACGTAATCTGTTTGATTTGCGCAACCGTCTTGCCCTGCGCCTTTGCAAGGATTTCGATATCCGCTTCATCGGTAGGAACAAACTCATGGAGAGGCGGATCGAGGAAACGAATGGTGACGGGATATCCGCCGAGCGCTTCAAACAAGCCTTCGAAATCGGATTGCTGCATAGGTTCAATCGCTTCGAGCGCAGCTTCTCTCTCTTCTACCGTCTCCGAACAGATCATCTCGCGGAATTTATCGATTCTGCCCTCGCCGAAGAACATATGCTCGGTACGGCAAAGCCCGATGCCCTGCGCGCCGAACGCCGCCGCCTGTTTTGCATCCTTAGGCGTATCTGCGTTCGTACGAACGCCGAGCGCCTTATATTTATCGGCCAAAGCCATGATTCTGCCAAAATAGCCGCTGTTGGGATCTGCGGGGACGGTGGAAATAATACAATCGTAAATGTTACCAGTGGAGCCGTCGAGGGAAATCTCGTCTCCTTCTTTGTAAACTTTTCCGGCGAGCGTGAATTGTTTGTTCTCCTCGTCCATTTTGATATCGCCGCAACCGGAGACGCAGCAAGTTCCCATGCCGCGCGCCACGACCGCCGCGTGAGAGGTCTGTCCGCCGCGGACGGTAAGAATACCCTGCGCGTATTTCATACCCTCGATGTCTTCGGGAGAGGTTTCCAAACGAACAAGCACGACTTTCTTTCCCTTCTTGCCTTCGGCGACCGCGTCCTCCGCCGTAAAGACGATGGTTCCCGCAGCCGCGCCGGGAGAAGCCG
>CAYZTP010000085.1:0-2659 GCA_964481555.1 uncultured Clostridia bacterium | reverse complement strand
TGTGAAGTATTGAGTATCATTTCATTTGAAAAAATTCGGAAAAAAGCGGGCGTAAGCCCGTTTTTGATTTTCCGTAAGCTTAATTTATTTGACAGATATGCGTAAATTGTCTATAATAAAATAATCATGTTGGAAAAAATCGTTTCGCCCGAAGAATTAAAAAAATTGACTCCCCGAGAGTTGGAAGAATTGGCGGGTGAAATCAGAGAAAAAATTATCGCTACCGTTGCGGAAAACGGCGGCCATTTGGCGTCCAATCTCGGCGTGGTGGAGGCGACCATTGCGCTCCATTTGGTTTTTTCCTCTCCCAAGGATAAAATCATTTTCGACGTGGGACATCAAAGCTATGCGCATAAGTTGCTCACGGGAAGGTACGATAATTTTTCAACTTTGCGCTCGTTTGGAGGCATTTCGGGATTTCAAAATCGGGAAGAAAGCGAACACGACGCGCTTACGGAAGGACACTGCGGCACTTCTGTATCCGCCGCGCTCGGTATTGCTACCGCCAATAAATTACAGGGGAAAGACGGTTATGCGGTTGCAGTCGTCGGAGACGGCGCGTTGACGAACGGCATGATATACGAGGGGCTGAATAATTGTTCGGAAAAAGAGCTTCGCCTCGTGATTCTCGTAAACGACAACGATATGTCGATTTCGGGCAGCGTAGGAGGTATGCACAGCTTGCTCACGCGGATCAGAACGGGCAGACGGTACTTTCGTTTCAAACATAATTTCGAGAAGATGTTATTGCACATTCCTCTTTTGGGGAAACCGCTGCGCTCGCTGTTCCGCAAATGTAAAAATTTTACGAAAAAGATATTCGTAAAACAGACGCTGTTCGAAGATATCGGCGTCTCCTACTACGGACCCGTGGACGGTCATAATATCGGGAGAATGAGGGACGTCCTCGAAGAAGCGAAACGCGGCGGGAAATGCTGTATCGTACACGTCATCACGCAAAAAGGGAAGGGCTACGAGCCTGCCGAGCGCGAACCCGAAAAGTATCACTCGTTTTGTGCGGGCGCGCCGCAAACTCAGACGTTTACAAGCTATGCCGGCGATCTTGCGTGCGATCTCGCGCAGCGCGACGAAAGCGTTTGCGCACTGACGGCGGCGATGCGCGACGGCGTGGGACTTTCGACTTTTGCTTCGCGCTTTCCCGCCCGTTTTTTCGATGTGGGAATCGCCGAAGAACACGCCGTTACGTTTGCCTGCGGTTTGGCTGCAAACGGCATGAAACCGATTCTGTTTCTTTATTCCACGTTTGCCCAACGTTGCTGCGACCAGCTTTTGCATGATATTTCCATTCAAAATCTTCCGCTTGTCCTTATGCTCGATCATGCGGGGATCGTGTCGGGGGACGGCGTAACCCATCAAGGAATATTCGATTACGCGCTGTTTTCCGTCATTCCCAATACGGTAATTTATGCGCCCGCCACCTATCAAGAGCTTGCGTCGGCTTTCTCTCTTGCCGTAAAGGGCGGCGGACTTTCCGTCGTGCGCTATCCAAAGGGGGGAGAAGCGGAGCTTTCGCCGCTTTGCGAAGAGGAGACGCTCTCTTACACGGCGGGCGTCGAAGAGAAAGAGGTCGTCGTCGTAACGTACGGGCGCATTACGAAAGTCGCTTTGGAGGCGGCGCGTCTTTTCGGCGAAGAAAGGGCGGGCGTAGTAAAGTTGTTCCGCATTTATCCGCCCGACGTCCAACGGTTGATCGCGTTGGTAAAAGGGGCGAAGCTCGTTTACTTTTTAGAGGAGGGCTGCAAAGAGGGCGGCGCTGCGGAAAAATGCGCGGCGGAATTTCAACGCGCCGGATGCAGCGTTCATACGTACATCCATGCCATAGAAGGATTTGTTCCGCACGGTTCTTTAAACGATTTATTCGCTTTATGCGGATTTACCGCCGAAGAAATCGTACGGCGTATCGAATCTTTGGTGTAAAAATTTAAAAATAAATTTGTAAAAGCGTTGTAAAGAAGTCGTTTTTGTGGTACAATAAAAACAGAAATACAAGGAAGGAGAATTATTATGGCTAAAATTACGGCGGATACGCTCATTTCGGAATGTTTGGAGCTGAATCCCGATTCTGCGGAAATTTTACTTTCGACAGGGATGCACTGTATCGGTTGCGCGATGGCGCACGGCGAAACGATCGCCGAAGCGGTTGCCGTTCACGGCGAGGATCTTGAATCTTTGCTCGCAAGGCTCAACGAAGGCGTCAAGTAAGAGTGCGAAACATAAAAAACGGAGCGTACGCTCCGTTTTTACTTCGAAGAAAACGCGGTAAAAGGTTTGCTTTTTTGAGTAAAAATTGCGATTGGGGCATCCGACGGATATGATGTTACCGTAATCGCCGCCGTTTATGAAAAAGCGACTTCTCAGTTGAAACGGTTTGTAGATGTTCTATCCACTATAAACGAATCATGCAAAGAGCCGCCTTGTCGCGTTTGCAAGACGGTTTGTATTTTAATGGCTGGAATCTACGGCTCATTCGGATAGGGCGACGGACGATTTGTGAATATTTGATCGAACTTGAAAAAGGAAAGAAAAACCTGTTGACAAAATCGATAAAAAGTGATATAAAAGAATGGCAAAGCCTAATTGATAATTGTTAGGGATTTAAAATTTTTGTCAGAGAGAAAATAACGTCTTTCTTAACACA
>CAYZTP010000084.1:0-2684 GCA_964481555.1 uncultured Clostridia bacterium | reverse complement strand
ATAGCATATTGCAAAGATTTTTGCAAGCGGAATTCGTTGCGTTTTACACATTCTTTTCTGCACGTTCATAGCTTGCTTCGTTTTTTCCGTCCGCCGTTTTGCGTTTTCCCGATAATTTGCGCGGAAGGTCGCATACTGATAGGGTATGCGCACGATTTTACACAGCGATTTGAATAATTTTTACGCCTCGGTGGAATGTTTACGGAATCCCGCGATCAGAGAGAAGCCTGTCGTAGTCATAGGTTCGAAAGAGGACAGACACGGAATCGTGCTCGCCAAAAATATGATCGCGAAAAAGGCGGGCGTGCAGACGGGCGACGCGTATTGGCAGGCGCGTCAGAAATGCGGTTTACGGCTTGTGGAAGTTCAGGCGGATTTTCCCGCTTATCTGCATTATTCCAAACTGGCGCGTAAAATTTACGAGGACTATACCGACCATATCGAGGCGTTCGGGATCGACGAATGTTGGCTGGACGCGACAGAAAGTTTGTTTCTCTTCGGCAGCGGAAAGAGCATTGCGGAGAGCATTCGGGAACGGATGAAAAAGGAGATCGGGCTAACCGTGAGCGTAGGCGTTTCTTATAACAAAATTTTTGCAAAGCTCGCCTCGGACATGAAAAAACCGGACGCGGTAACGGAAATAACGCCCGAAAATTATAAGCGGGTTGCATGGAAGCTGCCCGTGGGCGATTTGCTCTACGTCGGCAAAGCGACGGAGGGAAAACTAAACAAAATCGGAATCAGGACGATCGGCGATCTCGCGCAGGCGAAAGAAGAACGTCTCGTCTCTCTTCTCGGGAAATGGGGGAGCCGCCTTCATACGTTCGCCAACGGAAAGGACGTCTCGCCCGTTGCGACCGTGACGGAAGAAGAGACGGTGAAATCGATCGGGAACAGTTTAACGGTTTACCGCGATTTAAAAAACGAAGAGGACGTACGCATGGTATTGTGTCTGCTTGCGGATTCGGTTGCCTCTCGACTGCGGGAGGCGGGCTTGGGCAGGGCGGGCGCCGTTCATGTGTACGCGCGGGCAAGCGATTTCGCTTCTTATCAAAAACAGGGGAAGCTTCCCCGCCCGACTTCTTATGCGAACGAGATTGCGTCGGAGGCGTTTTCTCTCTTTCGGCAAGCGTATCCTTGGCGCGAATATGTTCGCGGTCTCGGCGTTTCCGTCTCGGATTTCCGTTACGGGGCGGAACAACTCGATTTGTTTTCCGATTTCGTACAGATCGAAAAATACGAGCGGTTGAATACGGCGATCGATCGACTGCGCCGTAAATACGGAAATAACATCGTTCAGTCGGCGATCGTGTATAAAGATCCCAAAATCCGCGATCTCGATATCAAAGGCAAACACGTAATCCATCCTGCGTCCCGTTGAACATATCATTATATCAATCACTTGAAAGACCGAGGTACGGATCGCAAAAACAGTTTACATTTTTTTTCGGCAGTAGTAGAATATTAGAAAATACAGGAGCTGAAATTTTATGGATTACAGAAAAGAGTCGTTAAAACGTCACGCCGAATGGAAAGGCAAAATCGAGATCGTATCCCGCGTTCCCGTCGATAACCGCGAAAACTTATCTCTCGCTTATACCCCGGGAGTCGCGGAACCCTGTCTTGCCATTCATGAAAATATCGAACGGAGTTTTGATCTCACCCGCCGCTGGAATACCGTGCCCGTGATCACCGACGGCACCGCCGTGCTTGGGCTGGGCGATATAGGACCCGAAGCGGGAATGCCCGTTATGGAGGGAAAATGCGCTCTGTTTAAGGCGTTCGGCGGGGTAGACGCTTATCCTCTTTGCATTAAAAGCAAGGACACGGAAGAGATTATAAGGACAATCGAATTGTTGGCAGGCTCGTTCGGGGGAATTAATCTCGAAGATATTTCCGCTCCCCGCTGCTTCGAAATCGAAACGCGGCTGAAACAAGACCTCGATATTCCCGTTTTTCACGACGATCAGCACGGTACGGCGATCGTTACGACGGCGGCGCTCATCAATGCGTTAAAGCTTGCGCGCAAAAAGAAAGAGGAGATCCGCGTGGTCATCAACGGCGCGGGCGCTGCGGGCGTTGCGATCGCAAAGTTTTTGCTCGCGTTCGGCGTACAAGACGTCGTGGCGTGTTCGAGTAAGGGAATTTTGGTCGAGGGCGATCCGCGCTTTAATCCCGTCCAGCAGGAGCTTGCAAAGATTACCAACAGACGGAAACTTTCCGGTTCGCTGTCCGTTGCGATGAAAGGCGCGGACGTATTTATCGGGGTTTCCGTGGCGAACTGCGTAACCGAAGATATGGTAAAATCGATGGCGGAGAAGCCCATTCTGTTCTGTTGCGCCAATCCCGTGCCGGAAATTCTTCCCGAGGAGGCGTTGGAAGCCGGCGCGTTTATCGTGGGAACGGGTTCCTCGCAATACGCCAACCAAATTAACAACGTATTGGTATTTCCGGGGCTGTTCCGCGGCGCGCTTGACGTAAGGGCTTCCACCGTGAATATGGAAATGATGATCGCCGCCGCCCACGGAATCGCCTCCTGCGTAAAAGAGGAGGAATTGTCAACCGAGTACATTCTGCCGTACGCTTACGACGTTCGCGCGCACGAATGCGTTGCCGAAGCCGTTGCGAAGGCGGCTGTGAGATCGAAGGTCGCGAAACTTAGCAAATAATCAAAGGAACTCCGT
>CAYZTP010000083.1:0-2689 GCA_964481555.1 uncultured Clostridia bacterium | reverse complement strand
TCGAGGGATTGCGCGTCGTACAGCGTGCGATTTTGGAAAATTGCGCGCGGTATGTAAAGAGCGGCGGGTACGTCTATTATGCTACTTGTTCGCTTTTGCAAGAAGAAAACGATATGATCGTCGGCGAATTTTTAAGCACGCATAGAGAGTTCGAATGCGTTGCGGCAGAATGTCCGCTGGCGCATGAAACAATGCGGTACGGAATCCAGTTTTTGCCCGATACGGCGTTCGGAGCGGGATTTTACGTCTGTAAAATGAGGAAGAGTGCATGAAAGAAATTTTACAGGATTTATCGCGGGAGGAGCTGGACGCGCTCGTTGCCGAATACGGCGAGCGGAAATTCCGCGCGCAGCAAATTTATCTCGGACTCATGCAGGGCAGAAAGATTTCGGAGCTTCCCGTTCCCGCTTCTCTCCGCGAAAAACTTCTTTGTCGGTTTGAGGACGAACCCGTTAAAATTTTCGAAACGTTTGTCTCCTCGGACGGCACGAAAAAATTCTTATTTGCGCTGTCCGACGGCAACTTGATCGAGGGCGTTTTTATGAAATACAAATACGGCAACACGCAGTGCGTTTCCACGCAGGCGGGCTGCCGCATGGGGTGCGCGTTCTGCGCTTCCACCCTGAACGGACTCATTCGCAATCTCACGGCGGGGGAAATCCTGTGCGAAATTCTCGCCGTCAATCGTGCGGAGGGCGGTACGCTTAAAGAACGAGCCGTCACGAACGTCGTACTCATGGGCAGCGGAGAACCTTTCGATAATTATGATCAAGTGGTAAAATTTCTGCGTAACCTATCCGCGGAGGGCGGCATTTGTATCAGCGCGCGCAACGTGAGCCTGTCCACTTGCGGTCTCGTTCCGCAGATGTTAAAATTTTCACAAGAGGGGATTCCGCTCAATCTCACGGTATCGTTACACGCCGTTTCGGACGAGGAGCGTCAAAAGCTCATGCCCGTTGCAAAAGCGTATTCGATTGCAGATATCTTAAAGGCGTGCGAGCATTATTTCCGTAAAACGGGGCGGCGGTATATCTTTGAATACAGTTTGGTCGCGGGCGAAAATTGCGACGAAGCGCACGCGCTTGCGCTCGTTCGGTTGATGAAGGGGAGACCCTGCCACGTCAACCTCATTCGCCTGAACGAGGTGGAGGAAAGATCGCTCAAATCGGTGAGCGAAAAAGAAGCGTACCGCTTTTTGGGGATTTTGGAGAAAAACGGAATTTCGGCGACGCTGCGCCGCAGCATGGGGTCCGACATCGGAGGAGCTTGCGGGCAGCTTCGGGCAAGATATTTGAAAGATAAAAATCAGCCGCCGCTTTAAGATTGTCGGCGGCGAGGAGAAAACGGGTATGTATCAAATTAAAATTGCGCCTTCGATTTTGGCGAGCGACTTTTCCAAAGCGGGCGAAACGGTCGAAAAACTCGAAGAAAACGGAGCGGATTATGTGCATTGCGACGTCATGGACGGAAATTTTGTGCCGCCCATCACGTTCGGCGCGCAGATGGTAAAGGCAATCCGTCCGCATACGAAGCTCCCGCTCGATTGCCATCTTATGGTACTCCACCCCGAAACGCATATCGAGGATTTCGTGAAAGCAGGCGCGGATATCGTCACCGTCCATCTTGAAGCTTGCGACGTTTTCGCATTATTCAAGCAAATCAAGTCATACGGGGTGAAAGCTTCCGCCGTCGTCAATCCCGAAACGCACGTGGAACGCATTTTCCCCGCCGCGGAAGAGGCGGATATGCTCCTTTTAATGAGCGTACATCCCGGTTGGGGCGGGCAGAAATTTATTCCCGATACGCTCAAAAAAATTGAATCTCTGCGCGAATATTGCGTTAAAATCGGTAGACCCGATCTCGATATCGAAGTGGACGGCGGCGTGACGGAGGAAAATATCGGCGACGTGCTTCATGCGGGTGCGAACGTCATCGTGGCGGGCAGCGCGGTTTTTAAATCCGCCGATATGGGCGCGACGATACGGAGGCTGCGCGGCGTATGAGTACGGCGGTCGAAAGAGCGGGAACAAATTTAAAAGCGATTATCCTTTTAAACGGAGAGCCGTACGGGGGGAATATCGACGATACAAACGCGCGCGTCTATTGCTGCGACGGCGCGTACGAGTGGGCGAAAGACAGGGTGCGCATTGACGAAAATTTGGGGGATTTCGATTCCCTTTCTTATTTGCCTTCTCCTCCGCCCGCGAAAATCTATCCGTCCGAGAAGAACAGTACCGACGGCGAGTTGGCGCTCAACCGCGCAATCGACGCGGGCGCGAAGCAAATCGAAATCTACGGCGGCGGGGGAAAGCGCGAAGATCATTTTTTGGGCAATCTTCATCTGTTGTATGCGGCTGCCGAGCGCGACGTTTCCGCGGAAATGATCACCAATTACGCCCGCATATTCCTTCATTCGGCGCAGGGAAGCGTTCGTTTAAGCGGATTGAAAGGAAAAACGGTATCCGTTATCCCGTTCGGCGGCGAAGCGCATATACTGAGTAGTAGCGGCTTCTATTATCCGCTGCCCGAAAAGTTCGCGTACGGTTCCACGCGCGGCATTTCCAACGTCGTCATAGCGGACGAGGCGAGGTTTACCTTAAAAAGCGGAACGGTGTTGGTGTTTGTAAACGAAGAAGTTTAGGAGGTGGGAATGTTCGTCTGTATTAAACTGCCAAAGATGATCGGCTTT
>CAYZTP010000082.1:0-2762 GCA_964481555.1 uncultured Clostridia bacterium | reverse complement strand
TAAGCACGCCGCCAGCGTTCATCCTGAGCCAGAATCAAACTCTTAAGTTTAATTGCTTAAAGCCGATATGCGCTACACATATCAGCGGCTCTAACTTGAATAAATTCTCGTTATCTTTTTGCTGACTTTGTTTTGAGTACTAATGTTTCTCAAAAAAATTGACAGAAACTTTTTTCTTGCTCTACAATTGTGTTACAAAAAATCGTTTCTTTCTTATTCGATTTTTAATCTTCGTGAACCGAACGACAGTTCGGGCGCCGTCCTCCTCTGCGGAGTGAGCTTTCCTATTATATCATAGATAAAAACCCTTTGTCAAGCGATTTCGACACATTTTTCGGAATTTTCAGAAAAAATCTATGTTTTTCGGAATTTTCCTTTCTGCGTCTTCGCTTTCCCGAGAACAGCCTATATATTATATCATATACACTGTGTGGCGTCAAGCATTTTTCGACAATTTTTCTTAGAAATTTTTTATTTTTTCGATTGCCTTTACGCCTTCCACAAGACAGCTTGCTTATTCTATCACACACTACACGGCTTGTCAACTGTTTTTCACAATTTTTTCGCGATTTTTTAAAAAATTTTTCCCGCGGATTTCCAAACACAAAATGTTGTGTTTTTTGTTTGATTATGCTACAATAGGATAAAAATTATACGGGGTTCGGTTAAAAATGAGGCAAATTCTTCAAATAATTTTTTGCGTTCTTTCCTGCGCGTGCGTAGCGGCCGCCTTTATCGTCGGCGCTTATTTCGGTTTGCTGTATTGTTTAATCGCCGTCCTCGCGGCGGCTGTGTTCGCCGCGCTCATGCTGCTTGTCAAATACGGAAATCCATTTCATAAGCCCGAACCGCCCGAAAACGATTTTATGAATACGAACGAAGACGATTCGTCGCAGCATAACGAAAAAGAGTAAAAGAAAACCGCCCGCAGCGGACGGTTTTGATAGGGATTTTATCAATAAGCGGTTTGGCGGTTAGCCGAACCGCTGATTCGTTTGTCATATTTTTTACTTTAACCTAAACGCAGCGGGCAGACGGCTTTCAAGCCGATAGCGCTCAAATTTTATTCGTACTGTTCATGATTAGCGCCATGCCGCTTGTCGCGCCCATTGCGGTGACCGTAAGCCCCGCGGCATTCTGATCGTCTATCCAAGCGGGCATTACTACGCCGAGGTATTCTTCTCCTCCGATTTCCACGTCGATATAGTGCGTCCCGTACATACGCCATTTTCCCGCGTACGCGCCGTCCAACGTACCGTCCGCACGGAAAATAACGCGTTTCGATCTTACCGTCTCCGCTCCTTGGGTAAAGAGAACCGTCTCATATTTTCCCGCCGTAATATTTAAAAGCTGATCTTCCGTTACGTCCTGAATTTCTTCTCTCGCATAACGGTTGGCGTTCATAACGGGCCATCCTACGGAATTGAACGTATATTGCCCCAAATACAGGTAATGGAAATTATTCGAACGGCTCATCCCGCGTTCGATAAAATAATTGGTGCGGCAATGATAGGAAATCAGATTGACTCCGCTTTTTGTAACAAACATATCGTTGTGTCCGGGGCAGAAGAAATCGACCGGCGAACTTTCCCAGCGGAAAGAACCGAGCATCTTATTTCCCGTGCCGATATCGGTCGAACATACCAGCTCGTTTCCGTTCACGTCCAAATACGGACCTTCTGGCGTTTCGCTTCTGCCGCAGCGCATATTGTATACGGAAGAGAGAGAACCGTAAGAACACATAAAATAATAATAATTTTTCTTCTTCCAAACGCCGTTTTCCAAAACGTCCACGCCTTCGTGATAGCGGATAACGCCCCCTTCCAGCGAACCGCTTGCCAAATGCGTTCCGTAATAATCGCGGAAGCCGCACTCTTTTGCGGCAAACTGCGCGTAAGTTCTTCCGTCCTTTCGCAGCCCCGTAGCGGGATCGAGTTCGAGCAGATAAATCCCCAAGCCGAACGAACCGTAAACCAAAAACATTCTGCCTTCCGCAAAAAACACTTGCGGATCTATGGCGTTGGGCGTACGCCAACCCGCGGGCGACTGCACGATGAGGGAACAAAAACGGAATCCCCCTTCCGGAGAGTCGGATTTCGCCAATCCGATGCACGATTTCGATCCGCCGAAATATCCCGTCAGACAGAAATAAAGCCAAAATTTTCCGTCCGTTCCGCGCACGCAATGAGGCGCCCAAAACGCCATGCCGCCGTCTTTCCGCGTACAAACGCCGTATCCGACTTCTTTCGGCGCGGTCACGCACCAATCGTAAGCGGGTTGCAAATCGCCTGTCCCCTGTTTATAATCGGAAGCGGTATTTTCCAGCTGAAACGCCGATCCGAGATAATCCCAATGAAGCAGATCGGCGCTTCTACGGATCTGATAACCGCTCGGCGCGCCGAACGTATCGGTCGAATAGGCGTAATACGTCCCCTCCCATTCCAAAAGAGACGGATCGTGCGCGCAGCCTTCCTGCCAAGTTTGAAAATCCGACGTGCGCATTTGCAACGCGTTAAAATGCGGATTTTTCGGATACCGTAAAGCCATAGCCAATCCCTCCTAATACTCTTCTATTATATAACGCTTTGCGGAAAAATACAAGACGGTGAACGGAAATTTTTAACCGCGACGCAAAAAAAACCGCCGCGCACGCGGGTACTTCCCATAGGAATTATAAAAAAGCGAAGAGTTTCAAAATTTTTCGCTTTTTATAATTGTCCGTTAAATTGGAATTTATATCTTTTTCGTCATTGCGAGCCAAC
>CAYZTP010000081.1:0-2845 GCA_964481555.1 uncultured Clostridia bacterium | reverse complement strand
GGATAAGGCCAGTAATCGGAAGCACAGAGTTTTTCCATTCCGTCGGCAAGCGTGCGCACCGCAGTCATATCGGGTACGACGATATGCGCCATTTTTTGCGAAGCGGCTTTCTCCCCTTCGGGCATTTCGCTTAAATCCTTTTCCAGTTTTTTCACGGCCGCCATCAGAGCGTCGTTCATGGAAGAGAGCTGTTCCGCAAGCTCTAAGTCCGCTTTGCACACAAGCTTGTCTCCGACCGCCCGCTTTGCCGCGATCACCGAACATAATTCGGCAATATAGGCGTTGACGGCAGGAAAAATATCCTGACGCGCCATCTCCGTCATGGTTCGCGCTTCGATATTGATCGTTTTCACGTAATTTTCGAGTTGGATCTTCGCGCGGGCGACGACCTCTTTTTCGGTATAAACCCCTTGCCGCACGAATACGTCGATATTTTCCTGTTTGAAACATTCGGGAACGGCGTCCGCCGTCGTTTTGTTATTCAAAAGTCCCCTTCTCTCCGCTTCCGGCTCCCATTCGGGGCCGTAACCGTTGAAGTTGAAAATAATGCGGTAATGCTTCTTTAAAAGAGACTGCGTAAGCTCTTTGCAAGCTTTCTCAAAATCCTTCGCGCCCGAAAGCGTATCCACCGCCTCGGCAATCAATTCCGCCGCGATCGTATTCAGCACAATATTAGGATCGGCAACGGACGCCTGCGAACCGAGCATACGGAATTCGAATTTATTGCCCGTAAACGCAAACGGCGAAGTACGGTTTCTGTCCGTAGTGTCGATGGGAAAGATGGGCGATTCGGGCACGCCGATGGAACCGGGCACCGCTTTTTTGGGAACGTACTGTCTGCCGAGCACAATGCTATCGACAAGCGCGCCGAGCTGATCGCCCAAATATACGGAAATAATTGCGGGAGGAGCTTCGTCCGCCCCCAAGCGGTGATCGTTGCCCGCAGAGGCGACGGAGGCGCGTAAAACACCTTGATAGCGGTCTACCGCCGCGATTACGCACGCCAAGATGAGCATGAAACGGGGATTATTTTCGGGATACTCTCCCGGATCGAGCAAATTTAAACCCGTATCGGTGGAAAGCGACCAGTTATTATGTTTTCCCGAACCGTTTACTCCCGCAAAGGGCTTTTCGTGCAGCAGACAGACGAGACCATGTTTCTGCGCCACTTTTTTCATGAGTTCCATCGTAAGCTGGTTGTCGTCTACGGCGACGTTCGTCGTCGTAAACACAGGCGCCAACTCGTGTTGGGCGGGCGCGACTTCGTTATGCTTTGTCTTGGCAAAGATTCCGTAAGACCAAAGCGTTTCGTCGAGATCACGCATAAAATCGGAAACGCGCGTTTTGAGTACGCCGAAATAATGATCTTCCAGCTCCTGACCGCGGGAAGGCGGCGCGCCGAAGAGCGTTCTTCCCGTTAGAATTAAATCCTTGCGTTTTAAATATTCTTTTTCATCGATGAGAAAGTACTCCTGCTCGGGTCCGACCGTCGTCGAAACCTTTTTGCATTCGATTCCGAACATTTTCAAAAGCCGTTTCATCTGCGTGTCGAGCGCGGTCATCGATTTTAAAAGCGGCGCTTTTTTATCGAGCGTTTCACCCGTGTAGGAAACGAAAACCGTGGGAATATATAACGTGCCCTCTTTCACAAAAGCGGGGGAAGTGGGATCCCAAGCCGTATATCCGCGCGCGTTGGACGTTGCGCGCGATCCGCCCGAGGGAAAAGACGACGCGTCCGGCTCGCCGACGATCAGATTTTTCCCCGTAAGCTCCATGATCGCTTTGTCCCCTTTGGGAGTGATAAAGCTGTCGTGCTTTTCCGCCGTAAGATTGGTAAGCGGCTGAAACCAATGGGTATAATGCGTTGCGCCTTTCGAAACCGCCCACACCTTCATCGCGTTGGCGACTACGCTTGCGATTGTCGAATCGAGCGGTTCCCCCGCGTCTATCGTTCTGCGCAGCGATTTATAAACCTCTGCGGGAAGCGCGTTGCGCATCGTCTCGTCGTTAAACACGTTGCACGCAAAATGTTCGGTTACGTTCATAAACACTCTCCTTCTATTCTCTGATGCATATATGCCATTATTATATTCATTTTTCGTTTATAAGTCAAATGTTTCGCCCAAACGTGATGCGTCAGATTAAGAAAATTTACAGAAAATCAATCGAGGAGAAAGGAACGTCGCGGTATTTGCGCAAATGCTTATGCTCGTTGCAAATCTATGAACGACGGGAATCTTGCTTTTATCTGCTCCTGCGTAACGTCGTCCCCACATAGTGACTTCGGGAATATTTTTAAAATCCCCCTCTATCCTGTTGACAGGATACCGCGACAGTGATAGAATATACTTCGCAAGCGAAATATCGCTTGCGAAGTATTTTGTTTCGGGGAGTATCGGAATGATAGAAGTATCGCAATTCAAAACGGCGACCGAATTGGTGCAGCTCGGAAACGCCGTCACCTATTTCAGAAATATCAAGGAAAAAGAGATCGGACTGACGTCCGTTCAAAGCGACGTAATGCGCGCGATTTTGGAAAATCCCGGAATCACCGCCGTGATGCTGAAAGAGAAAATGAAATTGTCGCAATCCACGATAGCGGGCATTTTATCCCGTTTGGAGCGCAAAGGAATCATTATGAAATCGTCCGACGAAAGCGACGGGAGAAAAGCCGTTCTGTCCGCCACAGACTTGGGCGAAGAGCTGGCGGAAGCCTTGAAAACCACCGCGCTTGAAACGCAGCGGGAACTCACCGCAGGAATGAACGAGGATGAAAAGAAAGAATTCGACAGACTGCTTAAAATTGCTCTCGATAATATGCACGCAATACGCGAAAGAAGGGAAT
>CAYZTP010000080.1:0-3181 GCA_964481555.1 uncultured Clostridia bacterium | reverse complement strand
ATTAAGACTGCGTTTTTATAAGAATCTTACAAATTTTTTTCTGAAATTTCATTTTTTTCAATCTCCTTTTCCCAAACGGCTTTATCCCTTTTGTTCGCGCCCGTTTTGGCTCCGTCTGCCCTTGATCGTCTTACGTTTGCGCCGCACAGCCCGTTTTTTAAATTTCGTTCATCCGAATGGCTTCCACGGGAGAACGGTTAGCCGTTTTCCGTATCGGAATGAAAGACGATAACAGAGACGCCGCAACGCTTACGCCGAATACCACAAGCAAAGAAAGATACGTAAAGCGCATAAAGACGACCTTCACGCCGAGCGCGACGAATTTTGCGTTGATTACGGGAATGAACAAACAGGAAAGAACAACGCCCGCGGCTGCCTGCAAAAGCGCAAACAAGAGGCATTCCGTAAAAAAGATTTCATAAATAACCTTTTTACCCGCGCCCAACGCGCGCAAGATGCCGATCTCCCCCTTTCGGCTCTCCAAGGAAAAGGAAATAAACTGATAAATCAGCCCGCAGCAGAACGCCATCAAGCCGATCCCGACATACAAAAAGATATTTTTTATAGACGATAACACTTCCGCATTGATTTCGATTGCGTTTAAAATACCGGATACGAACGCATATTCTCCGCTGTTTTCCACAAAGGAAAGGAAGGACGCGTCCGCATTATAAGAAGCGCCCTTTGTCACGACGATATAATCGCTGACGACTTCCGCATTCTTCACGGCGGCGTAAGCCGTAAAAAACTCTTCCGAAACGTATAACGTATCGTATCCGTCCGCCGCTTTTTCCTCGGGATACAGCCGATGATTGTAGGCGCAAGCTCCGTAATCCACGATTCCGACGATCTTCGCCGCCATCGTTTCCCCGTTCGGCAACGCAACCAAAAGCGAATAAGTTCCGTCGGCAAACGACTCCTCGCTTGTCACCTTACGCACATAAGCGGGATCATAAACGTAATCGTATCCTTGATCCGTGATTTCGATATGCACGGGCGAAGAGATATGATCGTAATAGCCGTACGCGGCAAAGGTATTATATAAGCAGACGGGGATTGCGATTTCGTCTTTCCGTTCGGGAAGCCTGCCCGTGAGCGCAGTTCCTTGCTGCGGCAAAAACGCACTGTCCGCGCAGGCGATATCCAAGGGACTTTGCGTCATCATGTTGTCCGTCTGCTCCCCGCCTTCGCCTTCGGGAGAGAAGAAGTAGCTCAAATCGTCTAACACGCTTGTCCCGCTCGCTTGCGTAAATTTTGCAAACGGCGCGGTAATTTGCTCCGTAAGCGCAAGATACTCCGCTTGGGTAAAACCGTTTTCGGAAGCAACCGTATAACATTCTTCATAGGCGTACAAACTCTCTTTGCGCGCCTCTTCCTCGTTAAAGACCGCCGCCGTCACGGAAGCGCCCAACAGTCCCAGCGCGATCGCCGCCAAAAGCCACACGACAAACGCACGGAACGGATGCGCCGTAAGCCCTTTGATTCCCATTTTTAAGATGATTTTCGCCGTCATTGCTTTGCCTTTCTCTTGAATAACGTAAATTGTTTTTTGTTTGCTTTCCCGATATTATTAATAATAGGCGTTTTGGAAAAAACCAACGTCAAAGCTCCCACCGTTACCGCCGCAACGAGAATCGGCACGCCGAATGTAAAAAGGTATGTTTGCCGGTTGAGTGAAAACAGAAAAGGCGTAAGTTCATACATTGCAGCCCGTTCCGCCACAATCGCGTTCATCCAATTCATGAACACGCATTCCGCTCCGAACGCGCCCAATGCGCACAGCAAAGAAAATAGCAACAACGGGATCAAGAACGCAACAAACAATTTGCTTCCCGTACATCCCATAGATTGCATGATTCCGATACTTCGTCGCTTTCTATATATGACGGCAGTGCAAAAATAAGCGGAAAACAGCACGGCTAACACGCAGCACAGCGGCATAACGGTTGTTACGACCTCTAAAATTTTTCTATATTCACCGGAATAGAGATAAAAACCCGTCGCATTCTGTAACAGAAAGGTTACTCTCGTTGGCGCTCAATAATTGACATGGCTATCCCCTTCCGTTAAACCGAGCAAGCCCGTCGTTCGTTTCCAATCGGTCAGCATTTTAAAGTATTTCTCGGCGTTCTCCCCGTTCCGAAGTACCGTCACATACGACGCATATGGCGCACCTTGTTGAAAATTTTTATCGGTATTTAACGCATAATCATAGGCGTAATCCAAAAAGGCGCGGCTTACGGCAAGCTTCATAAACGGCGGATCCACAGCCTCGATATGCGTTATAGACGAATTGTAGGCGCCAAAATCCTCTTCGTCTAAATCCATATGAATCACGCCCGTGATCGTCGCGTCAAACGCCTGTCCCGTCCTCTTTCCGGTTCCGTACGTCCCGTTCACCGTACCCCTTAGCAAAGAGATACTTTTTCCGATAATATCGTCCTCGCATTTAATTTCGGATACCGTGTCCGTTTGCGGATCACGGTATCCGTAGCAGAGAAAACTGTTATAAATCGCTTGCGGGATTGCCACCTCGTTTTTCTTTTCGGGAAGCTCACCGTAAAGCGTGTAACCGAAATCGTTGATCGCGTCCTCTCCGCTATACCATACAAGATCATGAAAATAATTGGAGGCAAACGAAGCGTTTTCCATATACGGATTAGCATTCATCTGCCCCGCTTTGTAGAGTTCAGCCAAAAAGTCGTAATAATCGTCGGGTAAATAAGCGTAGGGCGCTATTAATTGCTCCCCTTGGTATGTTCCGTAAAGAGAATAATCCACCCCTTCCTGCACACCGAAATAACGATTGAGCAAATATATTCCGCAATAAGTTCCCGATCCTTCACTCGTGCCGTAAACCTGCAACGCATATCCGCCGCCGATTTTATGAACCTCCTCCTCGACCGCCAAAATAGCCTCTCTGGAACAATCGTTTCCAGACTGAGTCGGACACCAGCTGTTGTTATAAAAAAGATTGAGATATTTATCGCCGCCGTATGTTCCAAAATACAATTCCCGTTCCGCAAGGGTAATATCGTACGATTTATAAAAGATATAAACACCCGCGGCGCCCAATGTCGCGGCGGACAGAACAAGACAGATAATTGCCCGCAGCCAATTCCCGAACAACGCTTTTACTCCGAATTTTATATATAACTTCTTCATGACCGATCTCCTATCG
>CAYZTP010000079.1:0-3208 GCA_964481555.1 uncultured Clostridia bacterium | reverse complement strand
CATCTTTTTCGGCGCGCTGTTTTTATATCATATTGCGGGTCTCGTTTTCTGTATTCTCGGCTACGCCGCGTTTATCGTTTGCGCGGGACTTTTTATCGCGTTTACCGTCGGCGCGTGGAACGCAGCGGAAGGGGAAACGCAGGCTTCGGCAAATTACCGTCTATGCGTGGTGCACACCGTGTTCATCGCATATTCCGTTTGCGCGCTTTGCTTGTTATTGCTTGGCGTCGGTCTGTTTTTGATTTCTGTTTCCGACTACGACTACGAAGAGGCCGGCGGGATCTCTCTTTCGTTTCTGATTGCCGCTCTCGCCTTGTTTGTCGGGGGAGTTTTAACGAACGCTTCCGCGCTCAACAAATACGGCAACGATCAGCAGAAAGAAGCGAAACTGCGCAATGCAAAGCGTTATTCGAAAACCGCCCTGTTCGGATTGATCCCGCTCGTCGTCGGTCTCTTTTTTATATTTCTCAGCTTTGTCTGGACGCCCCAAACGAGGGAAGTTCTCTTTTCGGGCGATGCAAGCGGATTGACCGCCTATGCGGAAACGCTCGTCGCGGAACAGGATTCCTATCTCTGTTGGAACTGCGGCGTACCTGCGGGGGAATATCCGCTCGATATTAGCGGGAAAATCAGCCGCGGAGAATATTTGGACGACGGCGGAATTCTCATTGAATATTCCTTCGGGGAAGCGACTCTGTGCGCCCGAAAAGACAAAAACAGCGAATGTCTGGCACTGTATTATGTCGACGGGGAAGCCGAGTGGATCATGTGTGTGACCACCCTTGTAACGGTGGGAGACGCTTCGTTTTATCCCGTCAGGACGGCTGAATTTTTAAACGAATTTGAAAAACACGCGACAGGGGATGAAGGGATAGCGTATATGTCATCAAACAACGTGTTTCTCGAAACATATTCCGGGGAAGAATACGGCGTTCGCGACGGCGTATATATGTTGGAATGGGTGACTTCTTACGATATCCGCGGGCTTTGCATAATTGCGGGCGGGTTCGTCATTCTTGTCGATCTGATCGTCTGTATCTCCGTATGCGCCATAAAGCGTGAAAAAATAAAGCCTGCGCTGTAATCATTGACGAATCCCCGAATTTATGATAGAATACGTTCATGCAGAGTATCATGATCGGGACGCTGTCCCTCTACGAAATCTTCGCTTATTTTTTTATTTATTCCTTTCTCGGCTGGGTGGTGGAAGTCGCGTTTCATGCCGTTACGCAAGGGAAATTCGTCAACCGCGGCTTTCTGAACGGACCTGTCTGTCCCATTTACGGCGTGGGCGTTACGGCGATCTTGTTGATTTTAGGCGATTGGGCGGATCGCTTTTGGCTTGTCTTTCTCGTCGGCATGGTTTTTTGTACCTTGATCGAACTTGTAACGGGATGGGCGCTCGAAAAATTTTTCCACGATAAATGGTGGGATTATTCCTCGCGGAAATTTAATTTTAAAGGGTATATTTGTTTGGAATTTTCCATTTTATGGGGGATCGCCGTTCTTCTCGTCGTAGACGGCGTTCATCCCGCCGTCAAATGGTTTATAGGGATATTTTCCGAGATCGCGGGGACGGTATTCATTGCCGTCGCGCTTGCCGCGCTGATTGCGGATCTCGTTCTCACGGTGTTGCAGGTGTTAAAGTTTAACCGTAAATTGAAAGAGATCGACGAAGCGGCTAAGACGTTGCGCGCGGGATCGGATTTTATCGGCGGCTATGTTGCGGACGCCGTGCTGGTTGCCGAGGCGGCAGTAACGGATTTTAAGGGAAAAATAGGGGAGACGAAAGAGAAAATCGGCGAAAAAACGGCGGAAACAAAGGAGACGTTGGAGCGGAAACGCGCGGAATGGAAAGAAAAACGCGAAAACGCGATCGATTCCATTGTCAAAAAAATGCCCAAACGTTTGTTAAAGGCGTTCCCGAATTTGCAATCGCGCACAAATCCCGAATCCGTTTCCCTTGCCAAAGAGGGAATGGAACGGATCAAAACGCATAAAAGCCAAGCGTTAAAGGACGGGGAGACGAAGGAAGCGAACGGACAAGAAAAGAGAACGAATCAAGCAGAAGAGTAAATTTCGCGGAAGTACGACAGTATATTTTAAAAACCCCGTTAGATCAGCTTGATTTCGGGGTATAATAACGGTAAGAAAAAAATCAAAGGGGTAATTTTATGAAAAGAATCAGAGTAGTGCAGTACGGTTGCGGAAAAATGTCCAAGTATATTTTGCGGTACTTGCACGCAAAGGGCGCGGAGATCGTCGGCGCGATCGACGTCAATCCCGAAATTTTAGGAATGGACGTGGGCGATTTTGCCGAGCTCGGTGTAAAAACGGGCGTGAAAATTTCAAACGACGCGGATAAAGTTCTCGACGAATGCGACGCGGACGTTGCGATCGTTACGTTATTCAGCTTTATGGGCGATATCTACGAGCAGGTGGAAAAATGCGTTCTCCGCGGGATTAACGTAATCACAACGTGCGAAGAGGCGATCTATCCCTGGACGACGTCGGCCGCGCTCACCAATAAACTTGACGCGCTCGCAAAAGAGACGGGCTGTACGGTGACGGGCAGCGGAATGCAGGATATCTTTTGGATCAATATGGTTGCGATGGTTGCGGGCGGCTGTCACACGATTACTAAGATCAAGGGCGCGTACAGTTATAACGTGGACGAATACGGGCTTGCGCTCGCCAAAGCGCACGGCTGCGATCTGACGAAAGAGGAGTTCGAAAAAGAACTTGCGCATCCGACGGAAGTCGTTCCCTCCTATGCCTGGAACGCGGCGGAGGCGATCTGCAATAAGCTGGGACTTACGGTTAAGAGTATCAAACAGGAGAACGTACCCTATATCGTCGATAAGGATATTTATAGCGAAACGTTGGGCAAGACCATTCAAGCGGGCAGATGTATCGGAATGTCCGCCGTCGTCACGATCGAAACGTATCAAGGAATCGTAATCGAGGAGGAGACGATCGGCAAAGTGTACGGACCCGACGACGGCGATATGTGCGATTGGAAGATCTTTGGCGAGCCGGATACCGAGTTCCACGTCGTGAAGCCCGCCACGGTCGAACATACTTGCGCGACGATCGTAAACCGCATTCCCTCTCTCATCAACGCGCCCGCGGGTTACGTTACGGCAGACGAACTGGACGAAATTCATTATCTTACCAATCCGCTTCATTACGAATTGTAAAAAGAAAG
>CAYZTP010000078.1:0-3298 GCA_964481555.1 uncultured Clostridia bacterium | reverse complement strand
CCACGACCTCTTGGTCCCTAACCAAGCGCGCTACCAAACTGCGCTACACCTCAATGAAAAGTACTCTCTATTATATCGATAATTTGCAAAGTGTCAAGCGATTTTCTCTTGTTTCACAAAATTTTTCGGGAAGTTTCTTCGGACGAAAAAGATTGCCGTTTTGCAGTTTGACAAAATCCATTCAGAATGATATGCTTAAAGCGACCGCAACGTTAACGTTTTTATTTTGCGGAAACAAGAGAAGAATAAGGGTTCCATCCCATGATGAAAACACTCAATGTCGGAATTTTCGCGCATATCGACGCGGGCAAGACAAGTCTTACCGAACGAATGCTGCTGATCGGCGGAGCGCTGCGCACATTCGGACGCGTGGACGACGGCGCAAGCGCAACCGATTTTCTCCCCGTGGAAAGACGAAGAGGTATTTCCGTGCGGGACGCTACGGTAACGTTTCGCTATCGGGACGTTACGATCAATCTCATAGACACTCCCGGTCACGCCGATTTTTTTGAAGAAACCGAACTTGCGCTCACCGCGATAGACGCGTGCGTGATTGTCGTTTCCGCGCGGGAAGGCGTAGAAGCGCAGACCGAACAGCTTCTGGAAGCCGTACGGCAAAAAAATATTCCGTCCGTTTTCTTTCTTAACAAATGCGATATGACGGGCGTAATCTGCGAACCCATCGTGCAAAAGCTCCGACAATCGGTTGCGGGAGAGATTCTTCCGATGAACAATTTCGCGGATTCTTCGTACGAACGCGCGGCGGTTTTCGAAAACGCCGTTGAAGCGCTCGGCGACGAAGACCTGCTCGAACGCTATCTGTCAAACAGCTTGTCCGCAGAAGAATTACGGCAAAAACTTACGGAAGCGGTCTCGCAAGCAAAAGTCTTTCCGCTCTTATACGGAAGCGCAAAAACAGGGGAAGGCGTAGAGCAACTGCTCGATACCCTCTGTCGGTATTTCCGCTTTAAGCGCGACGGCGACGCGCCGTTTTCCGCATACGTCTATCAAGTAGAACATCGCAAAAACGAGGGCAAGATCGCGCATATTCGTCTTTTCGGCGGAACGCTCGGCATTCGGGAGGAAGTTTTCAACCGCAGAACGGGAAGCATTTTCAAAGCGACGCAAATCAAACTCATTAAAGGTGCGAAATATGCGGACGCGAACTGTTTGACGGACGGCGAAATCGGCGCGGTTGCAGGGCTTGCCGACGTGCGCGCGGGCGATTTTCTCGGCGCGGAACTTCCCTTTCGGCCGCTTCGCCTTTTCGATCCCTATCTGCGCGTGAAAGTTTTGCCCGAAAACGCAGAGGAACTAACCGCATTGAAAACCGCCCTCGAAGAACTGACGGACGAATCCCCCTCCTACGCGTTGGAATGGGTTCCCGAAAAACGCGAATTAACCGTGGCGGCGGCGGGAAGCGTGCAGACGGAAGTATTAAAGGAAACGCTTTTCGAACGGTACGGTCTGCGCGTCGTCGTCGGCGAACCGTCCGTTATCTACCGCGAAACGCCCGCGCGGGCGGCGTTCGGATACGAGCATTACACTATGCCGAAGCCTTGTTGGGCGGTCGTAAAGTTTTATATCGAACCGCTTCCGCACAACTGCGGTTTGGTTTATAACAGCGTTGTTTCGGACAAGAAAATAGCCTATCGATACCAGCAGCATATCGAAACGGAAGTGCCGCGCGCGCTTTCGCAAGGACTGAAAGGTTGGCAGGTGACCGACTTAAAAGTAACGCTTGTGGACGGCGAGGATCATCCGCAGCACACGCACCCGCTCGATTTCTTCGTCGCGACGCCGATGGGGATTATGGACGGCCTCAGAAACTGCGGTACGGTATTGCTGGAACCCGTACTCGAAATCACAATCCGCGCGCCCGAGCAAGCGATGGGAAAGATCATCGGCGAAATTACCGCCCGTCGGGCGGAACCGCTTCCCCCCTTATGCGAAAACGGCGCGTTTACCCTAAGCGCCCGTATTCCCGCCGCGGAAACCTTCGGATTAACCGAAACGATCGCTTCGCTTTCCGGCGGACGCGCAAACTATCACGCGCGTCTCCTGGGGTATTTCCCCTGTCCCGACGGAAAAGGGCAAATCCGCGAACGGACGGGAATCGATCCTTTGAACCGCGCGCAATGGATTCTCCATGCGCGGGGAGCATACAAAGTTTAAAGGAGCTAACGATTGAAAAGTCAAGATTTTATCGTCTCTTCCTCTGATTCCCAACGGGCGGCGGAAATTTACGATTTCTCGGACAGACGGGATTTTACCCCCTTGTAGGTTTGTTTTACAGACTTTTAGAGGAGCTTTTTTGTTTATATAAATTCTAGAAAAAAAACAGCGTATAATATATTGACATTAGGAAGATAATACGATATAATAGGTATATAATATCAATCGATACAGGAGAAGCTACAATGGCAGCAACAGCAAAAATCAATGTAAATACCGATCCCGAAACCAAACAAGCGGCAGAGCAGATTTTTGAAGCGATCGGAATGAATATGACTACTGCAATAAATGTCTTTCTTAAAAAGGCGATTCAGTACAAGGGGATACCTTTTGATGTGTGCATCGAAATCCCGAACGATGTAACCATCGCCGCAATGGAAGAAGGAGACAGAATTTTGAAAGACCCGAACAGAGTCAGCTATAAGAGCGTTGCGGAGTTGAGGGCGGCATTAGACGTATGAAGTACGAAATCAGTATAACCAACCAATTCAAGAAAGACTTAAAATTGGCGAGAAAGCAGGGAAAGAACGAGGACAAATTGTGGGAAATCGTAGAAAAACTTGCGAACGGCGAAACGTTGGACGAGAAGTACAAAGACCATAATTTAACAGGTAAATACGCAGGCTGCAGAGAATGTCATATATACCCTGACCGGTTGTTGGTGTATAAACAAGAAAATGGCGTCTTGATATTATTGTTATATCGGCTCGGTTCTCATTCGGAGTTATTCTGACTATAACGAAACCGACCTTGTTATGTGAATGACATAGCAAGGTTTTTTTTAGTCTGAAATAGGCAAATTACGCGCCTGCAAGCAATATCGTCATTGTGTTTCTCTTTTTTTTGTATTTTTGGAAAAAATTAAAAAAACGCTTGACGGTATTGTTTTTGTATGATATTATAATGATATCATAATGATATCAAATATCGGAGGAAGGAATATGGAAAATCAAATTGACGAGAAGAAGGCGCGCGAGAAAAACGGCTGGGCGATGCTCGCTGTTATCATTTTATTGCTTGCGGCAGCGATTGCGTTGATGGTTGTGGGAATCGTTGCGCAAAG
>CAYZTP010000077.1:0-3373 GCA_964481555.1 uncultured Clostridia bacterium | reverse complement strand
CCGTAGGAAGAAGGACCCGCCGCCATATTGTCGGGGTGGAGCGTTCTGCCCGTACCGCCGCCCGAAGCAACGGAGAAGTATTTTATGCCGTTCTCGTTGCACCACTTTTTGTAAGTGCCCGCCACGGGGTGCTGGAAACGCGTAGGATTGGTAGAGTTACCCGTAATAGATACGCCTACTTTTTCGAGTTTCATGATTGCAACGCCTTCGGGAACGTTATCCGCGCCGTAGCATTTCACTTTCGCGCGGGGACCGTCCGAATAAGCGACCTCTTTGGTTACGGTAACCGTTTCGGAATACGGATCGAACACCGTCTCGCAATAGGTGAAGCCGTTGATACGGGAGATGATAAACGCCGCGTCCTTGCCCAAACCGTTCAAAATAACGCGCAAAGGATTTTTTCTTACTTTATTCGCGTTCATCGCAATGGAGATCGCGCCTTCCGCCGCGGCGAACGATTCGTGCCCCGCAAGGAAGCAGAAGCAATCCGTCGATTCGGAAAGCAGCATCTCGCCCAAATTACCGTGACCTAACCCGACTTTTCTGTTTTCCGCTACCGAACCGGGAATACAGAACGATTGCAAACCGATCCCGATTGCGGCGGCGGCGTCGGCGGCCTTCGTGCAACCTTTTTTAATGGCGATCGCCGCGCCGACCGTATAAGCCCAAACTGCGTTTTCGAAGCAAATGGGTTGCGTGCCGCGCACGATTTTATCGCAATCGACGCCTTTGGACAGCGCGATTTCTTTGCATTCTTCAACGGAAGAGATCCCGTATTCTTTCAGAACTCCGTTGATCTTGTCGATTCTTCTTTCATAACCTTCAAACAATGCCATAACGCGCCTCCTTATTCCTTACGAGGGTCGATGTACTTCACCGCGCCCTGCTCTTCGCTGAATCTGCCGTAGTGTCCCTGCGCCTTTACCCAAGCCTCGTTGGGTTCAAGTCCTTTTTTGATAAAGTCGGTCATCTTGCCAAGCGAAACAAACTCATAGCCGATCACCTGATTGTCTTTATCGAGCGCGAGACGGGTTACATAACCTTCCGCCATTTCGAGATAACGCACGCCTTTGAGCGCCGTTCCGTACATCGTTCCCACCTGCGAGCGCAGCCCTTTGCCGAGATCCTCCAATCCCGCGCCGACGGTAAGTCCGTCGTCGGAGAACGCCGACTGCGTTCTTCCGTAAACGATTTGCAGGAACAATTCGCGCATCGCGGTATTGATCGCGTCGCACACAAGGTCGGTATTGAGCGCTTCGAGAATGGTCTTGTGGGGCAGAATTTCGGCCGCCATCGCCGCCGAATGCGTCATGCCCGAACAACCGATCGTCTCGATTAAAGCCTCTTGAATCACGCCCTCTTTAACGTTGAGCGAAAGCTTGCAAGCGCCCTGCTGCGGCGCGCACCAGCCCACGCCGTGCGTAAAACCGCTGATGTCCGTGATCTGTTTCGCGCAGACCCATTTCCCCTCTTCGGGAATGGGCGCGGGATCGTGTTTCGGTCCCTTTGCAACGCAACACATCTCTTCTACTTCCCGTGAATATTGCATTTGATTTCCTCCATTTCCATTTCTGTTTCCTCTCGGAATTCTTCTCGTTCATTTTAGCACATTTTTTTCGGAAATACAAGGGGTTGTCCCGAATTTTATCGGATATTTTCAGAATTCGATATGCTTGAAATCCTTTCTTGCCGAACGGCGGTAAAATATCGCTTTCCTGCCGATTACCGCAACGACTTCCGCATTTAAAAGATCGGCGAGATTCGCGGCGAGATTTTCTCCGTCCTCTCCCGAAGCGGGCAAAAGATTGACCTTGATAAGCTCTCGCGCTTCGAGCGCGTCCGATAGCGAAACGATCAAATGATCGCTTATCCCCTCTTTTCCCACTTGCGCGATCGGCTTCATCGTTGCCGCCAAAGATTTTAAATTGCTTCTCTGTTTACTTGTCATATTTTCTCCTTTTTGATTCGGCGGGCGAACTGCCTTTTTTTACGCCGACTTTAACCCCTCGCGAAATTTATCGGAACGAAAAATTTGTGAACTTGAACTTCTACTCCACAAAGTCGAACTCCGTTTCTCCGATTGCAACGGTATCCCCCTCTTTGCAGCCCGCGGCGGTAAGCGCTTTCAACACGCCTCGCAGCTTCAGCACGCGCTGAAAATACGCCATCGAATCGGGATTGTTCATTACCACGTTACGGCACAGCATATCGGCAAGCCCGCCGACGATGACGAAAACGCCGTTTTCGTCGCGGAAAATTTCAAATTGCCCGCTGTCCTCGGTTTCGAACGCGAACTCGTCTGCGGGAATGCGTTCCGCGGGCGGCAGCGTATCCAAAAGCGCGCACGTCTCCGCCAACAACGCTTGCGTCCCCTCGCCGTTTAACGCGCAAATCGCAAATATTTTGTATTTCCCGCCGAATTTCGCCCGAAAACGTTTTAAATTCTCCTCCGCTCCCGCGCAGTCGCACTTGTTGCACGCTACGATTTGCGGCAGAGACGCAAGCTTTTCGGAATACGCTCTAAGTTCGGCGTTAATTTTAACAAAATCCTCCACAGGGTCGCGCCCCTCCGTACCCGCGATATCGAGAACGTGTACGATCATCCGCGTGCGTTCGATATGACGAAGAAAGTCGTGACCCAAACCCGCGCCCTGCGCCGCGCCCTCGATCAGCCCCGGAATATCGGCGACGACAAAATTCCTGTCGTAATAGCGCGCCACGCCGAGATTCGGCGAAAGCGTGGTAAAATGATAATCGGCGATTTTGGGTTTTGCGGCGGATATTTTTGAAAGCAGCGTGCTTTTCCCCGCATTGGGAAACCCTACAAGCCCTACGTCCGCAATCGTTTTCATTTCGAGAATCAGCGTATGCGGCTTCGTTTGCACGCCCTTTTGCGCAAAGTTGGGCGCATGACGGCGCGCGGTGGTAAACCGCACGTTGCCTTTTCCCCCTCTTCCGCCGCGAAGCAAACGAATCTTTTCTCCGTCCTCAAATAAATCGCAAATAATTTTTCCCGATTCGCTATCGCGCACCAACGTACCGCACGGCGCTTTTATCACGACGTCTGCGCCATTTTTCCCGCAACAACGGTTTGTGCCGCCCCGTTCGCCGTTTCCCGCAAAATATTTTGACGTATAACGGAACGCAAGCAAGTCGGCAATATTACGATCGGCGACAAAATACACGTCGCCGCCGTTTCCGCCGTCGCCGCCGTCCGGTCCGCAGGCGGGCTTTCCTTTGAAGGCTTTAAAAGAATTCATTCCGTCGCCGCCGTCGCCCGCTTTTACGGTAATTTTTACCCGATCGGTAAAAGGTTTATTATCCATAGGGACAGTATAGCAGAAACCGCCGATGAATGCAAGCGGTTTTGACA
>CAYZTP010000076.1:0-3497 GCA_964481555.1 uncultured Clostridia bacterium | reverse complement strand
CGCAAAGCGAATTAAACAGAATTCCCCAAAAAATTGCGAAAATTCCGCCGATGGCAAACACGCCCGCAAGACTTTTCAATCCGCTCTGTTTGGCGCGGTTTTTATACCATATGAAACCGCCGCCTACCAGCATGACGAGTCCGTAACCGATATCTGCCATAATGAAGCCCAAAAACAGACTGTAAAAGAACGCCATAATCGTGTTGGGATCGAACTCCTTCTGAGAAGGCGGGGAATACATATTCGTGATCGTTTCGAAATTTTCGACGACCGCATTGTTTTTCATCAGCGTGGGAACTTCCTCGTCCGCCGAGGGATCGGAAAATTCGAGATATACCGCGCCCGACACCGCGCTCAACGCCGCGCGGACGCGTTCTTCCGCATTGGACGGCACGTACGCTTCCAACAGGAACGTGCGCTCCGTACCGCGCATTTTTTGAACGGATTCGGCTTTTTCCAATTCGATTGCAAGATAATCGCAATAAATTTTAAGCATACGGATATTATCCGCAAGGGAGAATAATTGATTCTCTCTGTCCGAAATTTCCGAAAGAACGAAATTACGCTCCTCTTGAAGAGAGGCGTACAATTCCGCGCCCGTCTGCTCTTCCGTAAACGGACAAGGAACAAAACCCGCGCTTTGCAGCACGTCCTCCCATTCCGCCGCGCTCTTATGCGCGGTTACGGCGACCGTCACGCTCTCCGAAGTCGTTTTCAAACACCGATAATCGACAAGTTCAAACCCGTCTAAACGCTCTTTTACGCTCTCCCACCGCGAAGCGGGAATCTCGCCGAGTTTTGTTTTCGTGTGCGCGGAATCGGCAAACGAAGAGAACGGAAGATAGACGCAAGCATAGACGTCCGCCGTTTTCAACGCGCGCTCCGTTTTGGCGAGCTGCGCTTTCAAATCGTTTTTTTCCGCCGTGAGCGCGTTGACGCGCGCAACGGTTTCTTCCGCTTTATCCTTGTATTCGGGCGCGGATAAAAACTCCGTATAAGATATTTCGAACCCGTCTTTGGGGAACGTCGTTTTACATTTATGCTCTTTTGCGTAATTGTCCGCTTCGGAAACGAGCAAGCTCAGCGCGTTCTCCAATTCGCCGAGATATTCCCGTAACTTTTCTCCCTCGGCGGGCAAAGGCGCGCTTCCCTCTTGCTCGGTATGCGTTTTAATCTCGACGGCGTTCGTCTCTTGCAAAGCGCGCAAAATCGCGTTGCGGTCGTACGACATCGCAACGAGGTTGAGTTTGCGCATTTCAACGATCACGCGAAATCCTCCCCGCAACGGCTTGCGCCGCCGCTTCGATATTCTCCAATACGGAATCGGCAAACCTCTGCGCTTCGCCGCGGCGCACTTCGAGCGCTTTGAGATAATCTTCCTGCGCCTGCCGCCGCGCCTCGTTCAATTTTCTTTCCCGCAACGCTTTGCATTCCGCTTCGGACTGCTTGCGAACGTTTTCCGCCTCCGCTTCCGACTGCGCGAAAATCTCCGCCGCCCGTTCCGCCGCGCGGCGTTTGATTTCTTCCGCTTTCGCTTCCGCTTCCGCAACCGATTTTAAAATCTCTTCCATAACGTTTTCCCAAATTAAAATCGTACCATTTTATCACACAATTTCGATTTTGGGGCTGTTTCTCAATATTTTGATAACCGACGCGTCTTAAAAGTTTGCGCCGTTCCAGCCCCAATCTTTGAGTCCGTGATAGGTAACGTAAACCGACGCGGGAGAAATAGACAGCTCCTCGCTGAATATACGGCAAATTTCGCCCGTCATCTTAGAATAATCGGAAGAGGACGCGCTGCCGAACAGACTGACGGACACATACGCCCCTTTTTCCAGCTTTTTGCCGCCTAAATATAAATCGTAACCGTCTGAAAAACCGACCATAAGATAGGTTTCTCCTTTATGCAGCAACGATATGGCTTTCCCCAAGCGGGATTTTACGTTGTTTTTTTGTTCTTCTGTTAATTTTAAAGTTACTTTACTGTCGATAAACGGCATAACGCCCTCCGAAATATTGATTTCTTACTGATTATCTTACCCGATGTTCGGACATTTTAAATGTCGAATTCGATTTTTTACAAACCGTTCACAATAAGGACTTATATAACGCGATAATATCTTCCTTCGTGGGGTCCTTGGGATTGCCGGGGCGGCAGGCGTCGTCCATAGCCGACTGCGCCAAAAAGTCGATATCCTCTTCCTTGGCGATCCCTTTCAAGTTCTGCGGAATTCCCACGTCTTTGGAAAGTTGGGCAACCGCTTCGCAAGCGGCTTTTCTCGCTTCTTCCAAAGTCATGTTTTCCACGCCCTGCACGCCCATTGCCTTGGCGATGTCGCGGTACTTTTCGCCCGTAGCTTCGGCGTTATACGCCATCACCGTGGGCAGCAGAATGGCGTTTGCCACGCCGTGCGGGGTATCGTAAACCGCGCCCAACGCGTGCGCCATCGAGTGGACGATTCCCAAGCCGACGTTGGAAAATCCCATCCCCGCGATATACTGTCCGAGCGCCATTTCCTCTCGGCATTGCGTATCGCCGGCAACCGCGCCGCGAAGAGATTTGGCAATGATTTCGATTGCCTTTAAATGGAACATATCCGTCATTTCCCACGCGGCTTTGGTGATATATCCCTCGATCGCGTGAGTAAGCGCGTCCATTCCCGTAGCGGCGGTCAAGCTTTTGGGCATCGTACTCATCATATCGCTGTCCACTACGGCGACGACGGGAATATCGTGTACGTCTACGCAGACGAACTTGCGCTTGTTTTCCACGTCGGTGATAACATAGTTAATGGTAACTTCGGCAGCCGTGCCCGCCGTGGTGGGAACGGCGATGATGGGAACGGACGGATTTTTTGTAGGAGCAACGCCTTCCAAAGAGCGCACGTCTCCGAATTCCGGATTGTTGATAATAATGCCGATCGCCTTGGCGGTATCCATAGAAGAGCCGCCGCCGACGGCGATAATATAATCCGCGCCGCTCTTTTTATATGCGGCTACGCCCGTTTGCACGTTTTCGACGGTCGGGTTGGGTTTGAGTTCGCTATAAATTTCGTAGTCAAGTCCCGCGCCTTCCAACACGTTTAATACTTTTTGCGTGACGCCGTATTTGAGAAGATCGGGATCGGAACAAACGAAAGCTTTGCGCAATCCTCTACTCTGCACTTCTCCCGCAATCTCGCGAATGCAGCCCGCGCCGTGATAACTTGTCTCGTTTAAAATAATTCTTGCCATAATTTTACTCCTTATGTTTTTCTTTTATTATAGCAGATAAAATCCCATAATGCAAGAGTTCTTTTTCGAAGTATTTGAGTCAAATTTACGGAAACGGCACGGATTTTCGAAAGCGATCGCCTAAAAGAAGAAGCGAATCCCGTCGTCATTCAAATCGCAATAAGCCCACGGAGAATCTCTCCATGAGCTTATCCTTTTTCGATATTATTAAGATCGGTTTTTGATTTAGGATTTCGATAAAAATCTTTAAAATACGTTATTTA
>CAYZTP010000075.1:0-3505 GCA_964481555.1 uncultured Clostridia bacterium | reverse complement strand
TGGGAAATCGAAAATCTGATGTTCAACGGCGTGAAATACGATTTACGGATAACGAGCACTTCGGTGGAGCTTTGGGAGGTGCGCGGAGCAAATTCCGGCATGACGTTTACCGCAAAGCTTAAAAAGCCGAGCGGAAGCTTCACGGTAATCGTAAACGATAAGGTAACGACCGACTACACTGAAAAAGACGGATATCTCTATGTGACTGCGCCTTTTGCGGACGGTTACGTAGCAATACGCTGATTTAAGGAGGAACAAAATAACATGAAAAAATGGAAATTTAATCTCATGGCGGCGGTTTGCGTCGCTATGACGATCGGAGTCGCGGCGGGATGCGCGCCCCAAGACACGCCGGAAGAAGGACGCGATACTCTGATTACCGTAGCGGTGCTCAACAGTGCGAGCGAAAAACAAACGATGTCGAAATTTGTCAGCGCGTTCAAGGCGTCTCAGTCGACAATAGACGTAAAGGTAAAGTATATTGATACGACGTATTATTCGCCGGTACTCACCGACTGGGCGGGCGGTACTCTTGCCGACATCGTTTGGACGGCGGGCGATAAGCACGCGCCGCTCAGCGCGGCGGGAGTATTCGAGCCGCTCAACTCCTATTTTGAAAAAGAACCGGAGCTTTTAAACGACATTTATCCTTCCTTGATCGAAACGACCAAGCTGTCTCCCGACAGCGACGAAATGTATTTCGTTCCGCGCGATTACAACAAACTGACCGTCGTCTATAACAAGGATATGTTCGACGACGCGGGAATCGCTTATCCCCAAAACGGCTGGACGTGGGAAGAGATGATGGATACCTGTAAGCAGCTTAGGGAAGCGATGGATCAAAACAAGGGAAATCTGGATTCTTCCTATTATCCCATGGACGGATATCTTTCCTGGTCGCCCGTCGCCTATACGATTATCAAGGGTTTCGGCGGCGAATATATGAACGAAGAGGGCGAGTCCGCTCTCGTAGACGAGAACGGCAGTACGGCGGCCGTTGAAGAAGGACTTGAACAGATCTACGAAATGACGAGCAAATATTATGCGGGGATTGACGTTATGGGCGAAACGGATCTTTTCGCGGCGGGACAGGCAGCGATGCGTTTTATTTCCCGCCCCGCAATGAGCGGTTTTACCGAAATCGAGAACTACGATTTCGTCTCCTTCCCCAAAATGCCCGTCGAGAACGTCGTCGGCGTCGGTTGTTCGGGATACGGCATCAACGCCAATTCCCAAAACAAGGACGCGGCTTGGGAGTTCTTGAAATTCATCATCAGCGAGGAAGGACAGAAAGCGTTCTGCGAAACGGGGAACGGCGTTCCCGTTCTGCAATCGATGAGAAACGACAGCTCTTGGAGAGACCAACCCACTGTTGGGCTGAATCAGGAGGCGTTCGTCTACGAGGGAACGGAAGATCTTTTCCTGAATTATTACTGCTATGCGGATACGGGACTGTATTCCGATCTCGATACGCGGTTTACGCAGCTGATTCAAGGCGCGGAACAGTGGTCCGATGTAAACGGATACGATGGATATAAGACGTTCCACGATTTTATCATTTCCAAACATGACGACATTCAAAGTCTGATTGAAAGAGGTTGAATATGGATAGAGAGACGGTCATACAAACGGAAATTTCGACGGCCGACGTCCCGAACACGCAAAATAAACCGCAAAAGCCTCCTGTTTGGGCGCGGGTGAAAAAAGCCGTTAAGAATAATTACGTGGGTTGGCTTTTCATCATGCCCACTGTTCTCGGGATCGCGTTTTTCACGCTGTATCCCATGGTGGCTTCGCTTGTTTATAGTTTTTTCGACTATAATATCGTATCGCCTCCGCATAATTTCGGATTCCAAAATTATATTAGGGCGTTTACGGACGGTTGGCCGGAATTCAGTCAGTCGTTAAAAGTAACGGTTGTATACAGTCTCGTCAATATTCCGTTGAGTATGGTTCTCTCCTTTGCGCTTGCGCTCCTGCTCAGTCGGGACACGAAAGGAATGCGCTTCTTCCGGTTGCTCTATTATTTGCCCTGTATTATTCCGGGCGTGGTGAGCGGTCTGTTATGGAAGGATATTATGCAGCCCAACGGCGGGATCATGAACCGTTTGCTTGAAATGATCGGTTTTCCTGCTTCCGACTTCTTCATGAATAAATACACGGCAATGCCGACGCTTATTTTCACGGGGATGTTCGGGCTTGGCGGCGGCATGGTTCTTTGGATTGCTTCTTTAAAGAATATTCCGCCCGAGCTGTATGAAGCGGCCGATCTTGAAGGAGCGTCTTATTTCGTAAAACTCTTCAAGATCACGATTCCGATGTGTTCTCCCGTTATTTTTTATAACTTGATTACAGGCGTTATCGGATCGCTTCAAACGTTCGGCGGAGTCTACGTCATTACGGGCGGAGGCGGCGGACCCGATAATTCATTGCTGTTTTATGTCATGAATATCTACAATCAGGCTTTTTCGTCGCGGCTCGCCATGGGATATGCCTCTGCGTTATCGTGGATTCTGTTCTTGATTATCGGATTGCTTACGGCTATAATGTTTAAAACAAGCAAGTGGGTCTATTACGGAGGCGAACAGTGAGCAGGTTGGAGAATGAAAATAACATCACGCTTGTACGTCGCAGAATAAAAACCCGAAAGACGGTGAAGTTGATCGTAAAGTATTTCTTTTTGGTACTGTTCAGTCTCTTTTTCTTGTTTCCGTTTTTCGTCATGGCGACGAGAAGTATAATGAGCAATTCCGACGTTTTGCACCGCAATCCCGTTTATATCTTTCCTACGGAAATTTGCTGGGATAACTTTATGCGCGGGTGGGACGCATCGATGCTGGGCTATCTGAAAAACACCTTGATTGTGGAACTGTGCCAAGTAATCGGCGTGCCGCTGACGGCGTCGTTGTGCGCGTTCGGTTTTTCCAGAGTGAAATTTCGTTTTCGGGAAGCGTTGTTTGCCGTCGTGCTCAGCACGATGATGCTACCCGGAATCTGTACGCAGATTCCGCTCTATGTCACCTACGTGAAAATCGGTTGGATTAATACGCTGCTTCCGTTTACCGTGACCGCCTTTTTCGGCGGCGGCGCCATGAACATTTTTCTGATCAGACAGTTTATGCGCGGAATTCCGATTGAAATGGATGAAGCGGCAAAATTGGACGGCGCAAACGCTTTCAGAATTTATTGGAATATTATTCTTCCCCTTTGTATGCCCGTCATCACGCTGATCATGGTTCAAACGTTTATGGGGAACTGGAACGATTTTATGGGACCGTTGCTCTATTTGCGCGACGAAAGAGTCTATACGCTTGCGATCGGGATTTATGCCCGTTTTTCGGGAGCATCTACTTCGGACTCTTACGCCAACGTGCAAATGGCGGTGGGGATCGTGATGATGATTCCTTGCGCGATCGTGTTTTTCGTCTTCCAGAAACAGTTAATCGACGGGATTCAGATCGGCGCGGTGAAAGGTTAACCGTTTGCCAACGAACAAACAAATGAC
>CAYZTP010000074.1:0-3644 GCA_964481555.1 uncultured Clostridia bacterium | reverse complement strand
CTGCATGGTGTTACCCACAAGATCCTTAGTCTTGCGCGTCTGCCAGTTCCGCCACGACCGCTTATCTTTTGGTTTCGCCGTAAAATTATCTTTCACGGACAAAGCTTTGTTATTGTAACTCATTCCAAAACAAATGTCAAGTTTTAATGATACAAAAATCTATAAATTTTCCGAAATTTTTCCACTTTTTTTACATATTGAGCCGTTTCCGGATACGGTATTACGTATAATCTTACCCCGTCAAGCGAAACGGAATCATCTTCAAGCCACTTCGACACAACTCCCTCGCCTGCATTATAGGCCGCGATCACCGTTTGTATATCGGAAAAACGTTCCGTAAGATAAGCGAGGTAAAAACAGCCGAGCTTTACGTTATATGCGCCCTCTTTCAGCTTTTCGGGAAAAAATTCCAATCCCCGTTTATCACAAATAAACTCCGCCGTAGAAGGAAGCAGCTGCATTAATCCGATTGCGCCCGCTTGGGAAACAGCGTCCTCGCAGAAACCGCTTTCGGCTTTCATCACCGCATAAACCAACGATGGATCAACGCCGACCTTTGTTACGATTTCCCGATACGGACGGCGGTACGCAGATAGAAACACAGCCGCAAAACACAACAAACATAAAGCAACGGCAGCGACGATCCATTTCTTTTTCATCATTTTACAGTATGTCCGTAACTTCGGAAAAATTCGAATTCGAACGGAACACAAAGCCGACGTTCATCGAATTTTACGAATCGGATGAAAAGCCGCTTATCGATCGCGAAAAACCAACCGACGCGAACGATAAAAGAAGCGCACGCAAAATGTGATTCAGCCCCCAAAATATACCCTACAAAATTTAAAAAACATAAAAAATCTTGTAAAAACGTTTGACAAGCAAACGGAATCACGATATAATAATACAGTAAAATATGTTACCGTAGAAAACGGGCGTCGGAATACGGCTTAATTTTCCCGTCGAGGTAGAGATTTTCCTTTTCTAATTAAAAGAGAACGCTCTGTCCTTTTACGGTACGGAGCGTTTTATAATTTACGCTGCTAAGCGTATAAGGAGGTAACCATGTCGGCTAATTTAGAAGCTAAAAAGCAAGTTGTCGAAGAGATCAAGGAAAAGATTCAGAACAGCAAATCCGTGATTCTCGTCACTTACGACAAGCTGACCGTTGCGGAAGTCACCGATCTGAGAAACAGAATCCGCGCGGCTTCGGGCGAGTATAAAGTGTACAAAAATACGCTCGTTCGCAAGGCGTTCGAAGAGATTGGCGTAGAAGGCTTCGACAACGATCTGAACGGCGCCACTGCGTTTGTGTTCGGATCTGACGAAACAAGCGGTTGCGCAACGCTTGCCAAAGCGGTAAAAGACAATCCCGCATTGGAAAGCAAAATCGTTCCCAAGAGCGCGTATATCGGCGGCTCGTATGTGGACGCGGAAGGAATCAAAAAGCTCGCGGCAATTCCTTCGAGAGAGGTATTGATCGCAAAGATGCTCGGGTGCTTGCAATCGCCCATCGCAAATTTCGCTTATGTTTTAGGCGCGATTGCGAAAATAAAAGAAGAAGCATAACATTCTAAAAAATAATCGGAGGTAAAGAAAAATGGATGTTCAAAAATTAATCGAAGAAGTAAAAGCGATGACGGTTGTCGAGCTTAACGACCTGGTAAAGGCTTTGGAAGAGGAGTTCGGCGTAAGCGCGGCGGCTCCCGTTGCTGCGGCAGGCGCGGCAGGCGCGGCGGAAGCTGCTCCCGTAGAAGAAGAAAAGACGGAATTCGATATCGTACTCAAAGATTTCGGCGCAAACAAGATTGCCGTTATCAAGGCAGTGCGCGAATTTACGGGTCTCGGTCTTGCGGAAGCGAAGAAAGCTGTTGAATCCCTCGGCGTATTGAAAGAAGCTGTTCCCAAGGCAGACGCAGAAGCGGCGCTTGCAAAGCTGAAAGACGCAGGTGCAACCGCAGAACTCAAATAAGATTGCTTTATTTGAAGCCTGTTTTTTACTGTGTGTAGACAACCGAATGGACACATAAAAATTTATAAGAACCAAGGCAATCTATCCGCTAAAAGAAAGTCGTTCAGTTACACTTGAACGGCTTTTTTGTTATATTCGCGCATCAAAGGGAAAATATGGCTCACACAAGTTGAAAAGCCAACAATATCAACGCAGTCATATTCAATGTGTTTCAATAGGCGTATCGGGCGATATGCCTATTTCTATATACGACGAAAGCAAAGTCTGTCTTGCTTGAAAAGATTGCTTATTTATGGTATAATAAAAAAATTTTTCAATCGCCAACAAAATTCCAACGTCATTGCATCTAAATAAAATGGAGGTGTGATTCAGCATGAAAAAAACGAATCAAATACCCGTTGCCGACATATTCAATCTGTTAAGAAACGGAAAGCAACACGAGGGCGCGGAGTTGCTTTATAAGCATCATTATGATAAAATATACGGCATTGCATTTTCCATTGTAAAAGAAGAAGCCGCAAGCCAAGATATCGTACATAATGTCATTTATAAATTGATGTTGTTGGAAACAAATAAATTCCCCGCGTCAAATGAACTGACCTGGCTATATACCGTTGTAAAAAATGAATCTCTTATGTTTTTAAGACAGAATCGTCCCGTTCTTTCGTCCGACGACGCAATGCTTCCTATCGTTGAGGATAAAGATATTCGCGATTTTGTTAATATGGACGCTTATTACTCTATGATCAAAGGATTGAATGACGAACAAAAGAAAGTTGTCACCTTAAAGGTTTTAGGCGGTTATACCCACAAAGAGATTTCTAAGATGCTCGGAAAACCCGTTGGAACTGTTCAATGGATTTATAACACCTCGGTAAAAAAATTAAAAATCATCCTATCGTCTATCATGCTTGCCGTTGTTTTGTCCTGTGCGGGCTTTATAGAAAGATTGATAAATTATCTTGATCAAATCAATGCCGTTCCCGAAGTTCCGGGGCAAACAATAAAGATTCCTTTTGATTATGCCATTGTTGTATTTGCAATTCTTTTTACTGTCTTTACGTCGTTTTTTATCATCTTTTTCAAAAAATCATACAAAATCCCAACAAAAGCGGAAAGAAAAAACATCTAAATAGTAGAAACAATAAAGGAGATTTTTCTTATGACCATTACAAAAGTAAGTACGAAAGCCAAGATTATTTTAAGTTTGATATTATTGTTTGTAATATCGCTTATTTTAACCGTAGCGCCGTTGATAGCTCACGTGGCAGCCAATGCCGAAACCGCTCAAAAAAGCTATGCGAGCTACAATACCGAAACGGAAGAAACTTCATATTACGATATTCTTCCCGAAGACGGTAATAGCGCATATGACGCAAACAAGGAAGAAGGCGGCGATAGCTACTATAATCCCTGTGAAAACTAAACGAGAGCGATAAAATTCGTTATGAAAACTACTTTAAAAAAATATTTCGCAATTCCGATTGTCTGCTTGACTATGTTAGCGGTAATCTTTTCATTAGTCGGTTGCGATAAAGGAGACGAATCCCCGAGGACGGCTGACGTGAGTGTTTTTTTAGTTGATAAAAACGATAACGCGATTGCGAATACCGAGATAGTAGTTGAGGGCATTTCCGATATGGATATCGCTAATATATACGCTACCGATTCC
>CAYZTP010000073.1:0-3677 GCA_964481555.1 uncultured Clostridia bacterium | reverse complement strand
AAAGATTTTGAAAAAAGTTTAATAGAAATAGCAAGTAAAATGGATCGTAAGAAAGTATCGAATTTTGATGGTTATAACAACAGAGAGGGGTAAAATTACCGTGTCCGATTGGGAAGATTTTTTATAAAATCTTTTTCATCGGACGCTCAATTTGTCGGTAAACGTCTTGACAGAAATCGCCGTATATGTTAGAATGCGTACGGAGAGAAAGTGCGAATGAGAATCAAATGGTACGGGACGGCGACGTTGTTGCTCGAATGCGGGAATACGCGCGTTCTTGTTGATCCTTATCTGAAAAAATATAATCCGAAATTGCCTCGCGTTCCCGTAGAAGAGGCCGCGACGGCGCATACGGCGTTTATTACGCATCCTCACCTCGATCATTTTTCCGACATCGAAACGTTTATTCATGCGGGCGTAAAGCGCGTATACGTTTCGGAAAACGGCATTCGCCATGCGCAAGAAAATCAAATTCCTTCCGATTGTATGTTGCCTCTCGGAGCGAACGAGCGCTACGAAGTGGGGGATTTTACCGTTAGCGCCTATCAGAGCCGTCATTGCTCGTTCGACGCGGCAACCGTGATGGGCGTTGCGCTCAATCCCGCCACCTATTTTAAATTCGGCGCGGGCGTCGCATTGCTAAAAAGCGCAAAAAAGTTTAAGATCACCGACGATATCTTCGCTTTGCAATTTGCAGGCGGCGGTAAGACGCTGATGGTACTTGGCTCTGCGGGAATGGATGAAAATATCGCTTATCCCACCGGCGCGGATCTGTTGGTTTTTCCCTATCAGGGAAGGGCGAAAATGCACCGCTATATGATTCCGTTTTTAAAGACGTTCCAACCGAAGAAAGTGATGATCGACCATCATGACGACGCGTTTCCTCCGTTAACGCATACGATAAATACGAAAAAATTTCTTCCTACGGTAAAAAAATATTTCCCCGAAACGGAGGCGTTTATCCCCGTAGAGGGGGAATGGTACGAGGTCTGATATGAGCGAACGTGCGCGGAAAGCAAAAGATTATTTTCTTAGCGGTTATAATTGTTCGCAAGCGGTTATGCTTGCTTTTTCGGACGTTTTAGAGGCGGATGAGAACATACTGAAAGCCGTCGCTCTGCCTATGGGCGGGGGAATGGGGCGGCTTCGGCAGACGTGCGGCGGCGTTTCCGGCGCGGCGATGTGCGCCGGGCTGCTCTTTCCGGATTTAGGGAAGAACGAGACGTATGCGATCGTACAGGAAATCGTAAAAAAATTTACCGAACGCAACGGCAGTTATAACTGCGGCGAACTGTTGAGCGGCGTCGGCTTAAAAACGGAGACTTCTCCGCAGGCGGCGGAGCGCACGCCGGGGTATTACAAAAAGCGTCCTTGTGCAGATTTGGTATACGACGCTGCGGAAATATTAGAGGAGATCTGTCTCTGCCGCGGTAGATTATAAATTATGTGCTGAATTCGGCGTGAAGGAGTTTTCCGCCGATAGGGAGTTCGATAGAAATTATGCCGTTTTCGTAAAGAAAACCGCGGGAAACGCTCTTTGCGCCGTTTTTGGACGTAAAGACGATTATATTCTCTTCATAAACATATTGTCCTTGATAGCCTCCTTCTCCGCCGTGTCCGTCCCGATAGGAGAGTCGAAAGCTTCCGTCCGCTTCTAACGTCAGTTTGATTTCATAAAGATCGGTATAATCTTTAGCGCCGTAAAGTAATTTTTCACATTGATATTCGCCCGTGTAGGGCTTGGAAATTTCTTCGAGAGACGACATTTCGTTAACGTCGCAAGCGGCAAGCGGAAACAAGCAAAAAAGCGCGAAAAGGATAAACAATAAATTTTTCATGCCCAAAGTATGGGCGTTTTGTTTGTTTTGTATGAAAAAACGGCTCGTCGAACCGTTTTTTTCGGCTTGAGAGACCGATTCCGAAGATAGCCTGCGTCCGTTCATTCATATTTTTTTCGGAAAGCAAATATTCTGTCCGTAAAATGCAAAACAAATGTTTGCAATTTAAAATAAAGTGTGCTATAATCTATTTATGGTGGAGAATGCGGTCGTAAATAATATCGTACTCACTTCGGAGCAGGAAGAGGCGCTTGCGCTGATCGAAGAATGGTTTTTCAATCTCGATACGCAAATTTTTGTCTTATGCGGTTATGCAGGCACGGGAAAGACGTTTTTAATCGATTACGCGGTGAAACGGCTCGGATTGGTTGCGGGGGAGAGCGCGGCGTTCGTCACTCCCACGGGGAAGGCGGCATCCGTGCTTCTTCGCGGAGGAACGCCCGCGGGTACGCTGCACAGCCTTATTTACACGCGCGAAGAGGATATCGAGGTCGACGAGAACGGCGAAGTCGTTTCCGAACGCTTTCTGCGGTTTGTCAAAAAAGAAAAAATCGACAAAAACATTCGGCTGATCGTTATCGACGAAACTTCGATGGTTGCGGACGACGTTTTAACGGATTTGCTTTCATTCGGGGTAAAATGTCTGTTTTGCGGGGATCCCGCGCAGCTTCCCCCCGTAGGCGGCAGCAACACGCTGCTTACGATGCCTTGCGTGACGCTTACGCAAATCGTGCGGCAGGAGGAAAACGCGATCGTACGGCTGGCGGAAATTTCGCGCGCGGGGAAATTTCTCGAATACGGCGAATACGGAGAGGGCGTTGCCGTCGTTCCCAAACGGGAATTTACGAAAGAGTTACGGCGGCGCCTGTTTCTCCAAGCGGATCAGATTATTGTCGGAACAAACCGCACGAGAAATCTAATTAACCGTGAAATAAGGGAATATATGGGGATTTCTCCCGACGCGAAACTGCCCATAGACGGGGAAAAGATAATTTGTACGCTGAATAATTGGAGTAAACCGCTCGACGATAAGGGAATGTTTCATCTTGTCAACGGAATCATCGGAAAATGCTACAACGTGCGCGAAGAGGAGGACGGACTTGCGCGGCTTGATTTTCAGGCGGAATTTTTAAATGAAAAGACGTACGATCTTCCCTTTGACGCGGGTGTTTTTATCCAAGGCAAATATTATCACGGCTACGGAGATAAAGCGTGTTTGTTGCAGAACGGAATGCTTGTACATGAGCGCAATACCGAGATTTTGCGGCGGTTTAAAGTGAAACGGGAGGACGTTGTGAACCGATTTGAATTTGCATATGCCGTTACCTGTCATAAAGCGCAAGGGTCGGAGTACGATTTCGTCATCGTGATAGACGAATCGAATTTTTTCGAAAACGGGAAAGAGTGGCTATATACGGCGATTACCCGTGCAAAGAAAAAACTCATTATCGTACGGTAAGTGCGCGCGTTCGACGTGCCGTAAAAATTGCGGTTATGCGCTTCAAATTCGGGAACGTATCTAACAAAACCGCGTATATGGACACATTTGCAATTCTTCAGAGGCGCGTATGCGCCCGTGTACATACCGTATGTGGGTTGACCGAATGGTTTAACGGATTGGCTTATACCAAATCTCACCGTTTATAACGAGAAATTGTTCTTTTGGTTTCTTTTTATAATCGATACAACCGTCATCGTCAATATATTCGACTTCATTCCAGCAGTTTCGCAGCGATTTCTCGAAAATAATCAGATTGTCTAACATATCGTCTATATTACGAAATTTTTGTGTGCTTTCCTGTATTTCGGTTGCCGTTTTTGTAAAAAAAGTTTCGCGAT
>CAYZTP010000072.1:0-3902 GCA_964481555.1 uncultured Clostridia bacterium | reverse complement strand
AACAGCGCGGGATATACGCCCGAAAGCTTTCCGCAGTAGCGCAGCGTCTTGTTCCTGCCCAAGTTTACCGTTACGTCTACTTGACGTTGAAAATAGTCCGCGATCGTTTTTTTCACCGTAGCGACGTCGTTGTTCTTTTTTATCACGGTCTGATTTTTCCCGTCGCTTTAAAAATTTATACCTCTCGCCTTACTTTTTTTCAAACGGGGAGAAGAACGGGTTTGACATATTCGCATTTTTTCGCGCATACAATGGGAAGAAAGCAAATAAAGAGAGGGTCGGTTATGATAGCTGTTCAAACGGAAACGTTCCGCGGTTACGGAAAAAAGGGAGAAATGAGCGCGCAGACGGCGGTGGAATGCCGCTTCGGCGGGGAAGTCGAAAGCGTGCTTGCGGCGCACGCGAACGCCGTTTTAACGAACGCCGAAGCGGATAACGGAGAAGTGCGCTATATGGGACGCGTCCATTTTTTAATCGTGTACGAAGATGCGGAAAAGCGCGTTTGCCGTGCCGAAAAGGGGGTGGAATTTTCCGCCCGCGCGCAAAACGAGGAGTGCTATCCCGCGCTTACCGCGCGCGCCGCCGTACGGGTGGAAAACGTCTCCGTACGGCGCGAGGGAGCGAGCGTATACGCAACCGCGCTCATCGGCGCGGATATCGTTTTTTACGGAGAACAGCCTTTCGAATATCTCACGGGAGGCGATCTCGTCTTAAAACGCGAGCCTCTCACGCTTCTCACGGCGCATCTGTGCGGCGGGTCGGCGGAAGCGGACGACGAATTCGAAACGGAATTCGTGGGGGATATTCTGCTGCATTCGGAAACGGTATATCTATCGGACGCGACTTGCGAGACGGGCGTTTTGCGCACGGAAGGAGAGGTCAGCTTGGGAATTCTTGCGCTCAAAGGGGAAAATTCCCTTGTCTCTTTCGAGCGGTTGGTTCCCTTTAATCTTGAAATTCCCTGCGAATCGGCGTCTTTCGGCTGCAATGCGACGGCGCGGGTGAGCGTGACGAATATATCTTTGCGCGCCGAAGCGGATGAAGAAAAAGGCAGATGCCGTATTTTTGCCGAATTAACGCTCAATGTGGAGGGATGTATTTACGAAGAAACTGTGATCGACGCGGTAACGGACGCATTTTCGACGACAAACGCCGTCAACCTTTCCTACGGCGAGGAGGAGATCGAGGGCGCGGGCGGAATCAACCGTTTTACCGAGCGCGTTTCGGGGAAAGCCGCGCTCTCCTCTCCCGTCGATTTTTCAGACGTGTTTCAGGCCGTCGTCTTACAGCGAGCGGAAGCGAATCTCGTTGCCGACGAAAACGGCAGACGCGCGGAAGGGGTTGCCGCCGCAACGCTGCTCACGCTCGCCTCGGACGGCTCCCGTCGTGGAATCGAACTGAGTCTTCCTTTTTCCGTGCCCGTTTCCGCCGAAGGGGATTGCAGTGTCGGCGTGCTTGCCTGTTCTATGTCGGCAAGACAGCGTCAGGAAGGGGAAGTGGACGCGGAAGCGACGCTTAAATTTACGCTGGCGGCGCGGAAAAAAACGACGGCGAGGCGTGTGATCGGGATAGAAGAGGGCGATCCCGTTCGGGAGAGCGATAGCGCGGTCAGCGTTTATATTCCGCGCGCGGGCGACGGGCTTTGGGAACTGTCTAAAAGTTTAAAAAAGCCTCCCGAGGATGTCGCGGCAAGCAACCCCGATATCGAATTTCCCATCAAAGAAGGGCAGCGCGTGGTGATTTACCGCAAAAAAAGTCTGAATCTATAATGTTTTCGAGCGGGAGACGCGCAATGCGCCTCCCGTAATCTACGCCGTTCTCGTTCGGGAGAGGCGTCTTTTGTGAAAATCCGATGTAACGGACGGGATTTTCGTTTTTTTTGTTGTATTTTGCAAAAAACTATGTTAAAATAAGCGGTATGAACGCAGCACGGGTTTACGCTTACGCCAAAGTCAATCTTACGTTGGATATCACGGGAACGGAAAACGGCTATCATACGCTCGATTCTCTTGTAACGACGGTTTCGCTCTGCGATAGGATCGTGGCGAAAAAACGCAAAGACGGGCTGATTTCCGTTACAATGCGCGGTATGGGCAGCGAGAGTATCCCGCCCGAAACCAACAACGCGCAAAAGGCGGGAGAATTGTTTGTTTCGCGCTTTCAAACGAAGGGCGCGGATATCGCCGTCTACAAGAATATCCCCATCGGGGCGGGCTTGGGCGGCTCTTCCGCAGACGCCGCGGGTACGATCAACGCGCTTGCCGCTCTCTACGGAATCAAAGACCGTGCGGCGCTGAAAGAGACGGCGGACGAGGTCGGAAGCGATACGGGTTTTTTGTTGGAAGGCGGATTTGCCCGTATCCGCGGGCGGGGAGAAGAGATCGAATTTCTCGGCGAATGTCCGGAATTGCATTTTTTGTTGATTTGTCCCGCAAGCGGCGTGTCGTCCGCCGCGTGTTATCGGGAATATGACGATTTGGCGCAAAAAAGCGATCCGACGACGAGTTTCGTGCTCGCGCGGATGCGAGCGGGCGATTGGAGAGGGGCGGCGGGGGCGTTTCAAAACGCGCTTTATCCCGCGGCGGCGCGTTTGAATCGCGACGCGGAGATTGCTTTGGAAGAGGCGAAAAGTTTTTCTCCTCTCGGCGCGGGAATGACCGGATCGGGCAGCGCGGCGTTTGCCTTGTTTGAATCGGCGGAGCTGTGCGAGTGGGCGAAGAGCCGTTACCGCGGTTCGTTTCGCGCGATCTGCGCGGACGCCGTTAGTCCTGCGGCTTATCGAAAGGCCGCGCGTAATCCGTTCGCGCTCGGCGAAGAGGAACAGAATTTAGATCGGTAAAGTTTGGAGGTAAAAGATGGAAGAACGAATCATCGAAAAGGACGAGGGCAGAAAAATTACCGTTAAAAAAACGGCGGCGGGCGGAATTGCGGACGCGGTTGAAGAAGGGACGGCTGTCGGCGAAGAGCAGGAAGAGGACGTCGTCGTAGAGCTTCCCGAAGGCGTGGAAGAGGAATACGACGAAGATCTCGTCGGGCTTACCCCTACGCAGTTGGAAAAAGCGTTGGAAGCGCGCGCACGGGCGGAGGAGCAGGCGCGCGCCGAACGCGATCAACTTCTTACAATGGCGGAAGACGCTCTTGCGAAGGGCGATTATAAAAAGGCGGAAGCAGCCTATTCGCAGGCGCTCGTTTACGACAAGGAGTGTCTTGCGGCGAAGCAAGGAGTGTGGGTGAGCCTTACCCGCAATTTTCAAGACGCGGGCGTTTTTTACGAACTGAAAAAAGCAAAAAAATTTGCGGAACAAGAGGACGAAGTAAAAGAATTCGTGCTGTCCCGCATTGGCGAAGAACTGAGAGAAGAACGTGCAAAATGCGCCGCCGAAGCGGAACCGCTCGGCGGAAAAGTTGCAGAAGCGCGGAAAATGCGGCGGGACGTGTTTGAAGATAACCGTTCGTATTACGGAAAGTGCGTTTGGATATGGCTTGCGCTTGCCGTTTTGTTTGCGGTCGGTGCGGGGGTGAGCGCTTTATTTATCGTGCGAACCATGTCTTATTTGCCCGTTATTCTCACTTCCGTGTTCGGCGGATTGTGTTTCTTGTTTTTGATCGTAACGCTTGTTTTCTGCCATAAACTTTACGTTGCCGCAAAATTTTGCCGCGACAACGAAAAGCTATCCTCCACGGAGGACGGGAAACGTTTGGCGTATTTGCAAAACAGGCTCAAATGTCTCGATCTTGTATTGGGACGGCAAAATTAAAGTCAGCGTAGATTGAGGCGCGGCGAAAAGTCGCGCTTTTTTTTGCGCGCAGACCGCCTTGACTGTACGCGTTGCGAAACGACGATAATATCGCAACCGCTTGCATAATCGCTTTCGGTTTGTTATAATGTCTGTTATATAAAC
>CAYZTP010000071.1:0-4003 GCA_964481555.1 uncultured Clostridia bacterium | reverse complement strand
TTCGTAAAAGGCGCAAAGGAAAACAATTTGAAAAACGTGGACGTGCATATCCCCCGCGGAACGCTCACGGTGTTTACCGGACTTTCGGGCAGCGGCAAGAGCACGTTGGCGTTCGACACTATCTTTGCCGAGGGACAAAGGCGTTATATGGAAAGTCTTTCTTCCTATGCGCGGCAATTTCTCGGAATGATGGAAAAGCCCGACGTCGAGAGTATTGACGGACTTTCTCCCGCAATTTCAATCGATCAAAAGACGACTTCTCATAACCCGCGTTCTACGGTGGGTACGGTGACGGAGATCTACGATTATCTGCGTCTGCTGTTCGCGCGCGTCGGCATTCCGCACTGCCCTCAATGCGGACGCGAGATCCGCCGTCAAACGGTAGACGAAATCGCCGACCGCGTTATGGAGCTGCCTGCGGGGAGCAAAATTCTCGTCACTGCGCCCGTCGTTCGCGGAAGAAAGGGCGAATACGTCAAAGAGTTGGCAAGTTACCGTAAAAGCGGCTACGCGCGCGTGAAAATCGACGGAATCATATACGATTTACAGGAAGAGATTAAACTCGACAAGAACATAAAACACAATATCGGCGTAGTGGTCGATAGGCTCGTCGTGAAGGACGGGATTTTAAGCCGATTAACTGAAAGCTTAGAGACGGCTTTAAAGCTTGCGGACGGGCTTGTTATAATCGATCGGGACGGCGAGGAAACGCTGTTTTCTTCGCGCTATGCCTGTCCCGATTGCGGCGTCTCCATCGAAGAAATCGAACCGCGCCTCTTTTCCTTTAATACCGTATGGGGCGCGTGTCCCGAATGTTCCGGTCTCGGATTCCGTCAGACGGTGGACGCCGATCTCATCTGTCCCGATAAAAACAAGACCATTCGGGAAGGCGCGATTCATGCGGGCGGCTGGATGCTCGACAGCAACGCCACCAATTTAATGTATATCACCGCGCTTGCAAAGCATTACGGTTTTTCGTTGGACGTACCCGTGAAAGATCTGCCCCAAGAGGCCTATAATCTTATCATGTACGGCAACGGCGGCGAAGCGATCGACCTCGAATACAACACCCGCACCTTTGCGGGCAGCTATAAAATGAAGTGGGAAGGCTTTGTGAACAATCTGCAACGGAGATATAACCAAACTAGCTCCGAGGGCGTAAAATGGGATATCGAACGGTATATGCGCACGTCCGATTGCCCTGCGTGTAAGGGACGGCGCTTGAAAAAAGAGGCTCTCGCCGTTACCGTAGGCGGGAAAAATATCGCGGAAGTGTGCGAAATGCCTGTCGAAAAACTCTATCGGTTTGTCGAAGAGCTGCAACTCACCGCAACGCAGCACGCCATTGCGGACGTCATTTTAAAGGAAATTAAAAGCCGTATCAACTTTCTTGTGGGCGTAGGACTCGATTATCTCACTCTGTCCCGCAGCGCGGCGACGCTTTCGGGCGGGGAAAGTCAGAGAATCCGCCTCGCAACGCAGATCGGGAGCGCGCTTTCGGGCGTCTTATATGTTCTCGACGAGCCGAGCATCGGACTTCACCAACGCGATAATGAAAAACTGCTTGCGTCGTTAAAAGGGCTGCGCGATTTGGGGAACACGCTCATCGTTGTCGAACACGACGAGGATACCATGCGGGCGGCGGATTATCTCGTGGACGTGGGCCCGCGTGCGGGCGTGCACGGCGGAGAGATCGTAGCGTGCGGAAGCATAGAGGATATTATGAACGAGCCGCGTTCGATCACGGGAGATTTTTTAGCGGGTCGGCGCAAGATCGAAATTCCGCCCTGTCGCAAACAACCGGACGGTCGCCGACTGATAATTAAGAATTGCCGTCAGAACAACCTAAAAGGATTTACCGTAGAAATCCCCGCGGGGCTTATTACCGCCGTCACGGGCGTGAGCGGTTCGGGAAAGTCTTCTCTCGTCAACGAAATTATTCTGCCCATATTGTCCAACAATTTGGGCGGCGCGCGGCTTCCGCTCGGAAATAGCGGCGAATTCTCGGGGCTGGAATATTTCGATAAAGTGATCGCGATCGACCAATCTCCCATCGGGAGAACGCCGAGAAGCAATCCCGCTACCTATACGGGCGTTTTTACGGCAATCCGCGAATTGTTTGCGCAAACGCAGGACGCCAAAACAAGGGGCTTCAAAGCGGGAAGATTCTCTTTCAATATCGCGGGAGGCCGATGCGAACATTGTTCGGGCGACGGCATCATGAAGATTGAAATGCATTTCCTGCCCGACGTGTACGTGCCGTGCGAAGTGTGCGGCGGGAAACGATATAACCGCGAGACGCTCGAAGTGCGCTATAAAGGAAAGACGATTGCCGACGTACTCGATATGACGGTAGAAGAAGCTTGCGAATTTTTCAAACCCGTGCTTCCCATCTACAATAAGATATCTACGCTCAACGAAGTGGGATTGGGATATATCAAATTGGGACAGAGTTCCACAACGCTTTCGGGGGGCGAAGCGCAGCGCGTAAAACTTGCGACGGAGCTTTCCCGACATTCCACGGGCAAGACGGTGTATATCCTCGACGAGCCGACGACGGGGCTGCATAGCTACGACGTGAACAAACTTGTGCGGATCTTGTTGAAATTGCGCGAGGGCGGGAATACCGTCATCGTGATCGAACATAATCTCGACGTGATAAAAATCGCAGACCATATCGTTGATCTCGGTCCCGAAGGGGGCGACGGCGGCGGGCAAATTCTTTGCACGGGCACGCCCGAAGAGGTTGCTAAGGTACCGAAGAGCTATACGGGACAATTTTTAAAACGAATTTTGGGCGTCTAAACAACGCCATAAGGAGAAACTTATGGTAAATAAAATCATGCAAAAACTCGGAGAGGAAAGGTCGGTCATTCGGGAACTGTTCGAATACGGTAACGCGCGGAAACAACAAATCGGCGCGGAAAACGTTTACGATTTTTCACTCGGCAATCCCAATGTGCCCGCGCCCGATTGCGTGCAGGAGACGGCGCTGCGGCTGCTGCAAGAAACGCCTTCGGAAATTCTGCACGGGTACACTTCGGCGGCGGGCGCGCCCGAAGCGCGGCAAGCCGTCGCCCATTATATACGGCGCGCATTCGGCGTTCCTATGCGCCCCGAATACGTCTATATGACGTGCGGAGCCTCTGCCTCGCTGACAATCACGTTAAACGCGCTCTGCGAAGAAGGAGACGAATTTGTCATCGTCGCGCCCTATTTTCCCGAATATACGGTATTTATTAAAAGCGCGGGCGGGAAACCCGTTGCCGTACAGTCAAACGAAGATTTTCATCTCGATTTCTCCGCGCTCGATCGGGCGATTACGGATAAGACGAAAGCCGTTCTCATCAACTCCCCTAATAATCCTACGGGCGTCGTCTACGGGGAAAGAGAATTGCAATCTTTGGCGCGCCTTTTAACGCGGAAAAGCGCTCAAAAGGGTTCTCCCGTCTTTTTAATTGCCGACGAGCCATACCGCGAACTTGTTTATGGCAAATCCGTTCCTTATCCGATGAACTTCTACGAGAATACGATCGTGTGTTACTCGTTCTCGAAATCCCTCTCGCTTGCGGGCGAGCGGATCGGATACGTTGCGGTCAATCCTGCGTGCGAAGGCGCGGATCGGCTGTTCGCCGCCGTATGCGGAGCGGGAAGAAGCTTGGGCTATGTGTGCGCACCCGCGCTCTTTCAGCGGGTTTGCGCGGAGAATTTGGGGAAATCGAGCGATATTTCGGCGTATCAAGCTAACCGCGATCTTTTGTACGGCGCGCTTACTTCTTACGGGTTTACCTGTGTAGAGCCGGAGGGAGCGTTCTATCTGTTTATGCAATCGCCCGAACCGGACGCGGAGGCATTTTGTAGGCGAGCGAAAAAATACGAACTTTTGCTTGTGCCGTCCGACTCGTTCGGCGTAGAGGGTTATGTGCGCATTTCCTATTGCGTGGCAAGGGAGACAATCGAACGCAGTCTGCCCGCCTTTGAAAAATTGGCAAAAGAGTATTTT
>CAYZTP010000070.1:0-4178 GCA_964481555.1 uncultured Clostridia bacterium | reverse complement strand
CGCCGCATATAACGGCAAACATTTCAAAATAACGATCTTTATATTTCTTTTTCTCCCATTCGCAGATAAAAGCTCCGATCTGCTCCGAGGAGAGCGACGGATACATCTCTTTTTTCAGGACGGGAATATCCCGCGCGGTAAACGATCTGAGTATCGTCATAAACCGACCTAATAAGATTTCCCGTAATTTTCTGTTTGGAAAATTACGGGAACCTCGAATTTTACTTTTTAAAGTTTGCTCTTCCAGATCTGATCCGCCCAAAGGAGCTGCTTCTTAAACTCATTGATTTCCGTCTTTTCGTCAATGACGACGACTTCCATACCCCACATATTGCCGAGGTCTACCATATCCTGTACGGTGAGTTTGGAGGAAACAACCGTATGGTGCGCGCCACCCGCATAGATCCAAGCCGCAACGCCCTGTTTGAAGTCAGGCTTATATTTCCACATTAAACCGCCGACGGGCAAATTAGGCATTTTATGGGGATATTTTACAAGTTCGATCTTTTGCACGATTAAACGGAGTCTGTCCCCCATGTCGATCATGGAAACCGCAACCGCTTCGGGAGCGGCGATGCCTTCGAACACGAGACGGGCGGGATCGGACTTGCCGCCGATTCCGAGCGGATGGACTTGAATTTCGGGTTTGGTCGCCGCGAACTGGGGCGAAACTTCGAGCATATGCGCGCCGAGGCAAAGCCCGTCTTGCAGATCATATGTGTAGTCTTCCATTAAGCCCGTGCCCTGCTGACCCGCCATATATTGCATGACCGCGCCGAGCGCGGCAATCTTCCAGTCGCCTTCCGCGCCGAAGCCGTATCCCTTGCTTTGCAAATCTTGAATGGCAAGCCCGGGAAGCTGGTTCATACCGTGAAGCGCGCCGAAATGATCGACAATGCCGATATAACCGCCGTTCTGTTTGCAGAAACGGTCGATCGCAATCTCGTATTTCGCCTGTTCGCGCACAACGTCGATGCGGTCGGTGCCCATCGTATATTTTTCCGCATACTCCGCCATCAACGCGTCTACTTCCGCTTCCGTCACTTGATTGATGACTTCGACAAGATCGCCTATGGGATAATAATCCACTTCCCATCCAAGCTCGATATGCGCTTCTACCTTATCGCCTTCGGTGACCGCTACGTTACGCATATTATCGGAGAAACGGCATACTTTCACGTTCTTGCTGAACGCAAGACCCGCCGCCGCTTTACACCAAGCCGCAAGCTCTTTTAACGCCTCTTCGTCCTTATAATAGCCGACGATCACTTTGTTATCCATGCGCAGACGGGAGACGATATAGCCGAATTCTCTGTCGCCGTGCGCCGCTTGGTTCTCGTTCATGAAGTCCATGTCGATGGTATCGTAAGGAAGCTTCTCGTTATATTGCGTTGCAAAGTGACACATGGGCTTTTGCAATTTGGAAAGCCCTTTAATCCACATCTTCGCGGGCGAGAAAGTATGGCACCAAGCGATGATGCCGATGCAATTATCGTCGTCGTTTACCTGTTTCACCGCAGCAACGACCTCTTCCGAACTCTTGCAAGTCGTAAGATACTTTACCGTGACGGGCATACGTTCGCTGACGTAATTCGCCATTTCTTCCGAATGCTGCGCAACGTGCGCAAGGACGTCGTCTCCGTACAAGGTCTGCGACCCTGTAAGCCAATAAATTACTTTTTCTTTCATTATCATAAACCCCTTGAATTTATTTTTTTTATTGATTCTTATTTTTTCGTCTGCCCGTAATAGGCGTTTTTACCGTGTTTACGCAAATAATGCTTCTCCATCATAAACCGATCGGCGCGCTGCACGTCGGGATTCACAAACTCGGTGATCGTCGCCATCTTTGCGACCTCTTCGATTACCGTTGCGTTATATACCGAACCGTCGCCGTCTTTCCCGAACGCAAACACCCCGTGGCTCTTAATGAGTACGCCGGGGACTTCGAGCGGATTGAGATTATCGTCGTTGAATTTTTCGATAATCGCAAGCCCCGTGTTCTTTTCGTATTCGCCCTCGATTTCCTCTTTTGTGAGCGATCTTGCGCAGGGAATATCTCCGTAAAAATAATCGGCGTGCGTTGTTCCGTAAAAAGGAATGCTGCGCCCCGCCTGCGCCCAAGCCGTGGCAAAAGTAGAGTGCGTATGCGTAACGCCGCCCACCGTCGGGAAAGCCTTATAAAATTCGATGTGCGTAGGCGTATCCGACGAAGGCCGCAAGTTTCCTTCCACCACCTTTCCGTTTAAATCGACGACCACCATATCCTCGGCCGTCATATCGTCGTAAGAAACGCCAGACGGTTTGATTACGACAAGTCCCGTTTCCCGATCGATTTCGGATACGTTTCCCCAGGTAAACAATACGAGTTTGTTCTTTACCAAATCGAGATTGGCTTTTAAAACCTTTTGTTTTAACGCTTCTAACATATGTTCTCCTTCCTCGTCCCTTATTTCAACGAATGCACCGCTTCGCGCACGATGGGAAGTCCGTCCACATAGCGCCGCGTAAATTCTTCGAAGCCCGCCACATCCGCGGGATCGGGCGCAAGCGTTACGCCTTCCTGTCCCGCAAACACGCGCTCGTCGAGATAATGTTCCAAACTTTCGCCGCCTTTTTTCGTAATCAGATAATTGGCAAGAATCGCCATACCCCATGCGCCGCCTTCGCCCGCGGTTTTCATTACGGTGACGGGCGCGTTGATCGCCGCGGCAAGATAGCTCTGTCCCACGCGTTCCGTTTTGAACAGTCCGCCGTGTCCCGTAATCTTATCGAGCTTTACGCCCTCTTCTTTCAGCATGATATCGCAGCCCACTTTTAATGCGCCGAACGCCGAATAAAGATGCGCGCGCATAAAGTTTGCAAGGTTGAAAGCGCTGTCCGCCTTTCTCACAAACAGCGGTCTGCCGTGATCGACGTTCGTAACGTGTTCGTTAGAGACGTAGTTATAGGCAAGCAAGCCTCCGCAATCCTTATCGCCCTTTTCCGAGGCGAAATACAACTCGTCGTACAGCTTCCACTTGGGAATATCCACACCGAGAATTTTTGCAAATTCGCCGAAGAGGTTCACCCAGCCGTTGAGATCGGACGTACAGTTGTTGCAATGCACCATACCTACGAGATCGCCGACGGGCGTTGTGACGAGATCGATTTCGGAATACGCTTTGGAAAGTTCTTTTTCCAAAACGATCATCGCAAACACGGAAGTCCCCGCCGACACGTTGCCCGTACGCTTTTTGATCGAATTGGTGGCGACCATGCCCGTTCCCGCATCGCCTTCGGGCGGACAAAGCGGAATCCCGTATTTTAAATTACCGGTAGGATCGAGTATCTTCGCTCCTTCGGGCGTAAGACGACCCGCTTCCTCTCCCGCCAAAAGAATTTCCGGCAAAACGTCCTGCACTTTAAACGGGATCTTTCCTTCGACGAGTTCATTGAACTGATCCAACATCCTCGTATTGTACTGTTTCGTAACGGGATCGACGGGGAACATACCGCTTGCTTCGCCGATACCGATCGCCTTCCTGCCCGTCAACAGCCAATGCACATAGCCTTCGAGCGTCGTCTGGAACGCAATGTCTTTGACGTGATCCTCGCCGTCGAGAATCGCCTGATAAAGATGCGCGATCGACCAACGCGCGGGTATATGATAACCGAAAAGTTCGGTTAACCGATCGCCCGCGTAGGCTGCCGTGTTGTTGCGCCAAGTTCTGAACGGCACGAGCAAATGATCGTCTTTGTCGAAAACCATATACCCGTGCATCATAGCGGAAATACCGATTGCGCCGATCGTAGTCAGCGTTACGCCGTATTTCGCCAATACGTCTTTCGCCATATTCGCATAGCAATCTTGCAAGCCCGTAACGATATCTTCGAGCGTATACGTCCAAATATTGCCGAAATGACGGTTTTCCCAGTCGTGACTGCCCGAAGCGATGGGCAGATTGTTTTCGTCCACGAGCACCGCTTTAATGCGCGTCGAGCCGAATTCGATTCCGAGCGCGGTTCTCCCGTTCTCGATCAGTTGTTTGGTTTTTTCTTCCATAAATTTCCCCCTACGGTAAACTTGCATTCCTGCACAGATTAATTATAAAATAAATCCCGCGAAATTTCAATAGGTAAATGGAAAATATTTGCGAAAAAATTTATTTTCCATCAAAAAAGCTCTCCGTACAACG
>CAYZTP010000069.1:0-4604 GCA_964481555.1 uncultured Clostridia bacterium | reverse complement strand
AGATATTCCGTATGGCTTATTTCTCCCCCTAACTTCACAATACCGCAGGGATAGATCGCCTTTGCTGTTTGATCCTGTTTTGTCATGATTCATGCTCCTTTCTGTTCGCTATATTCTTCCGCCGAATGAGAAACACAAGTAACGCTATGCCCCCCACGACGAGCAAAATCGCCGTCAGCTGGGAAGGCGTTAAAAACGAAATAAACGTCTCTCCGCGGTCGTCTCCTCTCGCATACTCTATAAAAAACCGCCATATCCCGTAAAGAATCATATACAACGGAAGTCCGTCTTCCTTCCCTTTCAATACCCGATAGGACAAAACGCCGAACAACGCAAATAAAAACAGCGATTCGAAAAGTTGAACGGGTACGGTATATTCCGTGTAGAGCAGCTCGTCGTCCACGGAAAGATGCAACAGCGGGACGGTAAACGGCTTTTGTTCCGTATATACCGCTCCGTGACAGCATCCCGCCGTCAAACACCCGATCCGTCCGAACGCATGAGCCACGATTACGCAACAGGACACGACCCCGAATACCGAAAATGCTTGTTCCAAATGATAGGGCGATTTGTTTCGGTATAAAATATGTCCGCCGATGAAATACACCGCTAAAAATACGATCGCTCCGCCGACAAGACCGCCATAAAAAGTCATACCGCGCCACTCGAACGTTCCGTTTTCGATATAATTATAAATCGACTGCATGAGCGACGCCGATCCGAATCCCAATATCACTGCCGCCGATGCTCCCGACAAGACCAAAACCTGTAATTTGAAATCGAATTTCCTGCGGGAAGCGTACAAAAAAAACACTCCGCCCGCCGCTAGAATTCCGAGAAAAACAAATACGTCGTATAGTGTGATTCCCCAAAATAAATCGTAAGGATACATGGCTCTCTTCTCCGCAAAACCCCTCGTCGTTTTTCTTGTATTATATTATAACGCCGAATTCTTGTCAAGAAATTAGAATTGACCGATTATATCCGATTCAGAAGATTTTATATAAAATACTCCGAATCCAACACGCCGGAATTGACGGCAATCAATTCTTCTGATATAATATAGCCATGAAAAATCAAGCCGACAAACGCTTCTTTTGCTCCAAGCAAGCTTTCATCCTCATCCTTTTGTTTCTGTTCGGGGGCGCGGGGGTTGTTCTTTGCACCGTTTTTCCCGTGAACACGAAAGATTCTGTCCTTAACAACCTACTCAACGAGATTTTACCGCGCTTCTGCATTTGTGTTCCCATCTTCGGCATTATGCTTTGGGACAACCGTGCGCTTCTGAAATTTTCCCGTCTCACTCTAAAACAGTGGATTTGGCTCCTTCCGCCCCTTGCCGTGACGATCGTCAACTTCCCCTTTTCCGCCCTAATCAACAAAACCGCTACGATCGACCGCGGCGATCTTTGGTGGCTCTTCGTCCTAAACTGCCTGCTCGTCGGACTGACCGAAGAATGGCTCTTTCGGGGAATCTTGCTCGATTTCTTTCTGATGCGTTCCGAAGAAAAAGGGAAAAGCTGTTTTGTTCCCGTGCTGTTAAGCTCGGTTTTATTCGGACTTTATCATCTTTTGAATCTGTTCGGCGGAGCGGGAATCGGCGCAACATTTTTGCAAGTCGGCTATTCCTTCTTGATCGGAGCCATGCTCGCCGTCGTGTTCTGTAAAGTACGCAACCTTTGGATCTGTATTTTTCTGCACGCTCTCTTCGATGCGGGCGGACTTCTCGTCTCCCGCCTCGGAAACGGCAATCCGCAAGACCTTGCGTTTTGGATCCTCACCGCCGTCGTCGGCGTCCTTTGTACCGCTCATATCGTAATCACGCTCATACGGCTCTGCAAAAATCCGAAAAAATAATTGTTCGTCGTATATTCGTCATATAGAAATAGAATCTGCGCGAAACGGCGTATTTTGTTATAAATAAAATCTGATTTCGTTCTCTTTTTGCACTTCTGTTTCAAAGGAAACGCAAATTACGTCGCCGTCGGGAGCATTCTCACCCACATTCAAAGGATATGCCGATTTATTTCTTTTTCTCTTTAAAGAGCCTACGACTTCGCCGTTGACTGTCACCATCCGTACGCGCTCCGCTCCCTTCAACAAATGATACTTCAAAGTAACCATACGGTTGGGAAAGCATTTTTCGCCCTTGAAATTGCCCTCTGCGGCATACAATTTAACGACGTACGCATTACATTCCTCGCAGTAATAAGCTTCATACGCGCTTTTTCTGTATTCGCCCAATTTATACGCCGTCGTCTCGGTATCATCCTCATAAAGCAATCCACAGTCGCTCGATTCCTTGCAAGGATAATAATCGTAAACAAGACGGTTCCACTTCTGTTCTTTGGTGTTTCGCGCTTCCTGCGCCAGCGGAAGAACCGCTCCAAGCCGAATAAATAAAGGCGCTTCGCGTAAAGCATAGTTTGATACGATCGTCTTGCCTCCCATATAAATTTTACCGTTAAACGGATTGAGCCACTTGCCCTGCGGCAAATATACCCGTTTTTTCCCGTCTGGATATATTTTTCCTGCGTATAATCCGCAGATGGCGTCGCCGCTGAAATGATAGTATTCGACAACGACGGTATGCTCTTCGTTGGGAGTGAGATCGCAAAGCGTATCGAGAACGACCGAATGCAGTTCCTGATCCTCAAAAACTTTCTTCCCGTCCACGTAAACCGTTGCGCTGTCGTCGGCGCGCAAAAATAACCGGCACGGATGATCGAATTTTACGGTCGTTTCAAAACGCGCCGAAAACTCATTTACGGGAACGCCTTTTAAGGGAGAAACGCCATGCAAACTCAATTCCAATTTTTTCCACTCCGCATCGGCAAGCGGATTTTCCGCAAAGCCTTTTCCGCGATAGAAAATCGCTTTGACGGGCGACGTATAATTTCCCGATTTGATGGAAATCGGATTGCAACCGACGATCGGCGAAATAAGAAGATCGCTGCCAAGCATATATGAATCGTAACAACTACACGCTTTCTTGTCTTCGGAATATTCAAATCCGAGCGACTTAAATATCGGCTCGCCCGTTTCGTAAGCGCGGTAAGCGTTCGCATAGACGACGGGAAGCAACCGATATCTCAGATTGCTATACTCCCGCACGATATTTTCCACTTCCTTGTCATAGACCCAAGGTTCGCGCGTGCGTTCCACCGAGTTTGTACAATGCGGACGGAATACAGGCGACAAACTTCCGAATTGCATCCAGCGAACAAATTCTTCCCTGTCGGGATTTCCCGTATGTCCGCCGCAATCGGAATTGACGTAGGGAATACAATGATTCGTACATTTTACCAAATTGTTCACTTCTTGCGCAAGATCGTCCATGCGACTGCCTGCGTCTCCCGTCCACTGAATAGAATAGCGGTGCGAAGCGCTGTCCGTAATTCCGATATAGTTTCCGTTCACAACATTTACAACGTTCCCCATAATCACGGGACGGCGATAGATTTCTTTGTCGCCCGATTTTTCTTGATAGTAATGACGCGTGACGTCTTGGAACAGATACAATCCCAAGGTTTCCCAATAAATTTGTTTCGTCGGAGAGATCAAATTCGTACTCCAATTTCGGTCATACCACCAGATATCCACTCCCCGTTCCATAAGAGCTTGCAGATTCTTTTCGCGATATTCAATTTCTTCGGGCGAAAACACCTGCGTTCTCTCCACGGGTTCGGGATGATCGTTAAACATGATCTCCACGCCGTGTTCATGCGCAAAACGCAGAAAACCTTCCATATCGGGAAACAGTTCGGTATTGACGTCGTAACCCCACCCGTCTTTGCAATCGCGCCAATCGGTATCGATCACCATGACGTCGAGCGGAACATGATGCGACTCATAGTCAAAAATCAACTGTTTCGCAGTCCGTTCGTTATATGCGTAATATTTACTGTTCCATCCGCCTAAAACCGAAAGACGCACAAGTTCGCATTTCCCCGTCAGTTCCACATAGAGTCTGCGGAGTTTCTTCGCGTCTTTTCGGCACAGTAAAAGGTAAATGTCCTGTACGTTTTCGGTTACCCGATATTCGTCCTTCCTTTCCTTTGAATATCCACCCTCCGGAATCAAAATACGGGGCGTATCCGAAAGCGCGAATACCTCGGGCGTACGATTCAACGGCGGAAGTTCGCCGCTGTTTGCGGTTTTTTTATATGTATAGACGCGTTTGCCGTTTTTGTCCAACCGAACGCCCGCAAGTGATTTCGTGTTTTCGGGCAAATACAGTTCATATGCGCCGAAACATACGACGCTCTCTTCCTGCGTATAGGAAATACTGCCCGTATAATCCGTTCTGTTCGGAATGAAAAAGGTATTCCCGTCGCAAAATTTGCCGTCTTTTTTTAATTCGATTCGAAGGATATCTTCGCTTAAAAGCTGTACGCGAATATCGCCGTAAATTATTTCTTCCATTGATTCTCTCTCTTTTATTTTCTCTTTTCAAAAACTACGGCGGCATTCGCTTAACTCGTTTCTTTTTTATTCGTTGCACGAATGTCGCCGCAAATACCCTATCGATTGCTTTCTCAATAAAAGGTTTTTATGTTACTTGGAACAAGAAACATAGCAATACGCCGCGGCGTATTGAAAAT
>CAYZTP010000068.1:0-4871 GCA_964481555.1 uncultured Clostridia bacterium | reverse complement strand
GTTGCGGGCGTCAAAAAACATTGAAAGGAAAACGACCCGCCCCGTCACGGTTTTGATTTTTTATAAAAAACAGGCTCTTTGTCAAATGTTGGGGTAAAGAAAAAATAAAAAAGATAAGAAAAAATGAGAAAAAAGTAAAAACCGTCAAAAATTGACGGCTCGAAAGTTGAAAGATAAAATATAATACCCACAATGCTTGAAGCTAAAGCTTTTTACCACCGGCATAGCCGATGGATTTGTAACAATTGGCTTACACCAATTGTTATTTATTTACACAAAAGAGCCAAGCTGTTTGCTTGACTCTTTTACCATATTAAATTTAACTTTAACAGAAATCAGGTCGCTTATGTCTTATTTTTTTATTCGTCCATTGTTTTCCCTCGCGGTGGAAAGCATAAGTTTAATACGGTTTTCTTGATTGACTTTCGTCGCCGAAGGATCGTAATCAACGGGAACGACGTTCACGTTTTCATAAAGCTGTTTAATTGCACGCACAGCGCCTTTCCCCGCTATATGATTGGGCAGACATCCGAAAGGCTGCGCGCAAACGATGTTTTCCGTTCCCGTTTCGGCAAGCGCCGTCATCTCCGCGGGGATCAACCACCCCTCGCCCATTTTTACTCCTTGATTGATGACTTTATCGGCACATCTGCGCAAATGCTCGAAATCATGAAGCGGTTCGTACCTGCCTTGTTTTTTCGTTAATTTAATGATTTTTTTCTGCTTTCCGTATAACCAACGGTAAACAAAACGGAATACAGGGGTGGAGATATTCCTTCTTCCGTAAAACGTTGCGTCGTTCACATTGTTAATCACACAATACAAAATGAAATCCATCAGCGCGGGTACGACGGGTTCGCAGTTTTCGGCAAGTAAAAATTCCTCCAAATGAGAATTTCCAAACGGCGAATATTTTACGTAAATTTCTCCCACGATCCCTACTTTAATTTTTTCTTCATGATTTACCTCGATTGCGGCAAACGTTTCTAAAATAAAATTCGCATTTCGTTTCAGTTTTTTATAGCCGCCGCCGTCCAACCCCTTTTTCATCTCTTCCACGCATTGTATGCGCGCTTTTTCGCTATCCCCTTCCAAACGTTCATAGGGCTTGGTTTGATTAAAACAGCTCATAATTAAATCGCCGTAGAAGATAGAATAGGCAAGTTTTAATAAAAACTTTAAGTTGATTTCCAAACCGTTGCCCTTTTCCAATCCGGCAAAATTCAGCGAAAGAACGGGCACTTGCGGAAATTCCGCTTTCAGCGCCTTTCTGATCAAAGGGATATAATTGCTTGCGCGGCAGCCTCCGCCCGATTGCGTAATGAGTACCGCCGTGCGATTGACGTCGTATTTGCCGCTTTTGAGCGCGTCGAGATATTGTCCGATGACGCACAGCGCAGGATAACACGCGTCGTTATGCACGTGTTTCAACCCCTCGTCTATGACCGTTCTGCCCTCGTTGTGCAAAATATCCACTTTATAGCCCTGTTGCCGCATACAATACGTCAAAAGATCGAAATGCCAAGGCAGCATATCGGGAATCAAAATGGTATAAGTTTCTTTCATTTCCGAAGTAAAAAGCGGATATTCGTCTGCAAAATCTACCGTCTGTTTCGTTTGAATTTCTTTCATGTTACTCCCCGCGGTTCTGTTCTTCGATTGCGGCAAGCATGGAACGCAGCCTTATCTTCACCACACCGAGATTATTGATCTCGTCGATTTTAATTTGCGTATATAATTTTCCTTTGCTTTCGAGGATATGCCGCACTTCGTCCGTCGTTACCGCGTCGATGCCGCATCCGAAAGAAACTAATTGTACGACGTTCACGTTTTTCCGCCTCGTTGCAAGTTCCGCGGCGCGGTACATTCGCGCGTGATAAGTCCATTGATTTAAAACGTTTACGTTTACAAGATTCGCTTCCTCAAACACGGCGTCCTCCGAAAGCACAGAAACGCCGAGCGAATTGAGCAATTTGTTGATTCCATGATTGATTTCGGGATCGGTATGGTACGGTCTTCCCGCAAGAATGACGACCTGTCTTCCCTCACGCTCGGCCGATGCGAGAATTTCATTTCCTTTTTCTACGATATCCCGATGGAACAGACGCATTTGTTCCATTCCTTTGCGCAACCCTTTTTTGACGAGAGAAGCGGGAATCCTATATTTTTTTAACGCGCGGCATAACGTTTTTACCGTCGCGCTCTCCATATTCGGATCGATATACGGCATCACGAAATTATCGGCGTTCAGACGTTCGTTATTCGCCTTTAATAATTCCGGATAATACGCCACCACGGGACAATTATAATGATTCATCGAATCATGCTCGTCCAAATTATAGCTTTCACAGGGATAGAAGATAAAATCCACGCCCTGATCGAGCAGCGATTCGATATGCCCGTGCATAAGCTTAGCGGGATAACACACCGTATCGCTTGCCACCGTGTGTTGCCCTTTAAAATACAACTCGCGCGAACTTTTTTCCGAAAGAACGACTTTAAAACCGCACGTTTCAAAGAAGGTTGTCCACAAAGGGAGTTGCTCGTACATGACAAGCTGTAAAGGAAGCCCCACAGTCCCGCGCTTTCCCTCGGAATTCCCGTCGGGAAAGGCAAGTAATTTTTTATATTTATATGCGTACACGTCGGGCAGATCCTGCGGCGGTTTTCGCCCCGCGCCCCTTTCGCATTTGTTTCCCGATATGAACTTCCTGCCGTCGGAAAAAGTAAGAATGTTTACGTTGCAATGGGAAGTACAGCCCTTGCATACGACCGTTTGCGAACTGTATGAAAAATGCGCAAGTTCCGCCTCTGTCGCCAGAGAACTGATCAGCGTATCTTCCTTCGTGTTCTCTTTGGCGTATAACGCAGCGCCGAACGCCCCCATCAACCCGGCGATGGCGGGTCGGACGACCTGTTTCCCCGTTTCCTTTTCAAACGAACGCAATACCGCGTCGTTTAAAAAGGTTCCGCCCTGCACCACGATATGTTCGCCGAGTTCTTCGGGCGTGCGCGCACGAATGACCTTGTAAATCGCGTTCTTTACGATGGAGGAGGAAAGACCCGCCGATATATCCTCTACGCTCGCCCCTTCTTTTTGCGCCTGCTTGACCGAGCTGTTCATGAATACCGTGCAGCGCGATCCCAGTTCGACGGGATGCTTTGCAAACAGTCCGAGACGGGAAAATTCCGCTATCTCCATTCCCATAGCCTTTGCAAACGTCTGTATAAACGATCCGCACCCCGAAGAACACGCCTCGTTCAGCATGATCGAATCGATCGCACGGTTTTTCACTTTAAAACATTTGATGTCCTGTCCGCCGATATCTATGATAAAATCCACTTCCGGATTGAAGTAGAGCGCGGCTTTAAAGTGCGCCATCGTCTCTACTACGCCGAAATCGATTTTCATCGCCGCTTTCATCATATCTTCGCCGTAGCCCGTTACGCACGCGCCGCGAATTGTGATACGGTTCCCGATCAAATAATAAATCTCGCGAATCCTTGAAACAACGATGTCGAGAGGCTGTCCGTTGTTGCTTTGATAATGGGAATACAAAATTTTGCAATCGGGCGTAATCAGCATCAGCTTCGTCGTCGTCGAGCCGGAATCGATCCCCAAATAGGCGTCCCCTTTGTACTTGTGAATATCCTCGAACTGCAAATCGCTGCGCATATGACGGGAGATAAATTCGTCATACTCCTCCCGAGACGCAAACAACGGCTCGCCGAGCGTGATATCGCCGCTATCCGTCAATGCCTCAATCCGTTCTTCGATTGCGGAAAGCGACTCTTCTTCGCCGGCGCTTGCAGACATTGCCGCGCCGATCGACATAAAACAAGGTGCGTTGTCGGGGAATACCGCGTGTTCCTCGTCAAGATTCAGCGTCGTCATAAACGCTTTACGCAGCCCCTTTAAAAAATAAAGCGGTCCGCCCAAAAAGAGAACTTTCCCTTTAATCCGCCGTCCCTGCGCCAACCCCGAAACGGTTTGATCGACGACCGCTTGGAAAATAGACGCGGAGATATCCGCCTTGCTCGCCCCTTGATTCAAAAGCGGCTGAATATCCGACTTCGCAAACACGCCGCAACGTGAAGCGATGGGATACACACGGATTGCCGTAAGCGCAAGCGCGTCCATTTCGCTTACCGTAATATCCAAAAGAGTCGCCATTTGATCGATAAACGCACCCGTACCGCCGGCGCAGCTGCCGTTCATGCGTTGTTCGGTTCCGCCGGTTACGAAAATGATCTTCGCATCCTCGCCGCCCAACTCCACCGCAACGTCCGTATCGGGATAATATTTTTTTATCGCGCCGAATGCCGCCTGCACTTCCTGTACGAAAGGGATCTTTCCGCGCTGGGCAAGTCCCAATCCGGCAGATCCGGTAATACAAACTTTATAGCGCGCAGAAATCGAGCGAACCTTTTCCAGTTCCCCCAATACGCACTCTTTTACGCGGGAAAAATGCCGCACATAAGAAGAATATAACAGTTCTCCGCTCTCGCCAATTACACAAACTTTAACCGTAGTCGAGCCTACGTCTATTCCCAAAAGCTTCGCCATCGCCAAACCGTAACGTGATTTTTTGTGTATTATATCACATTCGACAAGAAAAGACAAGTTATTCACTCAATCTTCACAGAATTTGCATTGGGAGTATTTTGGGAACGAGCAGCATACGCGGCGCGACGGATTTCGTATTTTCTTTTTGTCGCGTAACCGCCCCGCAGGTGCCTTTCGCGCAAATTGATTCCCAACGCTTTGCGTACGCGTTGATACAGCTCTTTATCTATTTGGGACAGCCGCTCCGTTACGTCTTTATGTCAGACACCCCCTTATTGGAACGGTACGGGCAAGGTTTAACCTT
>CAYZTP010000067.1:0-4973 GCA_964481555.1 uncultured Clostridia bacterium | reverse complement strand
ACGATCGTAGAAAACATTACAAACAACCCCCAATCAACCCGAAACAGTAAAAAATAACGTAAAAAGAAGGAGATCGATATGTTTGAAATCAAAAACTTAGAAAAAGTCTATCAGCTGAAAAACGCCGCGCCCGTCCATGCGTTAAAGGGCGTGAGCGTCGATTTCGGGGAAAAGGGAATGATCTTTATCCTCGGCAAGAGCGGCTGCGGAAAAAGTACGCTGCTCCATTTGATGGGCGGGTTGGATAAACCCACCGAAGGCGAAGTTATCTTTCAAGGAAAATCGAGCAAGGATTTTAAGGAAAAGGATTGGGACGACTACCGCAACGAATACGTGGGCTTTGTATTTCAGGAATACAATCTGCTGCCGGAGTTTACCGTGCAGGAAAATATCGGGCTTGCGTTGCAGCTGCAAGGAAAAAAAGCGGAGAAGGAACTCATCGACGGAATTTTGAAAAAGGTGGATTTGGAGTTCGATTCGCCGCGCCGCCCGAACGAGCTTTCGGGAGGTCAGAAACAGCGCGTCGCCATTGCGCGGGCGCTCGTAAAACAACCGAAAATCATCTTTGCGGACGAACCGACGGGCGCGCTCGACAGCAAGACGGGCGACGAAATCTTGACGCTGTTAAAAGAGCTTTCGAAGGATCGTCTCGTCATTGTCGTTTCGCACGACGAGGAGTTCGCGCGCAAGTACGGCGACCGCGTTTTGGAAATGGAGGACGGGTTGATCGTGCGCGATTCGCTTGCGGCGGAGGCGTAATATGACGAAGAAAAAATTGCCTCTGCGGGTTGCGATCCGCATGGGATTGAAAGGGTTGCCCGCTCACCCGTGGCGGCTTCTGATCGTCGTTTTGCTCACCGTTTGCGCGCTTATGATGTTCGGCTTGACGGTAACCGCGGCGTTTTACGACGACGAAACCATTCTCGCGGAGAGCTATTACGATTACGAGCTTTCTACGGAAATTTATTCCGTAGACGAGGAGAACGAAGCTTTTCCTATTTTGCAAAGCGATTTAGACGCGCTTTATCAGGCGACGGGCGTGCATTTTTCGCCCGCGGCGGAAGCGGATCTGTTCTCTTATTTTCGGAAGTGCTTTCCCGCGTTTCCGAGCACAGAAAGCTTATCGACCTGTCTGCAATTTTTCAGTTCCGATATGGGGAGCGGCGTGTGTTATCTTTCTAAGGATGCTTTGGCGGATACCGATTTTACTCTGTACGGGCGGCTTCCCCAAAACAGCGGGGAAATCGCCGTCAATTCTTGTTGGACGGAAGCGTTTATCCAATTCGGCTTTTACGATTCGTATCATTATCCCTTTGAAGAAGTTCTTATCAACGAGGATTTCCTCATTTACGAATATGTGCCGGACGAGAGGGGAATTTGCAAAATCTCCTCCGCGCAGGATTTGGTCGATTTAGAGACTTGCATTTATCTTCCCGATCCCGAAACGGGAGAAGACGCCCCCTTAAAAATCGTGGGCGTGGTGGATTATGCGCCCTGTCTCACGTGCGAAAACGGATCGACAAGACAAGGATATTACGACTCCTTGTATGTGAGCGAAGATTATATGGCTTCGTTCATGCGCTCGGAATACGGCGCGGAGTCCGCGCTCGGGATTATGGCGGTAGCGGCGAAAATGCCTTCCGTAAAAACGGCGAAAGCCTTAATCTCCTTTTGCGACGAGAGCGGCTATGCGCTTAATTCGTCGGTTGTGCGGAATTTTACGGAGTACAGCAAGACGCTCGCCGCAAGCAAGACGACCTTTGCGGTTGCGGGAATTGCGTTCGGGATTTTCGCGGCTCTGCTCATCTATCAATTCGTCAGCCTTTCGGTAGACGAGAAACGCGATCAGATCGGCGTATTGCGCGCGTTGGGCGCGCACGCCTCGGACGTGTATAAAATATTCTTTTCGGAAAGCGTGTTTCTTGCCGTAATCGATATTATCATTGCGTTGCCGGTCACATACTTTATGTGCGGGGCGACGAATTATGTGCTTTTAAAACTTTTCCATGTTTCGATGGCGTTTATGCACTTCGGCGTTGCCGCCGTCGTTGCGGTGATCCTCATCGGACTGATCGTCACGTTGGCGGCAACGTTCTTTCCCGTTTACCGTATGGCGAAAAAACAGCCCGTGGATTGCATTCGCGAATGTTATTAACGAACAAAATTTTCGCCCGAGCGCATTCCCGCTCGGGCGTTTTTGTATTCGGTTAAAAAACGTTTTCCAAACCCGGACGATAGGTATCCGGCAGACATTTGCAAAGGTGCAATAATATTTCGAGCTTCGGCAAAGCGAGTTCGTATTCCTTTTCCGCGATCAAGCGTACGGCTTCGGAAAGATAATCGTCGATGCGCATAACGTCGTTATGGGGAATGCAAATATGCAATTTTTCTTTACGGTTTTCCCAAGAAAGTTGAACGGCTTTCGCGTCCTCGCCGTTCGCGCTCGCTTCCTGTGTTTTATCGTAAAGGCTTTGCAGCTCTTCTCCGAATTGCGTAAACTGGTCGGCGACGTAAAACCATTCGAAAACGGCAAGCCCGATGAGCAACGCGGTTGCGATGAAAATGCTCGCAAGCGATTTTACCATGTTTTCCCCCTCGGATATTCCACTTGCAGGGTACGGAATTTTTCGTTTTTCATCTGTAAATACAGTTTGCCCGTGCCGTCCGCCGTCAAAACGAGTACTTTCTTTTCGTTTTTAACGCCTTGTCCGCGCAAGATTTCATCGAAAAAACGTTGTTCCAATCCCGTAATCGCCAAATTTTTTTTGTCGTATTTGCCGTTATCGATGATGACGAGCGGCAAAGAAGTCTGTAATTGCTCGTAATCTTCCTTAGGCAATGCAGAAAAGGTTCCGTTGCTCTCGTAAAGCGCGTAATCGATACAGTCAAGCGAAAAATATCCCGCCGAACGGAGCGATTCGATCAGATCGGAAACGTCCAAATTATTCTTTTTCAGCTGATAGTCGTCGATTCCGTTTTTGTTTACGACGACGCTGGGCTTTCCGCTGATCAGCGCTTTCATGGGCTTTACTTTGAGGTCGATCAGCGTGACCAGCTCGTGCAGAACGTAGATCGTGATAACGGAGATAATTCCGTATAACAGCGGAATGGAAGCGTCCGCCATGGGGATACACGCCAGCTCGGCGATGAGCAGGGTAATCACAAGCTCGAACGGCTGCATTTCGCCGATTTGCCGTTTGCCCATCAGCCGCATAATAATCAGCAGCGTGATAAAGATAACGGCGGTGCGTATGATAATCAGTACCATATTTAAAAGTATTTTGTTTTCGCGGAAATTTATGTGAAATTCATTTGCGTTTTTCCGTTCGGCATGGTATAATCGCTGAGAAGAGTAGCCAAGGCGCGTTAAGTGTTGCGAAACGGGACGTTGTTCGCAAACGAAAGAGACGGTAAATTTTTCTATCGTTTCTGCGGTGCTGCGGCGCGTCCGCTCGATTTGCGCCGTTTATGGTAAAAGCCGCGGCGCGCGTTATCGTCGGACCTCCTCAAAGGAGGTTTTTTATTGTGTTTTCCAAATCGTTTGTCTCTCTTTCTTCGGGGAAGAAAGTCGCGCTGCTTGCGATTTTTATTACCCTGTCCGTCGTGGCGAATATGCTCTCCGTCAACGTAACGCCGAGCTTTAACATCACCTTTACTTACACCGTCTGTTTTTTCGCGGCAATGCTGCTCGGGGCGGTTCCCGCCTTTGCCGTCGGATTTTTGGGCGACGCAATCGGCTTTCTTATCGCGCCGAGCGGCGTGTATTGGCTGTTCGGGCTGACGCTCGGCATTTACGGCTTTCTTGCGGGGATCGTCATGAACTATTTGCCGCCGAAAAACGGCGCGCGACTGATCATAAAATGCCTTATCGCGTTTTTGATTTGTTATCTTGCGATCACGATTTGCTTAAACAGCGTCGTCAATTATTACTACGTGAAGATTTTTATTTGGCAGGGCGTGCCGAAAAAGACGTTTCTTGCCTATTTCGCGGGGCGCGTGGGACTGCAAAGCGCGGTCTATGCGATCAACCTGGGCGTGAGCGTGCTGTTATTGCCCGTTGCGGCGCGACTGCAACCCGGCTCCAAAAAGCGCAAAGTGTGAACGGAGCGATTATTTTACGAAAGCGGGAGAGACAAAAGGAAGATTTCGAGATAAAATAAATAGCTTTCATTGCGAAAAAATTTAAAAATCGCCTCTTGTATAGTAGTATTGTTTAACGCCCACGCTGTATATCACACCGCCGCCGCGAATGTTATATTTGACAAGAGGAATGTACTGCGAGGCAATCATTATTGATTATCGGTGGTTTCGTCTTTGTAGACCTTATAGCCGTCTACGCCGTGCTTGTCATTCGTTATGACACGGTAGCAAACGTCAACGAGAATGCGATGGAAGAACGCATCGTTCGACACTCTAACCGTGAGAATATGCTGTTCGCTCTTTTTGTCATACAGGTCATCAAGATACGCTACATCTTGACTATTAACCTTATAAACGGGAAAGCCTTCTTCTTCGTCGTTAGGTAGAATTTCGTCGATGACGCTTTGCAACAGTTTACATACCTGATTAGTGCCGGTAGGAGTCTTTCCAAGATTGATTTCTTTGACTTTATCACGCAGGGAATAGGACTTTGCGATTTTTGATACATCCGCGCCAAGCCGGTATTTCGAGACGAAAGCGAAGCGAGAAAAGCATTTTTGCAAAGGAAAGAAGCGCAAAGCAATTTGCAATCCGCCGAAAAACTCAATGCGGAAAAACAGAACGAGCTTGACGTAGAGGAGTTTATCTCTCGGATTAATAAAGTATTTAGAGTTAAAATATCCTTGAAATTCTTACCGTTTGGCGTACGAGATGAAAAAAATGTTCGTGATCATTATAAATTTTCGAGAAAACTCTTGAAATTTTGAGAGAACGGCGATATAATATATATTAAGAACTCGTGTTCTTGAAAGGAAGTACGGTTATGGAAAGAG
>CAYZTP010000066.1:0-4976 GCA_964481555.1 uncultured Clostridia bacterium | reverse complement strand
TTTCCGCTATTTTTTTACAAATTATTGTTGATTTCGACAATAATAATATTGTTTATGATACGTCCGTTTCACCGTAACGGATTTCCCCGTCGGTACAGACCACCGTAAAGGCAGCAACTTCGCGGTTCCATTCCTTTCCCTTTTCCACCGCATTCCATTGCGCCTTTGTGCCTTCGAATACGATTTTCGTCAAGCCCGTGCCTAAAAACGCAAAATCGCCTATTTTTGTTAAGCAGGACGGAAGCGTCAGCGTTTTTAACTTGCTCATCCTAATAAACGCATTGTCCGAGATCTCGGTGATATACGAGGGGATCTGCGCGCCGACGCTGCCCACGATCAGAGTCGTCCCTTGAATTAGGCAGTTTCCTTCCGCGCGGTAAACCGCGTTCTCTTGCGAAACGGTAATTTCGCGCAAAGACGTGCATCCGTAAAAAGCCGAATTCCCGATTTCCTTCACATTTTTCCCGATAGAAAGCCGTTCAAGGGAATCGCATCCGTAAAATGCGCAAACGCCGATCCTTTCGACGCTGTCTCCGATCGTAATTTCCGTTAAAGAGATACACCCGCGAAAAGCGTATTGTCCGATTACCGTGATCTGCCCGTAAATATTCAACGACGTCAGCCGATCGTGGAATTCGAAAGCGTTGTTTGCAATCGCGACAATGGGCAAGCCGCCCTCGTAGACGGGAACGGTTACTTCCGCAGCGATTACGTTTTCCCCGCTTACCGCATATCCGCCATAACTCTCTATATACGTATAAGTAAGCCCTTCCGTGGCGGCAATTCGGACGGAACATTTCGTACAAACGTTATCCGTGCCCCAACTGTGACCCGTTGCGGGAAGAACGACGCTTTCCTTAATCCCGCACACCGTACAACTACGCGTCTCTTCGCCGTCCTCCGTACAAGCGGGCGCTTTTGTTTGAACGAATTCGCCGAAAACGTGCTCCGCGGCGGTTCCCGTTCTTTCTTCTACGTCCCCGCAACGCGAACACACATAGATATCCAAGCCCTCGTTCGTACAATCGCCTAAATGATCGCTGTACGAATACACATACTCGTGTCCGAGCGAAGGCACAGAGCGGCTTTCCACCGCATTACAGACGGCGCATATCCGTTTTTCCTCGCCGTCTTCCGTGCAGGTTGGCTTTTTCGTTTGGCGGTAGGCGCCGAATTGATGCTCCGAAGGATTGCCTGTCGTCTCTAACATATTGCCGCAACGCGTGCAAACAGATACGTCCACGCCTTCGCTTGTACAATCGCCCAAATGATTGCTGTACGAATACACATACTCGTGTCCGAGCGCTGGTAACACCGTTTGGGAAAGCGTGATTTCCCGCTCGCCGTCTTCATCCGCGAAAACCGCGCCGCAATCGCTGCATTGCCAATATCCGATATTCCCCGCCTGCGTGCAATCGGCCTCCTGCGGCGCAACGGAAACGAGCGTATGTTTCCCCTTACACGCGGAAAATCCCGACGCCAGCGCAAGGCAAAGAACGACCGCGACAATTTTGATTTTTCTTTGGTACATGATAACCTCTTTCCGTTATGATAAGTTGCGAATGCTTTTTTGTCAAGTAATTAAAAAACGCCGCATTGTTTTGATAACAATGCGGCTTAACGTTTTTTTAAGGCTCTTCCTCTTCGTTTGTTTCGGATTCCGGCACCGTTTTTTTATCTTGATTCTGCGAGGAGATGCAGCGATAGAGCAACGCCGCAAGCGCCGCGCCGACAAGCGGACCGACAATAAAAATCCAAATCTGCGAAATCGCGGTAAAATCGCCGCCGATCATCTGTAAAACCGCAGGTCCGATCGAGCGCGCGGGATTGACGGAGGTTCCCGTCAGTCTGATTCCAAGCAGATGAACGAGCGTAAGCGTAAGCCCGATCACGATCCCCGTAACCGCTTTATTCTCCGTTTTGGAAGTAACGCCCATTATCGCAAGCACAAACGCAAACGTTAAAACGACTTCTACGAGAAGCGCGACAACCAGAGAACCGCCGCTGCCGTATGCCGTTACGAGCGCTTCCTGCGCCACGTTGCCGCCGAGATTGGTAAACGAACCAAAGAACGCGCCGACGATCGCCGCGCCGATCAACGCGCCGATGATTTGGCTTACGACGTAAAGAATGAATTCTTTGACCGTCATCTTTTTCGAGATGAGCATCGCAAGAGATACGGCGGGATTGATATGACATCCCGATACGTTCCCGATCGAATACGCCATTGCAACGATAACAAGCCCGAACGCAAGCGCGGTAGCCACGACGCCGGCGTTTCCCTCGCAGCCTGTAGCAACCGCCACGCCGCAACCGAATACGACGAGAATCATCGTTCCCACGGCCTCCGCGATGCATTTCTTCAAATTTTCCATAAAACACCTCTTCGTTAGTTTCATAGGTCTGCCGACCGACGATTCTATTATATTTCATCGCAAGGCGAATGTCAAGCTTCAAAGAGAATTTCCGCCGATCTTTCAACCAAAAAAAAGAAGTTTCCGTACGAAACTTCTTTCTTCCGCGTTTTAATCGTAAAGTGAAAAATACGAATCGGAGTCATACTCCAAAGAGATTGTCAACGTTTCGTCCCCGCGCCCGACGATTAACGTAACCGTATCTCCTTTGCGCACGTCGAACATGGTATTGCCGATCATATACAGACGCGTAATGACTTTTTCGGGTTTGTCGTTGATGCGAACGGAATAGATGATATCGCCCGTCAAAAGTTTTCCGGAGACGATTCCCGAAGTAACCTCTTTCACCTCAACCGTTTCGACGATATATGTTTTCTGCGTATCTTCGTTATAAACGCTCTTACAGTCCGTAATTTGCACGGTGATGCCCAACATCGCGCGGAGCGCGCCCTTCGATTTGTTTGCGCCGCTGTTATCGATCACATTCTGCGCTACGGCGCGCGCGAGATTAACAGGTACGGCGTAACCGAACGACACCACGCCGTCTTCTTCCGAACGCGCGTTCACGATTCCGATCAGTCTGCCGTCCGTATTGAACAGCCCGCCGCCCGAATTGCCGTGATTGACCGCGGCGTCCGTTCTGACTTCGAGCATGGATACCTCGGTCGTTTCGTCGGCGGTCGTCATCGTAATATACTCCGCTTCCACCGAGATTACGCCCTGCGTAACCGAAATTCCATCGGAATTCGCATTGCCGACGGCGTAAACCGTTTCGCCTGCGCTAAGCGCATCGGAATCTCCGATTTTTGCGGCGCGGGCATAGCTGTTTTTTAAAACCTCGCTGTCTTTCACTTCAAGCACGGCGATATCCTGCTCCATCGAACCGCCGAGATAAGACGCTTCGATTTTGCACGAATCGTCTTCGTAAAGGCTTCCGTATAAATAGATTGCGATATCGTCGCTGATATGCGCGATTGTTTCGTCCCCTTTGCTTTCCGCCTCGTACACGACGTGGTAGTTGGTTACGATATAAGCGTCCCCGTTTTGCGAATCAAGCGAATAAATTACCCCGGAACCGCGGCTGTACGCCGTGCTTTCCGTTTGCTGCATCGGTCTGCCGAAACCGCCGATTGTAGTGACAAACGAGAATCCGCAACGGATATATACGACGGACGTCAGCGCTTCAGAAATACTTTCGGAACCATCGGTATTCACGCTGTATCCGATTTCTTTCAAGAAGTCCACATAGGAGCCTTCATAGCCGTCCGCGACAGCTTCCTCATACATTTTACGCGCTTCCGTTCCCGCGCCCGTTACGGAGGCGATCCAGTCGTCTTCGCCATCCTCGTAGCCGAGCTGCGTCGCAACGTTATATAATGTCTGACTGTTCTCCGAACAGGCGCAAACGCTTAAAATACAAACGCATACGAATAAGGCAATCAGCGCCATTGTCGATTTTCTTTTCATTGATACTCCTTTTTCATTACGTTTTTCTTCTTTGCAAACGTTATTATAAACCTAAAATCTGAACGGTATTTAATATCGGCGTGAAAAACGCGTGAACTTTCCGCTTCTTTATTATATCGCAGCCGTATGATTTTTACAACCGAAAAAGGAACGAAAAAAATTTTTCGTTCCTTTTTCTTACAGATCGTCGGCGTCTTGAACGGGCGTTTCGTATTCGTTCTCCGTACAGATCCCCGTATAAGATCCGAGGCAATCCTCGTCCGAACGCATATCCGCGCCCTTGTTCAAGCCTTTTTTTTCGCGGCCTTTCATTCCTCGTCGTTTTGGCCGTTCTTCTTTTGCGCGCTGCATTTACCGCCGCTCGTTTTGGAATTTTTCGCACTGCCGCCGCAATTATTTGCGGAATTTTTCGAACCGCAAGCTTTGTTGTTAGAGTTACTGTTTTTCATAGATTCTCCTTTTTAAAAGGAAGATGAAGTTCCACGTCGCCTTGCGGCGCGCCGCAAAGCGGACAAACCTTCCACGCCTCTTTCGTCGTATGCATATAACCGCATTCGCTGCAAATCCACAACATCGGACGTTCCGCGTTGTAGAGAGAGCCGTCCTTGAACGCCTCGTAGAGATATTCGAAGATGATCCGATGATTGTTTTCCACCTTCGCTACCTGTTCGAATTTGACGGCAATTTGCCCAAACCCCTCTTCTTTTGCGATTTTTGCGAAATTCGGATAAAGAACTTCGTGTTCGTCTTGTTCGTCGATCGCCGCAAAGTGCAAATTTTCCGCTAAAGTTCCGGCATGAAACGGATAGCTCGCGTCAATATGAATATTGTCTTGACTGCCCGCGTACTGTTGAATCGCTTCAAAAAACACTCTCGCATGATTCGTTTCATTCTTCGCGATCGAACGAATCGTATCCGCAAGAACGGAATAACCCTGCTTCATCGCAGCTTTTGCCGTAAGTTGATAACGCATACCCGCTTGACTTTCTCCCGCAAAAGCTCTTGCGAGATTATGGAATGTCTGCGTTTTGGTAAAATCCATATTCAACCTCCCTTTCGTTGTTATTTTGAACGCTTTTCGCGCCGTTTATACAT
>CAYZTP010000065.1:0-5247 GCA_964481555.1 uncultured Clostridia bacterium | reverse complement strand
TTAGCTTTTTACGACTTTCTTTGTTTTTTCTTTTTTTTGCCGATTCCGAGGACGGCGGCGATCTTATTCCCGAATCCGATATTCAGCAAGAGGAAAATCACGATAAACACTGCGACGGCGAACGTCTGCCACTGCGGTCCCACCGCCGTTCCGAAAAACCGCAAATCGAAACCGAACGTCTGCGTCACCTCCGCAATCAGCTCCGTGCCGCCTTCCAAGCGCATGACGTTCACAACATAATCGTTTAAATTCGCCAGCGGCGTCGTCATAAAAGAGTATCTGAGAAGAGAACAGGAATACGTTCCCGGGATAAAACCGCAGAAATTCTGTACTACGGACGGGAGAGAACCGAGCGGCATATACGCGCCGATTAAAAACCCGATCGCCGTAGAAAACAACGCCATTAAACCCGCCATCGTCGCTTCCGTCTTGACGAACGAACAGATAAACACCGTCATTAGCGTGGCGGAAACCGTCGTGTAAAGCAGCACTGCAAAAATAGTAAGAACGTTTAACAGGGTAAGCGCGAATTCGCCCATGCAAGCCAGATAGAGAAAACAAATTACGAGAAAAATAATGCAAATGAGCGCGGTAACGATAAAATTACACAAAAAATAACTGCAAATCAGCAAATTTCTGTGAATGGGCGAAGAGATAAAATCGCGATTCACTCCGCTCTGCTTATCCTCGACGAACACGGTGTTCGTCTGTAACGAGACGGTAATCGTCGAAAGAGCGGTAATGCCGCTCAGCATCCAAGTATCGACAAGCGTACCGATATATCCCTTTAACGTTTCGTCCGCAACGCCCATGCCGAGTTCTTGCAAACGCTCGTTCACAATGGAATACGCCATCGTCAGCTCCAAACTCCGCAGAAAGAAAATATAAACGACGAAGATGATCACGGGAACCAAAAGCGTATAAAGCACGCGCATCTTATTTTTAAAAAACACGAGCAAGTGCCGCCGCGTCAGCTGAAAAAAGATATCCGCGCTCTGCTTATTCCTTTCCATGCTCTTCCTCCGAAAGAATTTTCCTGCCCGTCACGTTTAAAAAAACGTCGTCCATGCTGCCTTTCACAATTTCCACGTCCTGCAAATAACCGTCGAAATCGCGCAGCAGCGTTTTCGCCTCGCGGCCGTCGCGAATTACGATTTTATACGCCTCCTTCTCCCCGTCGTAAGAAAAGCCGTATCCCTTCTGCGAAAGCTCGTTCTCAAATATATCGTTTCGGGGCATATAACCTACAAGACAGTCGTGAGAATAGGCGTTTTTCAGCTCGTTCGGCGTGCCTTGGGCGATAATGACGCCTTTATCCATAATCACCACGAACGAAGCCTTTTCCGCTTCTTCCAAGTAGTGGGTGGTAAGAAAGACCGTCATGCCCGTTTCCCGCCTGATTTTATCGATCAGCGCCCACACGGCGATACGGGATTTGGGATCCAGCCCCGTCGTCGGTTCGTCTAAAACGAGCAGACGGGGACTGTGCAACATGGCGCGGGCGATATCCACCCGCCGCATCTGTCCGCCTGAAAGCGTTTTTACCGCACGATTTAAAAGCGGTTTCAAATCGAGCAGTTCCACGATTCGTGCGATTGCTTTGCGCCGTTCCTCTTTCGGAATCGAATAAAAAGAAGCGCGAATTTCCAAATTCTGTTTTACGGTAAGCTCCTTATCGAGTACGCTCGTTTGAAATACGATTCCGATCTCGTTTTTGATTTCGGCAGCTTCTTCGTCGAGATCGCGCCCGTCCACAAAGACCTTTCCGCCGTCCTTTTTCAAAATAGAACAAACAATGTTGATCGTAGTGGATTTTCCCGCCCCGTTAATTCCCAAAAACGCAAACAACGACCCTTTCGCCACGCGCAAAGAGATATCGTTTACGGCTTTTACTTCGCCGTAAGATTTTACCAAATGTTGTATTTCAAGCGCGCAGGGCGCATCCGTTTCCGTCATATTTCACCGTATTTTGCAAGTATTTGATCGTATTGTTCGTAAATATCGTCGAAAATCGTCGTGTTTAGTTGATTATGAACGCTGTCCCTGTCGGACTGCTTATAATTATAAATTCTGAACAACGGACCGTACCATTTAAATCCGCGGCAAAAATGTTTGATAACGGTATCGTCTCCGATCGCGCGCTGCTCGTTGAATCTGCGCGGAAGCAGCTTTTTTCGCTTGCATTTTAAATTGAGCGCGGTTTGATCCGGCATAATCATCCTGTGATTTTTTACGTAATTTCGCACGCGTCCGAACAATTTAGAGCTTCGGATTTCATTCATATTCATCAAAAGCACGCCCGAATTAAAATATGTAGGACGAATGAACACACTCCCTACTCTATCTTTCACGGCGGCAAGCTCATAGCCCGTCACGTCGATCTCCCAAAGCTTACGGATATCGTCGCAGCACATAACGTCCGCGTCAAGATAAATCAGCTTGTCGGGCAATCCCAATTCCGAAGCGAGCAGACGCGCTTGCGCATAGGGCGTATAATAGCCGTTTTCGTTCTTTCCGCCCATCAAATATTTTTTGTATTCTTCCGTCGCGTCCTTGATTACCACGCGGTTGGCGGAATTTCCGCGCCGCAGAGCCTCTTCTCCGATTTGCCGCTGCCGTTCCGTGATCGGCGCAAACAGTGGATTGATCATCCGTAAATCCATGGTAATCAAATACACGACCGTTTGCCGATTGCTGTATTTTGCAATCGAAAGCAAAGAATAAAGAATGAGCGAAAATACCTTGGCGTTGCCGCAATAACAGATTTGCATCGGTTCTGCCGCGTCTGTAAACGAAACATTTGATTTTTCGATAATCTTACCCTCCTAATCGTCAGAATATCCAAACGAATGCAAAAAAATGCGTTTTACTTCGCTTTCTGTAGGCTCGTAAACCGATTTTTTGATATTTTTATTCTCCATTGCGCGTACGGCAAATTCGCAGAGCCTCTCATAAGGTATGCGTTCTCTCTCGCCGATCAGAACGTTAAGCGCCCCGCAAAATTCCTCCACGCCCGCTATCCCGCAAGCGACGTAAATTTCGCGCGCCGCAGAAATATTTTTCTCGTCGCACAGTCTCATCGTCTCCCCCAAAAGAAGAGCGTTCGCCCTGCCGTGGTCGATCCCGTAATGATATGTGAGCGAATACCCCATGCCGTGTACTGCGGTCGTACCGGACTGCGCGATCGTCATGCCCGCAAGACAGGAAGCGTATAACAATTCGTCCCTCTGCCGCAGCGTCAGGTCGCCGTTCAGCTCCTTTAAAAGCGGAAACAAACGCCGCAGACACTCTTTTGCAAGCGCATCCGAAAGCGGCGTGGCGGCGCGCGAGAGCATTCCTTCCGTCGCGTGAGAAAGCGCGTCGAGCGCGGTGTTCACCGTGACGGAACGGGAGAGATCTTTCATATATTTTCCGTCGAGAAACGCCGTTTTAGGAAAGAGACAAGGCGAGGAAACGCTCGTTTTCGTCTGTTTGAAATCGTTGGTTAAAATGGCATATTGCGTGACTTCGCTGCCCGTGCCCGCCGTTGTGGGAACGTGCGCCGTCGGATACGCGTTTTCCTCGAACCCGCCCGCAAAAATTTCTTCGTCTCTTCGCTCTTGCACGGCGAGCAAGGCGATCGCCTTCGCCGCGTCCATAACGGATCCTCCGCCGATCGCGACCAAAAAATCCGCATTCGCTCTTCTCAGCGCGGAAATCCCCTCTCGCACGCAAGCGACGGTAGGATTGGGCGTCACGCGGTCGAATAGCGTAAACGTCTGCCCGTTTTGTTCCAGCGCGCGCTTCACGTCGGCAAGCGCGCCGTTTTTTTTCGCGCTTTGTCCCGTTACGATCAACGCGCGCTTTCCGAGCCGTTGTAACGCGCCGCCGTATTCAAGTACGCAGTCTCTGCCGAAAAACACCTTCGTCGGCATATAAAATGAAAAATCCAACCTTTCAATCTCCCCTTTTTATTGCAACCGCGCGGCAAATCGGCACGCCTTTTTTCAAAAAATTCGCTTCGTATTCGGTTACGATATTATCCGTCGCCCATTCGCTATTATGTAAATCGCGCGTTACTTGATCGATTGCAAATCCGTTTTCGGAAAACTGTTGCAAAGAATAGTCAAAAAAAGCGGGACTGTCCGTCTTTTGCACGATCATACCGCCCTCTTTCAGCAGCGCGCGGTAAATTCTTAAAAAACGCGGCGAAGTGAGCCGTTGCTTTTCACGGCTTTTTTCGGGCAAAGGAGTCGAAAAATTGAGATATAATTCCTCTACGCTGCCCTCTGGCACATAGCAAGGCAAAATTTCCGCGGCAATATTCAAAAAGCGCACGTTGGGAATCCCCTCCGCTTTTACGCGCTCCATCGCGGTGATAATCACGTTGGAACACATCTCCGCCGCAAGAAAATTCACGTCTTTTTCTCGCTTGGCAAGTTCGCGGATAAAGCCGCCGTTGCCGCAACCGACTTCGAGACGGACGGGGTGATCGTTGCCGAACACGGTCGCGTAATCGATAAGCGCGCGATAGTTTTCCGCCGCTTCTTTCAAATTTTTACAAGGCTTTCCTCTTGCGATCAATATATCTTCGCACGCCGTTAAACGGGAATCCAAATTGCGCTTTTTGCGCATTCTCATGTTATTTTCTCCCCGTAGAGCCAAATCCGCCCGCGCCGCGCGCCGTGTCCGAAAGTTCTTCCGCAAACGCAAAATCGGCGGTATAATAGGGTGCGATCACAAGCTGCGCGATGCGTTCTCCGTGTTCCACCGTGCGCGCTTCTTTTCCGTGGTTATGAAGCGCCACCATCATTTCGCCCCGATAATCGCAGTCGATTACGCCCACTTTATTGGCGGGCGCCAAATCCTTTTTGCAGGCAAGTCCGCTGCGGGCGTAAACCAATCCGACCGTTCCGAACGGCAATTCGATTGCAATCCCCGTGCGCACAAACGCGGTCTCCCCCGCGCCGATGGTCAGCGGCCGTTCCAAACAGGCGTATAAATCCGCGCCCGCCGCACAATCGGAGCCGTACGCGGGCAGTTTCGCATTTTCACAGAGTTTTTTTACGTTTACTTTCATCTGTCGCTCCCGATATTTATCGATCATACTATACTACATTTCATGATATTTGTCAATTACAAAACGATTTTTTATTCGCGCCGCGCCATATTCATACCACCATTCACTTATTTATAAACGGTTTCTATTAATATTAACGAATTCTTCGCATTGTTTGTCCCGTTTTTTACAAAATTTTCACAAAAAAA
>CAYZTP010000064.1:0-5492 GCA_964481555.1 uncultured Clostridia bacterium | reverse complement strand
GAAAAAGTGTTGAAAGGCGAAAAGCGCATTACCTACCGTCCTGCGGACGATCTCGCCCCCGAATATGAGAAACTCAAAGCGGAAGTCGTTGAAAAGGGATATTACACGCAGGAAGAGGACGTCCTTTCGTATGCTTCTTTCCCCGAAGTCGCAGAGAATTTCTTTAAATGGAGAAAAGCGCAGCGGGAGGGCGTGGACTCCGATCTTGCCAAAACGGGCGTTTATCCCGTGTGATTGTCAATCAAAGAGGAAAAAGAAAGACGGCGAGGGCTTGATTGCCCTCGCTTCCGTATAAAAAGAGGCGAGATTGTGAAAAAAGTAATTATCGTCGGCGGCGGAGCTTCGGGACTGATGGCGGCTTATGCCGCCGCAAAGGGGAATGCGGAAGTACTCCTGTTTGAAAAAAACGAAAAGCTCGGAAAAAAGATATACATTACGGGAAAAGGCAGGTGCAATCTCACCAACGATTGTCCGCCCGACGAATTTTTAAGTCACGTTGTACACGGCGGGAAATTTCTGACGGGCGCAATTTGGTCTTTTACGCCTCAGAATATGATGTCGTTGCTGATAGATCATGGTTTGCAGTTAAAAACGGAACGCGGAAACAGGGTATTCCCGATTACCGATCATGCAAGCGATGTAACGAAAACATTGGAAAAAATGTGCCGCGGGGCAGGCGTAACCATAAAATTAAATGAAAACGTTGAAAAATTAGACGTTTTGCAGAGTACTGTGTCTGAAATAATAACCGACAAAAGCGTATATAAGTGCGACGCGGCGGTGATTGCGACGGGCGGTCTTTCCTATCCCTCGACGGGGTCTACGGGCGACGGATATCGTTTTGCGAAAGAGTGCGGACATAGCGTTCATGATTGCGCGCCTTCTCTTGTCGGATTGGATTTGATCGGCGATTTCTCTTCCGTTCAAGGAATTTCCTTGAAAAACGTCGTTCTTACGGCGGCGCGCGGAGAAAAGATCGTTTCCTCCCGTATGGGAGAATTGTTGTTTACGCATTACGGAATCGGCGGTCCTCTGGCGCTTTCGCTTTCTGCGGAGATTAACCGTCTTCCGTTGCGGGAAATCCGTTTATCGCTCGATTTCAAACCTGCGCTCGACGAAGAAAAACTCAACGCGCGGCTTTTACGCGATTTTTCGGAGCGTAAAAACGAACAGATGAAAAACGTTATACGCGGATTATTGCCCTCTTCTTTGGGATTGCTCATACTCAAAGAGTCGGGAATTTCTTTAGAAAAGCAGGCGAACGCCGTCACAAAAGAGGAGCGGACCCGTTTGGTCGGCACCCTAAAACAATTTCCGCTGAAACTGTCGGCTTTACGGGGATTCGACGAGGCTGTCGTTACGTCGGGCGGCGTGTCGCTGAAAGAGATCGATCCCAAAACAATGGAAAGCAGACTGGTAAAAGGGTTGTATTTCTGCGGCGAAACGTTGGATATCGACGCGTATACGGGCGGATTTAATTTACAAATCGCATTTTCCACGGGGTTTGCCGCGGGGAGAGCTTCCGCTCTTACGTAAAAGCGTTGAAATTCGTTGATACAGTTGACTTTTTTCGATCAACCGATTATAATATTCAGCGAAATGAACTGATACGGGAAAACATAGGAAAAGGAGAAAAACATGACGGTGATTCGCGGCGCGACGACGGTTGCGCGGGACGACAAGGAAGAAATTCAAAAATCGGTTCAAGAGCTGTTGGAGCAAATCGAAACGCGTAACAATTTAAAAAAGGATGAAATTCTCAGCATAGTGTTTTCGAACACGGCGGACATTCATTCGTATTATCCGGCAAAAGCCGCGCGGGAAGCGGGTTTTTACAGTTGTTCGCTTTTCTCGGCGCAGGAACCGGAAATCGACGGCAGTTTGCCGTTCTGTATTCGCGCGATGTTGTTCGTCGAAAAAAACGTAACGCCGTCGCACGTTTATCTGCGCGGAGCAAAAGCGTTAAGAAAAGATATCGCCGCAAAAATCAACGTTGCAATCGACGGTCCTTCCGGCAGCGGAAAATCGACGATTGCAAAAGCGCTTGCGCAGGAATATAACATTTTATATCTCGATACGGGAGCCATGTACCGCGCTTGCGCGTTGAAAGCGCTGCAGGAAAATATTGCGATAGAGGACGAGGGGCAAGTATGCGATGTAATGCGCGGATTGTCGTTAGATATCGAATACGAAAACGGCGCGCAAAAAACGATTCTCGACGGAAACGACGTTTCGGAGGAGATTCGCCGTCCGGAAGTTTCGATGGCGGCTTCTTCTATTTCAAAATATCCGTCCGTACGGATCAAGATGACGGAAAAGCAGCGGGAGATTGCGGAAAAAATGTCTTGCGTGTTAGACGGGCGGGATATCGGAACGGTTGTGCTTCCCGAGGCGGATTTTAAGTTTTATTTAACGGCAAGCCCCGAAGTCCGTGCGATACGCCGTTTCGAAGAACTGAAAGCAAGGGGCTATGAAGTCGATTTGGAAAAAATCAAAGCGGATATTATCAAAAGAGACGAACAGGATTCCACGCGGGAGATCGCTCCTTTAAAAAAAGCGGATGAAGCCGTGGAAATCGATACTTCTCGTATGACGATCGAGGAAGTGTTATCGGTCATCAAGCGAAAAATGCAGGAGAAAATATAATGGCGGAGCAAGATAAAGATACGGCGCGGGAGACGAACGCCCGAAAAGGCGGAGAAAAAAAGCCGCTTGTGCTGTTTAAAGCGGATAAAAAGGGGTGGCACAAAAGCGCGGCGATGAATTTTCTGCGTTTCCTTTTTTATCCCGTTCACGCGATCGTTTATCCGTTTAAAATGTACGGACACAAAAAGATCGGACAGGGCGCTTATATCTATGTAGGCAATCATTATTGCCTTTGGGATATTTTCTATCCCGCCCATACCACACGGGACGGGATTCATTACCTCGCCAAGGAATCCGTTCTTCACGCGCCCGTCGTGGGATATTGGGCGCGGCGCGTAGGCGCTATCGGCGCGATGAGAGACGGTTCCGACGTGCGTACGCTGATGGACGCTATGCGCGCGCTAAAAAACGGGGATAAAATCTCTATGTTTCCGGAGGGAACGAGGAATATGAAATCGGAAGAAGAGTTTCTCCCTTTTCACGGCGGCGCGGCGCTGATCGCCATTAAAACGAAAACGCCCATTATTCCTTTTGTCATTTGTTCCCGTCCCAAAGTATTTCGTCGTACGCATATCGTGTTCGGCGAGCCGATGGAGTTTTCCGAATACTACGGCAGGAAGCTGACGCAGGCAGACTATGAAGAAGCGGACGAAAAACTGAAAAACCGACTGTACGAGCTGCGGGCGGAACACCGTGCCATGCTTAGGGCAAAAAGGGAAAAGAAAAGATCTTAAAGAAAAATGCAGATAATCGTTGCGAAAAATTGCGGGTTTTGCAGGGGCGTGAGGCGCGCGGTAAACACCGCTCTGACAGTTCCCGCGGAAAACACTTTCGTTCTCGGCGAAATCGTTCACAATCCGCAAGTAGTGGCGAAAATTGCCGCGCGCGGCATTCCTACGGTGGAAACCGTGGACGAAGTTCCCTGCGGCGCAAGGCTGATCGTGCGTTCGCACGGCGCGGGCAAAGCGTTATTTGATGTTTGCAGGGAAAGAAATATCGAGATTATCGATTGTACCTGCCCTTTTGTGAAAAGAACGCAGCGGATCGTAGCGGAAAAAAGCGCCGCGGGGAAAACAATCGTGATAGCGGGTCATTACGATCATCCCGAAACGCAGGGACTCATCGGTTGGACGACGGGAGAAAGTTTCGTCTTGTCGTCTTGTGCAGAGTTGCAAGAGAAAAGCGGTTTGCTTTCGGGGAAAGAACTTGTTTTAGTCGCTCAAACGACGTTTTCGGAGCAAAGATTTTTGAAAATTACGGAAAATCTTCGAAAAGTATGTCAAAAAACAGTTGAGATTTTTAACACAATTTGTTATACTACTGTACAGAGACAGCGGGAAGCTCGGGAAATTTCCCGAGTGTGCGACGCCGTCCTCGTAATCGGCGGGCTGAAAAGCAGCAATACCGATAAACTTTACGAAGTTGCGTCTGCAAATTGCAAGCGGGTTTTCCGTTTAGAAGATGCAGAACGTTTCGGATATGAACAAATTAAATTTTTTAAAAGGGTCGGCGTCATTGCGGGAGCGAGCACTCCCGATTGGCTGACTCAGGAGGTTCTTTTCAAGATGGAAGAAAACAATGCGGAAGTTCAGGCAACGACAATGAAAGACGTCGTTGAGGAGATGGGCAAAGAAGAGCGGTACAGAAAGGGGCAGACGTTCTCTGCGCGCATCGTGTCTGCAACGGACGAAGGGGTTTACGTTTCTGCTTCGGGCAAGTTGGAAATATTGCTTGCCAAAGAAGAGCTCGACTGTGAAGAATACAGCCGCGAAGCGTATGCGGAAAAAGTGGGAGAAGAAATCGAAGTTATGGTAACGGAAGTCTCCCCCAAAGTAAAGCTTTCCCAAAAAATGGTGAGAAAGCTGCGCGAGGAAGAAAGTCAGCTGAAAGAGATCGAGGACGGCAAGGAATTTACCGTCGTATGCACCGGTTTCAACAAGGGCGGTCTTACCGCGCAACTTGGTTCCTATCCCGTTTTTGTTCCCGCAAAGGAAATTCGAACGAGCTATGTGAAAGACCTCGAAAAATATACGGGTAAGACGCTGCGCTTAAAGGTTTTAGAAATCAGAAAAGAACGCAGAAAAGAAATCATCGCTTCGCAGCGTGTAATTATCGAAGCGGAAAAGAAAGCGCGTGAAGCGGCGAAAGCGGAGCGTGAAGCGGCTTTCCTCGAATCCATTCAGGAAGGCGACGTTGTTGAGGGCAAGGTGGAGCGCGCAACTTCGTTTGGCGCGTTTGTCTCCGTGAACGGTTTCGATTGTTTGGCGCACATTTCCGATCTTTCCTGGTCGGGCGTGAAAAATGTGACCGACGTGCTCGAGCTTGGAAAACGTTATCAGTTTAAAGTATTGAAAGTAGACCGCGAAGCAAAGAAAGTTTCCATCGGATATAAGCAGCTGCAGCCCCAACCTTGGGATTTGGCGGCGGAGAAATATGCGGAGGGCGATATCGTCCACGGTAAGGTTGTTCGTATCGTGCCTTTCGGCGCCTTCGTAGAACTTGAAAAGGGAGTCGACGGTTTGGTTCACGTTTCGCAAATTTCCCATACCTGGCTCGACAATCCTACGTCCATTCTGTCCATCGGCGAGGAGGTCGACGCGAAGATCTTGGCGTTCAGCCCCGCGGAAAAGAAGATTACTCTTTCCATCAAAGCTTTGCAACCCCGTCCCGAAGCGGAGCCTCGTCCCGAAAGAGAGCCGAAAGAGAACAACAGAAAGAGCAAGAAAGGCGGCAGAAGAAACAATTATTCTCAGGACGAAGAGGATGAATACAGAGAATGGAAAGACGACGGTTACAGCGGCGCTTCCATTGCGGAGATTCTTAATCTCGACAGCGATAAATAAGCA
>CAYZTP010000063.1:0-5519 GCA_964481555.1 uncultured Clostridia bacterium | reverse complement strand
ACGATCGGCAGGAGTAAGATAAGTGGAAAGATAGAATTTCTTCCCCGTAAAATTATGGTAATATCGTTCCGCCGTCTTTTTTCGATTGAATACAATCAATGTGTTTTTATCGGGATCGATATTATCCAATATATCCCCATCCAACCATTCATAGCGGCATTTTTCAAAGTATGAATAATCGCTTTTATCGGGAATAAGATCTACCATATCGATATGCCTGCCTAGATATCTGTTTATAAGCGAGGGAAAATCAGGCATGGTTGCCGTCAAAAAAAGCGCTTTTGCGCTATAGTACGTCGTAAGCTGTTCGATCGCCTGAAAACAAGGAATGAAATATCCGATGGGCAAGGTATGGATTTCATCAAATACGATCACACTGTTCGCCATGTTGTGAAGCTTTCTCAGACGACTGCTGTGATTATCGTAAATGCTTTCGAAAAATTGAATATTAGTCGTTATAACTACAGGCGCATCCCAATTTTCTACGGCTAATTGCAGTTCCTTTTCCTCTTCGTCAAATATAAAATCCGAATGATGTTGCAAAATCGTCAATTCGGGAAACAACGTTTCGAATACCTCGGCGGTCTGTTCGATAACGCCTGTATACGGAATAACGTATATAATCCGCTTTTTTTCTTCTCTTTTCAATAATTCCAATGCGAGCTTCATGGAACATAAAGTTTTTCCGCTTCCCGTCGGCATATTCAACAGATAAAACGGAGCGTTTTTTTGAATTGAGCGATATGCTTGATCCTGTAAAGTCTTTCTTGCTATTTGCAAAGAAGTCTTTGCTTTAAATGAAGCTAATTTTTCATTCAATTGCTCCCTGCACTTTTCAAAATCAGAGTTAAAATGTAGAGAACGTCCGCCTCGGCAAAAATATTCTGTATCAAGAAAATCCGCATCCGTCAAACAACTAAACAGATAACGAACGTAAAATTCATAGCAATCGGAAAGCAAATCAGCGTCGGTGATTCCTTGGAAAAAATTTGTCAGCTCGTTTGTTGTTTCTCTCAACGGCAAAACTATTTCGCTTTGGTAGGCGGAATAATCCTCACGGTAGCGATTAGCGTGCAATTTTGCGCAAAGAGTTCCTTCATCGGGATCGTCCTGTTCCGTGCCATAATCAGGAAGTCCTGCATGATGTCCCGCAACGACATAGGCAAACGCTATACCGAATACGTTCGGCAACAGCTTTTTAATTTCAACCGCGCCACATACAGCGTGCTCAATCTTAATTGTCTTACCGTCGAGTTTCTTTTGAAAAGATTGCTGATATTTCCCTAAATCATGCAAAAGTCCTGCAAGATAAGCCGAATGGCAAAAAGCGGGTAAGGCAAAATCACGGGCAAGCTCCGCTGTCCGTTTCAAATGATCCTTTAATAATTGTTTTTCACCGTCCGCTCTCGTATGCGCATAGTAGTTCATACTACAATCTCCTGCCGTATATCCTCCTCTTCAATTGATTTCAAAACAATGTTCAAAATCCAACAAGTGAAAGTTATCAGATATTTTTAAGTATTGACTTTTGCGCTTAATGACAATAAAAACCCCTTATTATAAATATATTTTACCATATGTAGGCAATTCTGTCAAGACTAGGAGTGTCCGATTAAAAGATTTTATAAAAAGTCAATCAGCGAGAAAGAAACATCGCGGTATTTATGCAATAATATAGGTGTTTCCCCGCGTTTTGGTGTTTTCTTTCTTTTTTATGTACCAAAACAGCTCGTCCATCCGGCTTTTATCGCTTGTTCTTTCACTTCTCTAGAATACCCTCTATCTAAAACTCTATCATTGGAACCGAAACGCTCTACGCTCTCGCAAAAGCTCTTGAACGCACAAGAGAAGGTTGAAACCGCTGACCGTTCGGCTATCGGCTTCAATCGGTAGCAGCTTCTCTTCTGCTCTATTTCCCGCCTTCACCGCTATCGATTTTACGGTTTTTGAAATAATACTCCCGATCGCGTTCGTTGACTTCCCTTAAAACTTTGCAAGGATTCCCCACCGCAACCGTATTCGAAGGAATATCCTTCGTTACCACGCTGCCCGCGCCGATTACAACGTTATCGCCCAGCGTAATTCCCGGCAAAATGATCGCGCCCGCGCCGATCCAACAGTTTTTCCCGATGCGAACGCTTGCGTTATACTGATATCCTTTTTCGCGCAATGCAGGCAATATGGGATGTCCCGCCGTAGCGACGGTCACGTTGGGTCCGAACATGGTAAAATCGCCCACATAGATATGCGTGTCGTCCACCAACGTTAAATTAAAATTTGCGTAAATTTTTTTGCCGAAATGACAATGCTTTCCGCCGAAATTGGCATGAAAGGGCGGCTCTATATAGCATCCCTCTCCGATTTCCGCAAACATTTCTTTTAAAAGAACAGACCTCTTTTCCGACTCCGTCGGTCGGGTGCGATTGAATTCGTAAAGCCGATCCAAACACAGTAACTGTTCCCGCATAATTTCTTCGTCGCCCGGAAGATACAAATCTCCCGTGTGCATTTTTTCTTTCTGATTCAACGATTTACTCCTTTTCTTCTCGATCCCGCTTCGAATAGATACACCCGCAATAATTTTGGCGGTATAAACCGTATTCCGCGGAAAGTTTTACCGATTGCAGATATCCTCCCCGTTTTTTGAAATCGGTGGGGAGATACTTCACGCCGTAACGTTCTTGAAGCTCAAATCCGATCCCGTTGATCAGCCGCGCGTTCTTGAGCGGCGAGACGGTAAGCGTAGTCGCAAAGTAGTCGAATCCGCGCTCCTTGGCGGTAAGAGCCGTTTTTTCCAGCCGCAGTCGAAAACATTTTTCACACCGCGCCCCGCCTTCCCGCTCCCGCTCTAATCCGTAAACGATTTTTTCGTAATCTCCGCAAGCATAATCGCAATCGAGAAAATCGGCAAGTCCCGTCTCCCGCAAAAAACGAATCTGTTCGTTTTTCCGCTTTTCATATTCTTCTTTGCTGTCAAGATTGGGATTATAATAAAATACGGTAACAAAAAGCGACTTTGTCGTCTCCTGCAAGCAATAGGAAGAACAAGGCGCGCAACAGCTATGCAATAACAGCCGTTTGCCGCGCCCCCTTTCAAGCTCTTCGAGCATTAATTTGTCGTAATTGACGGCGTTCACTTCGTTCCTCCGATCATCTCCAAAAAATATGCGTGAATCCGCAGATCGTCCGTCAATTCGGGATGAAATGCGGTTGCGAGCATATGTTTCTGCCGCGCGGCGACGATCTTTCCGTCCACCGTTGCCAATACGTTCACGCCGTCTCCCGCGTTTTCGATATAAGGCGCACGAATAAAGACGGCGGGAAAATCCCCTACCCCCTCTACTTGCGTTTCGGCGCGGAAAGATCCCAACTGACGGCCGTACGCGTTTCGCTTGACCGTCACATTCATCGTTCCGAGATAAACGTTTGCGTCGTTGCTGATTTGATTGGCAAGAAGAATCAGTCCCGCGCAGGTTCCGAACACGGGCAACCCGCCCGCGATCGCCTCTTTCACGGGCTGAATCAATCCCTCTTCGCGTAACAGCTTTCCCTGTACGGTCGATTCTCCGCCGGGAAGAACGATCGCGTCAAGTCCGCCCGTAAAATGGGTGCGGCGGCGAATTTCCGCCGTCTCCGCACCCAATTTTTCAAAAGCATACTCATGCTCGATAAACGCCCCTTGCAGAGCGAAAATTCCGATCTTCATCATCTTTTCTTTAAAAGCCCTGTTTGCGATTTTGCTCCGACTTTAAAAAACAAGAAATACAAATACGAACGATTATTTTCCGCGTTCCGCCATTAAAAGTTGAATTTCCTGCTCGTTGATTCCGACCATCGCCTCGCCCAAATCTTCGGAAAGATCGGCAAGGATCTTGGGATTGTTATAATTGGTTACCGCCTGTACGATAGCGCGGGCGCGTTTTGCGGGATTGCCGCTCTTGAAGATACCGCTCCCGACGAACACGCCCTCCGCGCCGAGCTGCATCATGAGCGCGGCGTCTGCGGGAGTCGCCACGCCGCCCGCCGCAAAATTGACGACGGGGAGCTTCCCGTTCTCATGCACGGATTGTACAAGCTCGTAAGGCACGCGAAGCTGTTTCGCCTCTTCGTATAATTCGTCCTCGCTCATGGAAACGACCTTACGGATCTCGCTCATCATCAGGCGCATATGACGCACCGCTTGCACGACGTCGCCCGTGCCCGGCTCTCCTTTGGTTCTGATCATCGCCGCGCCTTCGGCAATTCTTCTCAGCGCTTCGCCTAAATCTTTCGCGCCGCATACGAAAGGCACGTCGAATTTGTTTTTATCGATATGATAGATATCGTCCGCGGGAGAAAGTACTTCGCTCTCGTCGATATAATCGATTTCAATCGCTTGCAGAATCTGCGCCTCGGCAATATGACCGATACGGCACTTCGCCATAACGGGAATGGATACGGCGTTCTGAATGCCCTTGATCATTTTAGGATCGGACATACGCGAAACGCCGCCCGCCGCACGGATATCTGCGGGAATGCGTTCCAGCGCCATTACGGCGCAAGCGCCCGCCTCTTCTGCGATTTTCGCCTGTTCGGGCGTGGTGACGTCCATAATCACGCCGCCTTTCAACATCTGCGCTAAATTTTTATTGAGTACCAAGCGTTCATTCGTTGCCATAACTCAATTACCTCTTTCTTGAATTTTTCTACCATTATATCACGATTCCCGTAATTGGTCAAACAAATCCGTACGGTATTTTTGAGAACCATACTATTCCTATATGATTTTGTGAATATCGTTCTGTAAAAAATTTGCCGAACTTCTTACTTTCATAATAATTTTCGCCTTTTTTATTCATATCTAAATGCAAACAAATCATTTGCATAAGCCCCTGACCAAACAAACCCTGCCACCCATCGCGGCGGTGGTACATTTGTTGGGTAATCCCTATAGATTGTTTTAATCTCCGTTATTACAAAAGTGCCATTATAACTACCAACAAAACGGAACGAATAATTCTGTGCAAATTCCTCAAATGTTATATCTTCTTGGGAAGATAATTTTTCATATTCGTGTCTTTTTATATCCAGTTCAACCTGTTCGATAATTATAGGGCATTGTTCTTCGGGAATAAAATCAATTTCTTCGATTGCTTCCTCGCTATCCTTTCCCCAATCCGATTCTTTGCAAGCATAAACTTTCCCGCGCGCATAATACATCGCATAAGCGAGATCGGTTTGTGTCAGCCAGCCATTCTCATACGCAGCTGCTTTTCCGTGCTGTCCAATCGGCTATTTGTGGTAGAAAGAACCATTTTTTCGTTTTCTCCGCCTTTCCCACACCCCATAAATGTTGTAATCACACAAATTAAGCACACAGCAGACAATAAAACAATTAATTTCTGTAAAAAACACATGCCTTTTTCTCATAAAGGATTCCTTTTCTTTCACGCTACTTTTCATTTTTTCCACCTCGTGAAATTATTTTTCCGCATTTTTGATCAACTGATTGACCTGTTCTTCCGTGACGGCTTGATATT
>CAYZTP010000062.1:0-5901 GCA_964481555.1 uncultured Clostridia bacterium | reverse complement strand
TTGTCCTTTATAAAGCAAATCGGGCACGGGAATCGGGTTATCCGTTAAATCGTAAAAGCTGCTTACGCCGCGTCCTGCAAGGGAAAGCGGCGTTAAAACGCCGTTCGAAAAATAACAGGGCGTATAATATCCGTCTTCGGCCGCCAAAAAAAACACGCCGCCATCGGCAAGATCGTCGCTCGGCCCTGTCTGCCCCGCCGCCCCGACTTCAAGCAGTTTTTTCCATCCCTCGACGACAAACCCATATTCATTCACGCGCACCGCGGAATAAATACCGTTTGCGATTTTTTCGTCGAAAATCGTCCAGTCTTTTTCGTTGAGAAAGGATAAAATTTGATCTTGAACCGTAGCAGCGGCAGCATTGTGCGGTACGGAATGCGCTCCCGCAATGCAACGCAGACGGATAAAGCTCGAAGCGATCCGTTTATCCCCGCTCATACTGTAAACCCCCAACAGCACGCTGTCGCAACGGGGTGAAGAGATACACGGCATTTCGCACTCTGTACCCGTAAATATCGTTTCCGCGCAGCCGTCCGCCCATAATACAACGACGATACGCCGTTCAAACGCGTCCCACTCCTCGTCGAACGTAAATTGCAGCGTATAAACGTTGTTAAACGAAACGACTTCGTTAAAATCCGTCGTCGCAATTTTATCCTTTACGGCGACCGCTATAATCTGTGACATAAATTCCTCCAAACGCTTTCTTGTCTCCATTATAAAAGAAATTCGACTCTGCGCCCGCGCTACCCGCCAAAAAAATTCCGCCGTTTGCACGACGGAATTTCATAAAGCGTTTAACCGTTTTGTATATCGAAAGCTACACGTTTACAACGCCCTCTTCGCCCAAATCGCAACGGTGTTTTTCAAGTATGGGATCTATCTCTTCCGCGATAAACTCGACGGTCTGCGCAGGCGCGCGACCGACAAATTTTTTCGCATCGAGGATACCGTCTAATTTCCCGTGAACAGCGGCAAACGCATCGTCTTGGGAGATCAACTCCAATAAGTTATTCTCGCCGCCTTCCTGCTTCACGCGTCTTCCCGCTTCCTGCGAAAGAACGCGAATCTTTTCGTGCAATTCCTGCCGATTTCCGCCCGCCTTCACGCACTCCATCAAAATATTTTCCGTCGCCATAAAAGGGAGTTCCTCCGCAAGATGTTTGGCGATTACCTTTTCGTACACGACAAGATTATCCGCTACGTTCATATATAAGTTTAAAATACCGTCCACCGCAAGAAACGCCTGCGCGTTAACGATACGGCGGTTTGCCGAATCGTCGAGCGTACGTTCGAACCACTGCGTCGAAGCCGTGATTGCCGCGTTTACGGGCAGAGACAGTACATAACGCGCCAAAGACCCCATCCGCTCCGACCTCATCGGATTACGTTTATAAGCCATAGCGGAAGAACCTATCTGCGATTTTTCAAACGGCTCTTCGATCTCTTTTCTGCTTTGCAAAATACGGATATCGTTGGAAAATTTATAGGCGCTTTGCGCAATCTGCGAGAGAACGCAAAGCACATTGTAATCGAATTTGCGCGGATAAGTTTGCCCCGTTACGCCGTACACGCGCTCATATCCAAGCTTTTTCACGACCCGTTTTTCCAGCTCTTTTACCTTTTCTTCGTCTCCGTCGAACAGCTCCATAAAACTTGCCTGCGTACCCGTCGTTCCTTTTACTCCGCGTAGCTTAAAATGTTCGTATACATTCTGCAAGCTCTCGTAATCCATCAAAAGATCTTGCAGCCAAAGCGTCGCGCGTTTCCCTACCGTCGTAGGCTGGGCGGGCTGCATATGCGTAAAGCCGAGCGTCGGCACGTCCTTATACCGAAGCGCAAACTTTTTCAGCTTATCCATCACGTTCACAAGCTTTTTCCGCAAAATATCCAATCCGTCTTTGATGATCAAGAGTTCGGAATTGCAATCGATAAAGCAACTTGTCGCTCCCAAATGAATGACCGCTGCGGCGGATGGAGCGGCTTCGCCGAACGTTTTCACATGAGCCATCACGTCGTGCCGTACTTCGCGCTCGTATTCTTCCGCCCTCTCATAATCGATATCATACTCGTGCGCCTTCATCTCGTCGATTTGCGCTTGCGTAATGGGCAGCCCCAATTCCATTTCCGATTCCGCAAGCGCGATCCAAAGCTTCCGCCAAAGGCGAAACCGTTTCTCGTCCCCAAAATTACGCTGCATTTCCTTGCTCGCATAACGCGTGTTTAAGGGGTTCTCATAGTATACTCTGTCAGACATAGTACTCTCCTAAACGCAAAAATCCGCAATTATTATAATTTTTTAGGCTCCGGATAGGAAATTCCAAAGGTTTCCGCCGTTACCTTTTTGATTTTTTGTTCCTTCATCGGTCTATCGCGGCTATCGGTCGGCGCCGCGGCGATTTTGTCCACCGTTTCCATCCCCTCGACCACTTTGCCGAATGCGGCGTACTGTCCGTCGAGATAAAAAGCGTCCATATGCATAACGAAAAATTGCGAACCGGCGGAATCGTTGTCCTGCGCGCGCGCCATGGAAAGCACGCCCCGCTCATGTTTTAAAGGATTGACGAACCCGTTTTTTCGGAACTCACCCTTAATATGATATCCCGGTCCCCCTGTTCCCGTACCCGTAGGGTCGCCCCCTTGGATCATGAAACCCGCAATGACGCGATGAAAAATAATGCCGTCGTAAAATCCCTTATTTACAAGAGACAAAAAATTGTTTACCGTGTTGGGCGCAAGATCGGGATAAAGCTCCGCAGTAAAAGTACTGCCGTCCGTCATCTCGAAAGTGACGACGGGATTTTTGTTTTGTGCCATCATATTACTCCTCGTATTTTTCCACTTTTATTTCCGCTTCCGAAAAGAGCTTCATAGAAAATTCGTCGGGATAACCTTCTTTATATACGACCCGTCTGATTCCTGCGTTAATAATCATCTTCGCGCAAATCACACAAGGCTGATGCGTACAATACAGCGTCGCGCCGCTGATATTCACACCGTATTTCGCCGCTTGAATGATCGCGTTTTGTTCGGCGTGCACGCCGTAGCAAAGCTCCGCCCGCGTTCCGCTCGGAATATTCAACTTTTCGCGCAAGCATTCTCCCCGTTCGACACAGGAAGAAATCCCCGCGGACGCTCCGTTATAGCCCGTCGTCATCACGCGTTTGTCCTTTACGATAATCGCTCCCACCTTACGGCGGAAACAGCTTGCCCAGCTGCCGACCTGCTCGGTCAGTTCCATAAAGCGTTTATCCCATTTCTCCATGATCGCACCTCTTCCGCTTCATTATAACACAGGGAAAAGCAATGTGTCAAGACCGAAAAATACGCTGAAAATATTTTTTTAAAATCAAGGAAATTTCTTCCTTTTTTTGTTTGATTCGGAAACGATTGTGTTTATAATATATAGGAATTGAAAAACGCGCGATTTTATGCGCGAAAATTAAGGAGGATGACATGAATATTAAACCTTTATTCGACAAAGTAGTCGTAGAAGCGGTTACGGTCGAAGAAAAAACCAAGAGCGGATTTTTGCTCCCCTCTTCCGCACAGGAAAAGCCCCAGACGTGCGTCGTCGTAGCCGTAGGTCCCGGGGGCGTCGTAGACGGGAAAGACGTTACCATGCAGGTAAAAGCCGGCGACAAGGTGCTTTGCTCCAAATATGCGGGCACGGATTTCAAGGTGGACGGAAAGGAATTCACCATTATCAAACAGAGCGATATCTTAGCGATCGTAGAATAATTTAAGGAGAATAAAATCATGGCAAAACAGTTAAAATACGGCGACGAAGCCAGAAAAGCGTTGGAAACGGGCGTAAATACGCTTGCAGACACAGTAAAAATCACGCTCGGTCCCAAGGGGCGCAATGTGGTGCTCGATAAAAAATTCGGCGCGCCGCTCATCACGAACGACGGCGTGACGATTGCAAAGGAAATCGAATTGCCCGATCCGTTCGAAAATATGGGCGCGCAGCTCGTAAAAGAAGTGGCAAGCAAAACGAACGACGTAGCGGGCGACGGCACGACTTCCGCCGTACTGCTTGCGCAGGCAATCATTCGGGAAGGGCTTAAAAACCTTGCCGCGGGCGCAAACCCCATCATCTTGAAAAAAGGAATCGACAAGGCGGTAGATGTCGCCGTAGAACAGATTAAGTCTATTTCGAAAACGGTAGACGGCAAAAAAGCCATTTCTCAGGTTGCTTCCATCTCTGCGGGCGACGAAACCGTCGGCGAACTGATCGCAAACGCAATGGAGATTGTCGGCAAAGACGGCGTAATCACCGTGGAAGAAGGAAAATCCATGACGACGGAACTCACCACCGTAGAAGGAATGCAGTTCGACCGCGGCTACGCTTCCGCTTATATGGTAACGAATACCGATAAAATGGAAGCGGTGCTTGACAACCCTTATATTCTGATTACCGACAAAAAGATTTCCAATTTGCAGGAAATTCTCCCCATCGTCGAACCTCTCGCGCAGCAGGGCGCGCGTCTGCTCATTATCGCAGAAGACGTAGAAGGCGATGCGCTTGCCGCGCTCATCGTCAACAAGCTCAAGGGCGTGTTCAACTGCGTTGCAGTGAAAGCTCCCGGCTTCGGCGACAGAAGAAAAGCCATGCTCGAAGACATCGCCGTCCTTACGGGCGGAACGGTTATCACGTCCGATTTGGGATACGAATTTAAAGACGTTACTATCGATATGCTGGGCAGAGCCAACCAAGTCAAAGTCGATAAAGACAACACGACAATTATCGACGGCGCAGGCAATAAAGACGATATCAAAGCTCGCGTTGCTTCCATCAAAGCGCAAATCGAAGTCACCACTTCCGATTACGACAAGGAAAAATTGCAGGAACGTCTTGCAAAACTCGCAGGCGGCGTAGCGGTTATCAACGTCGGCGCGGCAACCGAAGTGGAAATGAAAGAAAAGAAGCTGCGCATCGACGACGCCTTGGCGGCAACCCGCGCGGCAGTCGAAGAAGGCTATGTCCCCGGCGGCGGTTCCGCTCTCCTTTCCTGCATACCCGCCCTTAAAAAATTAGTCGAATCTCTTTCGGGCGACGAAAAGACGGGCGCGGCGATTATTTTGAAAGCGTGCGAAGAGCCAATCCGCCAAATCGCAAAGAATGCGGGCGTAGACGGATCCGTAATCGTCGATAAGATTTTGAGCAAGGGAGAAGCTACCTACGGCTTTAACGCGCTCACCAACGAATATACGGATATGGTAAAGAGCGGCATTATCGACCCTACCAAAGTTACCCGTTCGGTATTGCAGAACGCGGCTTCCGTCGCTTCGACGTTGCTTACCACAGAGAGCATCGTCACCGATATACCCACTCCTCCCGCGCCTCCCGCACCCGCAGGCGGCGACGAAATGTACTAATCGATCTTTTTGCAAAGGCAAACTTTCATAGTAAAAAACGGGGCTTTGCCCCGTTTTTTTTATGCCGATTTTTTCCCGAAGCGAATGCACGGTATATGCGCGCACGTCTTTCTTCCCGTCTACGCAAACGCTGCTCTCCTGCACGTCGTAGAAGCGGCTTAACAGATTGGCGATCGTTGTTTTGCCCAACCCCGTCGCCCCGACCAAAACAACCGTTTCCCTCTCCTTTGCCGAAAGCGTGAACCATGGCGTCAACCGTTTTTAGGGAGAGAATCCGAAATTTTTTTTTAGTTTTGCGCCGATTACATGATATTATTCACGCTTCTGGGGAACAGCGTCACGTCTCTGATATTTTCCATACCCGTGACGTACATCACAAAACGTTCGAACCCAAGCCCGAATCCGCTGTGCGGCACGCTTCCGAATTTTCTCAGATCGAGATACTGCCGATACGCGGACATATCCATCTTCCGTTCCCGCATGACGGCAACCAACTTATCGAAGTCCGCTTCGCGCTGA
>CAYZTP010000061.1:0-5901 GCA_964481555.1 uncultured Clostridia bacterium | reverse complement strand
CATATTGAAAACGCCCACTCAAACAACCGATAAGCCGGTGATTTGCGTGGGCGCTTGATTTTTCGAACGATTAAACTACATATGCAGGATCGCTTGCCGCATTGTCAAGCTCTTTCTTTTGCTCCGCATATCCGGGCTTGCCAAGGAGCGCGAACGTCGCTTTTTTGCCCGCTTCTACGCCGGGTTGATTGAACGTGTTGATATTGAACATTGCGCCCGTGTACGCCGTCTGCAATTCGAAGAGGAACAACAGCTGTCCCAAAGTAAATTCGTTCAGTTCGGGCAGGGTAATCGTGTAATTCAGCCGTCCCGCTTTCGTTAAAGCGTAAGCCGTCGCTTTGTTTTCCGCTTGAATGAGTTCTTCCATCGTATGTCCGCCCAAAAACGAAACGTCGGGAATGCTTTCGCAGCCGTGCGGGATAGGGGACTTTTCTTTATAGGAACTTACGGAAAGGAAAGTGACGACTTTATCGTAAGGTCCTTCCGTATATAACTGAACCTGCGAGTGCTGATCGGTTACGCCGAGCGCTTTCACGGGCGTTTGTCCTACGTTGCAGGCAACGCCGTCGAGCGTTTCGTTCTTGCCGAGCGATTCCGCCCAAAGCTGCGCGTACCAATCGGAGACGTAGCGCAAATTGTCCGAATAGGGCATGAGGACGCCGATATTTTTGCCGCCGTTCATGGCGATATATTGCAAGGTTGCGCAAACGAGCGCGGGATTCTTTTTGAGATCCGCCGACTTACAGAGCTTATCCATGTAAGCCGCGCCCTTTAAGAGCAATTTTACGTCGATTCCCAGCACTGCCGCGGGAAGAAGCCCCACGGGGGAGAGTTCGGAAAACCGTCCGCCGACGCCGTCTCCGAGGACGAAGGATTTCACGCCGCCCAGCTCTTTGGAAATTTTCACCAAATTGCCGCGGCTTGCGTCCGTCGTAAAGATCATGTGTTCTTTTACGTCCGCGCCCGCCTTTTTTAAAAGATCGGCAATAATCAAATATTGCGTCATCGTTTCGCTTGTCGCGCCCGATTTGGAAATGACGTTAAAGCAAGTTTTCGTTACGTCGATCACGTCGAGCAGTTCTTTCATTCTTACGGGATCTACGTTGTCCTCTACGAAGAATTTGGGACCTTTCCGTTTGCTCTTGGGCAGGTCGTTGTAATGAAGGTGGCAAAGCGCGTTAAACGCCATAGTGGGACCGAGCGCGCTCCCGCCGATGCCTAAGACGACGAAATTATCGAATTTTCTACGCACTTCCTTTGCCGTAGCAAGAATATCCGCGACGATTTCGTCTTGATTGTAGGGGAGTTCCGTCCACCCCATAAACAATTCGTCTTTGCCGCGGTTAGCCGTTACGTAAGCATGCGCTTCTTTTGCAAGTCTTTTGTGCGCGTCCAACGTTTTTTGCGAAATACCTTTGTCGCCGAGGTACTTATCCGTCATATTGGTATAGTCCACGCGCACGCGCAAGGATTTCCGCAATTCGTCTGTCAGTCTCATGAATTTCTTCCTCCGATATCAAGTTAATAATGATTGATGATCTCATTTTAAATCACTTTTTCGCGAATGTCAAGCGACTGTTTTCATTTTTAGCCGCGTTTTTTATATTTTCGGTATCCGCAAGGTGTTTTTCGCTTTTTTTGCTCAAAAAACGGTTGCACAGCGCGCGCAAATCGAGTAATTTCAAGGCGGAAAACAGTATTAGCTCCGCAATTCCCAACGCGAACATGGTAAGCGCCGCCGCGGGAAGAAAGCTGAAATAAAGCGCAAATAATTTATGAAGGAAATAACCGAACAAAGAGACGGGAAGTACGGCGCATATCAGTTTGAGAAAATACGGTTTGGAGCGTAATTTTCCCGTTCTTTTATGTAAAAGCGTTAAAGAGCATACTGCGGAAATGCCGAAATCGCACGTCATACCCAGCAGCAAAGCGCCGCTTCCCAAATATTTCGGCAAAAACCACACGCACAGCAGCATCGCGCACGCCCCGCATAAGAAGAAAATCAGCGTTTGCCGTTCGCAGTTCATCGAATTGAGCAGACTTGTGGAGATCATCGTCACGCTCATCGGAAAGAGAATCAGTGCGCTGTAAACGATCAGCTTTCCGCTTGCGGCGTTGGAAAAGAGCAGGATCCCTACGTCTTCGCCGCATACGAGGAAGAACGGCGCAAGCAAACCCGCAACCAGCAGCGTTGAGTTGAGCGCTTTTTCCACAAGTACGGTAAGTTTTTCTTTTTGTTTTCGGTAAAAGCATTCGGAAAATTCGGGGACGAGTACCAGCGCGATCGAACTGATTAACGTGGACGGAATCATCAAAACGGGCATCGTCATACCGTAAACCACGCCGTATTCGCTCATGGCTTTGGCTGCGGAAACGCCCGCCGCGGCAAGCCGCGCCGGAAAGAGAACGGAGATCAAAGAATTGATCAGGGAATTGGAAGTGCGCATCGCCGTAACGGGCAGAGAGGAACTGAGAAGGGGCTTTATCTGTCCTTTGGGAGACCGAAGTTTTCCTCCTCTCACGATATAACATACCACGGCGATCGCAAACGAACAAAAATAGGAGATCAAAACGGCGATCGCCGCCAAATTGACGTCCGGCAGATCGCTGTCGAGTACGACAAGCAGCAACACGCCCGAGATAATCATGACGATTTCTTCGATCAGCTCAATCAGCGAGTACGAAAAGAATCGTTTGTTGCCCCAAAAACTACCGCGGATTATCGCATACAGCGAAGTGAACGAAAGACTGATAATCAGAATGTAAAAGAGATCCGCGCAGCGCGCGTCCGAAAAAATCTGCGAGAAAGAGGAGCGAAACGCAAACAGCAGCAGCGTCGCGGGCAGGGAAAACGCGAGCGCGATCAAAGCGGCGGCGGTCGTTGCCGATTGTTCTCCTTTCAAGTTTCCCTTGGTTCGGTGACCCGTGATCACGCGCGAGAGCGTGATGGGCAGTCCGCTTGAAGTGGCGGTTAAAAATACGGCGAACACCGTAAGCGAAACTTGATAGACTCCGAGTCCTTCCGAACCGAGTACGCGGGATAAAATGATACGGTAAAGAAAGCCGAGACCGTGTTCGATTGCGGAAAAAACGGTGACGACGGCGGCTGTACGGTATAAGTTCTGCATCGGAATATTTTATTCGGACAAGGTGCTGTTTTATGAGCTTTCCGCATATCATAATGGCATGAATCTTGAATTTTGTCGGCAAAAGCTGTATCGGGTTAAGCGCGGACAGTCGGTGAGAGAAATCGCGCTTGCGTTCGGAATGCCGCCCCGCGTGTTGGCGGCGGAAAACGGTTTGACGAAAGAGGCGGAAGAAGGGCAGATTTTAATAATTCCGCAGGCGGAACGCAATTTATACGTCGTGCAGGGCGGGGAGAGTATGTCAAAACTGTGCGGTTCGAAAGAAAATTTTACGGCTCTCAATAAAACGGAACGGCTTTACCCTTCGCAAGTAATTTTTTTATAAAATTTCGAAAAAGACTTTCCGTCCGCCCGAAAGCGTGGTATAATAAATATAAACATTTGCGATAGCGCATTCGTCTCTTTGCGTTTTGTGTTTTTCGCAGAGAAAAAAGGTAAAAACGATGATTTTATTTCCCGCTATCGATATACTCAACGGACGAGCCGTACGCCTGTTATACGGGAAACGCGACGAAGTTACGGATTACGGCGACCCGCTCGATCGTGCGAAAGCGTGGCTGGACTGCGGAGCGGAAATTTTGCACGTCGTCGATCTTTCCGGCGCGTTCGGCGAAGAGAGCGGATTTTTGCGCATTCTCGAAAAAATCGCTTCTCTCGGCCGCCCCGTACAAACGGGCGGGGGAATGCGTTCTGCGCAAGCGATCGAAAGCCGTTTCGAGGCGGGGGCAAGCCGCGTTGTGTTGGGCACGGTTTGCGTGACGGATCCGCGCGTCTTTAAGCAGGCGACGGCGCGTTACGGCGATAAAATCGTTGCGGGGATCGACGCCAAAAACGGCAGACTTGCCGTAAAAGGTTGGACGGAGGTCGCCGAAAAGGACGCGTTTGCTTTCGGCTGCGAAGCGAAAAAATGCGGGGTGAAAGACGCGGTGTTTACCGATATCGGACGGGACGGCGCACTGTCGGGCGCGAACGTGGAAGAGACGGTAAACATGGCGCGGACGGGACTGAACATCATCGCATCGGGCGGGATAAAAGATTCGGACGATCTATTCCGTTTGAAAGAGCGCGGCGTTTACGGCGCGATTCTCGGTCGCGCGATTTATACGGGAAACCTCGATTTAAAAAAGGCGATAGAGGATATGAAATGCTGAGCAAACGGTTGATTCCCTGTCTCGATTTAAAGGACGGACGGGTAGTAAAGGGCGTGAATTTTGTTCGGTTGACGGACGCGGGCGACCCTGTGGAAACGGCGAAATTGTATAATTCGTTCGGTGCGGACGAAATCGTTTTTTTGGATATCACGGCAAGCTACCGCGGCGAATCGCCGATGTGGGATATCATTGCGCGGGCGAGCGAACAGGTTTTTATCCCGCTTACCGTGGGCGGCGGAATGCGGACTTGCGACGATTTCCGCAGAATGCTTTCTTGTGGAGCGGATAAAATCGCCGTCAATTCGGCGGCGATCAAAAATCCTTCGCTCATTACGGATGCGGCGATGAAGTTCGGCAGTCAGTGCGTGGTGCTTGCCGTTGACGCGAAGAAAAACGCGCAGGGAAGATACGACGTGTATCTCAACGGCGGAAGGGTAAAGACGGAGCTTGACGCGCTCGAATGGGTTGTAAAAGCGGAACGGCTCGGTGCGGGAGAAATTTTGCTTACCAGCATGGATCGCGACGGAACCAAGGAGGGATATGATCTCGAACTGACGCGCCAAGTTGCCGAAGCGGTGAACATTCCCGTGATTGCATCGGGCGGAGCAGGCAAACAGAAAGACTTTTACGACGTTCTTACGGAAGGGAAAGCAGACGCGGCGTTGGCGGCTTCTCTCTTTCATTTCGGAATGATCGATATGCGCGATTTGAAAAATTATTTGAACGAACGGGGCGTTTGCGTCAGAATGGAAGGAGTATAAAACGGTATGGAAGACGTAAAATTTGACGATAAAGGACTTATCTGCGCCATAGCGCAAGATGCGGAAAGCGGCGACGTATTGATGCAGGCTTACATGAACGAAGAGGCGTTGCAAAAGACGTTGGAGACCGGTTACGCGCATTATTACAGCCGTTCGCGCCAATGTCTTTGGAAAAAAGGAGAAACAAGCGGTCACGTTCAAAAGGTAATCGGCGTTTGTTTCGATTGCGACAAGGATTGTGTGCTGCTTCAAATTCATCAAACGGGAGCCGCTTGCCATACGGGAAACCGTTCTTGCTTTTTTCATACGGAACGGGAAGAGACGGGCGCGGGCGTACGGTTTCTTGCCGAACTTGAGCGGGTGATCGCAGACAGACGGAAAAATCCCGTGGACGGCTCTTATACGTCCTATCTGTTCGAAAAGGGCGTGGATAAAATCGCGAAAAAGACGGGAGAAGAAGCGGTGGAAACGGTGATTGCCGCGAAAAATGACAACAAAGAAGAATTGATCGGAGAATGCGCCGATCTTTTGTACCATTTACTCGTGCTGCTGAATGAAAAGAACGTTGCGCTTGCCGAAGTGTGCGGAGAATTGAAGAACCGACGCTCCTAAAATTTGTTCGGAAAGCGCGCGGCGTCTTTTTGAAAAACTGCGCGGAATATGGGGCGAATTGCTTTGATTTTGTTTGACATTTATAAAAGAAAGTGATATGATATGGCGAGAATTGCGTAAATTTCCAAAGGGAATTTACGCGGTTTTTAAGTTATCGTATTTTAACGGAGGTGTTTCGGTTGATTAAAACGCTTGCAAAATGTATCCGCGAATATAAAACGGCGGCGATTC
>CAYZTP010000060.1:0-6161 GCA_964481555.1 uncultured Clostridia bacterium | reverse complement strand
CGCTCTTTCCGCCCGGCGCGGCGCAAGCGTCGAAAAGCGCCTCGCACGCCTCCACAACGGAACAAACCGCAATGCTTCCCACCGACTGAAAGGTATAATCGCCCTGAAAAAAGCGTTCGTCCCGCGTAAAGTTCGGAAAAATAAACGTATGCGGGAAAGGCGTATTCTCATGCGGGCGAGAGAGGTAATCCTCTTCCCCGCGCACAAACCGCACCGTCACGCCGCGACTTTTTGCCGCTAAAATACGCTCCGTCCGCTCTCCGTACTGTTCTTTAAGCTTTTTTACGGCAAAAAACGGGAAATTATATTTGACGGATAGCCCCTCGTCCCCCGCGGGAAACGCCACTTTTGTCTCGTCAAACGCGCGCAAAAAGGCGTTTACAAACCCCGCCATGCCGCTTTTCCCGAGCTTTTTACACAACCCGACGGCGTTATCCGTCACCATATAGCGCGGCTTTTTTAAATATATCAGCCAATAGAGAGATATCTTTAATAGGATTCTCGCCGCCTGTTTGGGATTCTTCGGCGCAAACGTTCGAATACACAAAGAAAGATATGCGTCGTTTTCCAACACGCCGTACACCGTTTTCACCGTACGTGCGCGGTTGATTTCATCAAGACGGGTATCGGCAAGGGCGATTTTTAAATGCGCGCCGTCCGCGTATATCTTTGTAAGCACAATGTATGGATCATAAAACGGGTTGGTCAAAGCGCATCCCCTTGGTTAATTTTTTACCGTTTAAAAAGTCGCGCGCCGACATGATCCGCCCGCCCGCAGGTTGCAGCTGCGTGATTTTTACGGCGTTTTCGCCGCATTTTACGACAAGTCCCTGTTTAGGGGAATCGGAAACGACGGTCGCGAAAGGCTCGCCGCCCTCATAAGCGATCTCTTCCGCCGCGTAGAAATTATATATCGTTCCGTTCGCCGCAGAAAAACAAAGCGGCGCGGGAGCAAGTCCGCGGATCAGCGCGCTCACTTCGCTTGCGGGGCGGGAAAAATCCGCCTGCGTGCGCCGTACCTTTTTACACACAAACCCTTCCGCTTGTTTGTAAAGCGTTACGTCTCCGTTTTCAATCCTTTTCACGGCTTCCGCGATGAGCCTCCCGCCGATCGGGGCAAGCTTAGCCGAAAGCGTTCCGAAAGTATCGGTCGGAGAAATTTCCGCCTCTTCCCAAAGGAACATATCCCCCGTATCCAATCCGACGTCCGTTTTCATGACGGTCACGCCCGTTTTTTTGCATCCGTCGATGATCGCGCGCTGAATCGGCGCGGCGCCGCGAAAGGCGGGCAGCAAGCTTGCGTGTACGTTCCAAACGCCCAAAGGGAACAGATCGAGAATTTCCTGCGTTAAAATCTGTCCGTATGCGCACGTAACCATAAGATCGGCTTGAACGGCGGCAAGCGCGGAATAATCGGCTTTGAGTCTTTCGGGTTGAATAACGGGTATTCCAAGCTTTTCGGCATACGCTTTTACGGGGGAAGGCGTTAAAATTTGCTTCCTGCCCTGCGGCTTATCGGGTTGCGTCAGCACGGCGGCGATATGAAATCCCGCTTCGTAAAGAGCGTGAAGAGACGCGACCGCAAATTCGGGCGTTCCCGCAAACACAAGCTTCATCATTCCTCCGTATCGCGCACATTCGTCGCTTTATCGGTATAAATTATTCCTTCGAGATGATCAAGTTCATGGCAGACGGCGCGGGCGAAAAATTCGCGCGCCACCAAGGAATACCTTTCCCCTTTTCTGTCTTGAAAGACGATTTTTACTTTATTGGGACGGCGGACGGTACCCGCCTTTCCCCGTACGGAAAGACATCCCTCCGCGCCCACCTGCTCGCCCTTCTGCCAGACGAACACGGGATTGATCAATTCAAAAAAACCTTCTTCCACGTCCACGACTACCGCGCGGATGGGAATGCCGACTTGCGGGGCGGCAAGCCCCGCGCCCTCTTCTTTTTTCAGCGTCTCTTTCATGTCGTCGAGCAGCGTCCAAAGCTCCCGATCGAAATTTTTAACGGGTTCGCATTTTTTACGGAGAACGGGGTCTCCGATTTGTACGATTTCTCTTATCATACCATACCTCTATTGCTGTTTTATTCGCTTCTTTTCAAAATGCAAGCATTCGCGCGCTCATATCGGAAATCAGCTTAAATTCGAAGGATTTTCCTCCACATATACCAATACGTTCTTGAACTTGGTTTCCGAGCAAACCGAATAAATTTCTTTCAACGGCTTCCCGTCCGTCAAACGCATTAAAATCTGATAGCGAAACTTATTCTGTATGCGTTTGATGGGCGCGTGCATTTTTTGGAAAAATAAAAATTTATCCGATTCGGCAGAATAAATCGTCTGCAATTTTTCGTAAACTTCCTTCAAAGCGGAAAGCGCCTCTTTTTCCTCCTCGCCCGTCACCATAACGCGCACGATTTTGGCAAACGGCGGGAACGCCGTCGCCTCGCGCATTGCGATCTCATGCTCGTAAAAACCCGCGTAATCGTACTTTGCCGCAAAGCGAAGGATATAATTCTCGGGGTCGTACGTCTGTAATACAACCTCCCCTTTTTCTTCCGCTCTTCCGCTTCGTCCCGCAACCTGCGTAACGAGCTGAAACGTCCTTTCCCCGCTGCGGTAATCGGGAAAATGCAGACTCATATCCGCATCGAGGATCCCGACAAGCGTTACGGACGGAAAATCGTGTCCTTTCGCGACCATTTGCGTGCCAACGAGAATATCCGCCTCGCGGTCGGCAAATTTTTTAATAATTTTCAGATGTCCCTCTTTCCCGCTTGTCGTATCGTTGTCCATGCGCAAAATACGCGCCGAGGGATAGAGCTTTTTCAGTTCGCCGACGACCTTCTGCGTACCCGTTCCCACATAATTGATGTGCGTTCCGCCGCATTCGGGACAAGCGGACAGCATATGATAGCGCGCGCCGCAATAATGGCATTTCAGACAATCCTCTTCGCTGTGATAGGTAAGCGACACGTCGCAGTGTTCGCATTTGGCGACGTACCCGCAGTCGCGGCAAATCACCGTCTGCGAATACCCTCTTCTGTTGAGAAACAGAATCGCTTGATTTCCTTCTTGTAGACAGCGGTTCAATTTATCGCGCAGCGCGGAGGAAAAAGGCGTAGGATTGCCGCGCCGTACTTCGCGCCGCATATCCACGATTTCCACGTCGGGCATGGGGCGGCGGTTAATGCGCTCGGGCAAAGTAACGAGTTCGAACTCCCCCTCTTTTGCGCGGCGGTAGGTCTCGACGGAAGGCGTCGCGCTGCCAAGCACCAATTTGCATTTGTTATATTGCGCCCGTAAAAGAGCGATATCGAACGTGTTGTAGCGGGGAGAACTTTCCGAGGAATAGCTGCCGTCATGCTCTTCGTCTATGACGATAATCCCCACGTTTTCGACAGGGGCGAATATCGCCGAACGCGCTCCGATGGCAATCCGCGCACTCCCCTCCCGCAAACGTTGCCATTCGTCGAAGCGTTCCCCCGCGGAAAGTCCGCTGTGCAAAATCGCCGCCGCCGAACCGAACCACGCGCGCAGTTGGGAAAGCATTTGCGGGGTCAGAGAGATTTCGGGCACGAGAAATATCGCCGTTTTTCCCGCTTTCAACTGTTCCGCGATCAACGAAAGATAGATCTCCGTTTTTCCGCTCCCCGTCACGCCGTGCAAAAGCACGACCGTTTTTTGCGTGCTGTCGACCGTATCCGCCGCCGCTTTTTGGGCGGGCGTAAGCGTGCGTTCGACTTTTTCCCCCTCGATCCCGCGGTAAGGATCGCGTAAAACGCGCCTCTTTTCCAAAACGACGATCCCTTTGTCCGCAAGCGCGCCGACCGCCGAACCAAACCTCCCGCGCAGCATCGCTGCGTCCGTTTCCCCGTTCGTTTGTAAAAACGCAAAGAGCGCCGCCTGCGCTTTTGCCCGCGCCGACGGCGTAAATTCCTTCCCCGAAAGACGGACGAACGTGCGGTAAGTTTCGCTCACTTTGCCCGTACGCATTTCCGCAGGCAGAAAAAGCCTTAACACAAGCGCTTTGGGACAGCGGTAACGGGAAGCAATCTTTTCGGCAAGCTGTAAACATTCGCGGTTAACGGCTGGATAACCGTCCTCTACGCGGAAAATCCGTTTGAGTTTTTCGGCGGGATAATTGCTCTTCTCTTTTACGCGCATGACAAAACCCGTCGCCGCGCTTTTTCCGAAAGGAACGGCGACACGCATTCCCGCCGAAACGCTGTCGTCGCAAGTGTAATCGAAAATTTTATCGACGTCGCTGTGCGCGACGTCTATAATGACTTCTGCTATCAAACTATCCGCTCCCGCGCTCTATCGGCAAATCGCCCCGATACGGGGCGATTCAGTCTCTTACGCTCTTGACTTTTCCGCTCATAATTTCGCGGCAAGCAAGCACGATGGGTTTTTGCTTCCCGGGCAATTCCATCGCTCCCGTGGATTGCATCTGTTCGATAATTTGGCGCGTCCGTTTGGAAACGACCACGCATAGCTCGTAACGCGATACGGGATCGTCCTGTGTTCCCAATTTGCGGATGAGCGCGTCTACCGAAGGTTCGTTTATCATGGTTTCTATCTCCTTATAGATTGCAATTTTTTTCTTTTTGTATAATATCCTGCAACGCCCGTTTCGCCGTCTGCAAATCGTCGTTGACCAAAACGTAATCGTACTGTTCCCGCTGCGCCAGTTCGTAGCGCACCCTATCCAAACGGGCTTCCCGCGCTTCTACGCTTTCCGAGCCGCGCTCTTTAAGACGGCGTTCAAGCTCTTTTAAATCGGGCGGCACGACCATAATCAACACGGTACGGACTTTTTGAAACGCACGCTTTACATTCAGCGCGCCCACCACGTCGATTTCCAATACGACGGATTTCGTTTTTAATTGTTCCAACACAAAGGATTTGGGCGTGCCGTATAAATTCCCGAAGTGTTCGTCATATTCCAAAAAATCCTGCTCTTCAATCCGGCGAAGAAACTCCTCTCTGCCGATAAAAAAGTAATGTTTCCCGTTTTCTTCTCCCACACGCGGAGAACGCGTCGTACAAGAAACGGAAAGCGCGAGCGAGGGATCTTCTTCGAGAAGCAATTTTACGAGCGTACCTTTTCCCACCCCCGCGGGGCCGCTAATCACAAATAGAACGTTTTGCATGACTATTCTAAGTTTTGAATTTGTTCGCGCACTTTTTCGATTTCGTTCTTCATATCAAGTGCGTAAGCCGTAATCGTCGCATCGTTGGATTTACTGCAAACAGTATTGCACTCGCGGTTAAATTCCTGCACCAAAAAATCGAGCTTTCTGCCCACGGCGGGGTTCTCGCATATGTTTCGGAATTCTTCGATATGCGAAGCTAAACGGGTTAGTTCTTCGTCGATGTTGCATTTGTCGGCAAAAATCGCCGCTTCGGTTAAAATTCTGCTCTCGTCTATTTTACCGCCAAGGAATTCCTGCATACGGTCGGTTATTTTTTTACGATAATCTTCCGAAACGAGAGGCGCGCGCATTTTGATTTTTTCGCGAAGTTCGGCAATCGCGTCCATCCGCGAAAGCAAATCCGCTTTCAGACGCTCCCCTTCCGTTCCTCTCATCGCTTTCAGCGCCGCGAGCGCGTCTTGCAGAGCGGATTTCAGCGCTAAAACGAGCGTCTCATCCGCTTCCGCAGTTTCTTCGAGCCGCACGACGTCGCTCATGCGGAACAGTGAAGAAACCGTAAGGTCGTTATCGAGTTTCGTTTCGTTATGAAGCGTGAGCGCGGCTTCCGCATACGCCTTCGCCGCCGCCGCGTCGACGTAAAGCTTTTTTGCCCGTTCCCGTTTATCCGTACAATTTACAAACACGTCGATATGACCGCGTGAAAGCTCGTTTCGGATAGAAGAGCGGATCATTTCCTCGTATGGAGCAAAGATATGCGGACATTTTACGGAAACATCTAAAAAACGATTGTTCACCGATTTAAGTTCGACAACGAGCTCTACGCCGTCTTTACGGTATTCTCCCTTTCCGTAGCCTGTCATACTGTACATATAAAATTCCCCGTATAACTTTATTCCGTTCATGATTATATCATATTCCCGTATGATTTTCAAGCGCTTTGCCGATTTTTTTTGTCGAATTGCCTTATGTTTATAAAAAATCGGCTCTTTGTCAAA
>CAYZTP010000059.1:0-6184 GCA_964481555.1 uncultured Clostridia bacterium | reverse complement strand
AAATTATTTCCGGCTTTCGTTCTTTTATTTGAAACGATATATATAAACGTAATATTCCGGCGTACGCAATCGATTTTTTTAAAACAATATCAATCGCCTGTTTTGCAATGCGTACTGATTTTAGCGTTTTGTTTCGCGTTGAACCGATATGCGCAGAGTGCTAAGAAAGGGGAAAAATACATATAATAAATGAAGTATGACGTTTTTTGCCGAAATTCTCCGCTCCCTTTCCGTGCAAGCGGGGCTGCGCGTACAATATACCGTGGTGGACGGTCAAGGCGGATATTTTCAAAATATCAAGCGCATTGCCGAATTTTCGGATACGAAAATCGTTTTTTGCGGAGTAAAGAGCGGTATTCGCGTAGAGGGGAAGTCGCTCGCCCTCGGCAAATACGGCGGCGGAGACGCGCTCGTTTACGGAGCGATTGAAAAAGTAGAACAAATCCAATAGGAGTGTCGAAACGTGAAGACGATGCGCGACAGAACGCGGCTTACGATAGAGGGTGTTAACGCCTTTCGGGTGATCGATAAATTGAAACGGGCGGAAATCGTCGTTTATGCCGCGCGTTATACGCAAAAAAACGAAATTCAATTAGAAGTAGACGGCAAAGAACTGAAAAAAGTTTTTGCAATTTTGCAGGGTTCGTGCTATAATGTAAAAAAAGGAAGATTTTGCGGAGTTTCCCGTTTTTGGAAAATGTGTTTGCGTTCGGTCGGATTGTTCACGGGCGCGGCTTTGTTTGCGTTAGCCGTCGTAATCGCGCAGACGCGCGTGTTGCAAATCAGCGTGACGGGCAGCGGCGCTTATTACGAGGCCGAGGTGCTTTCCATCCTTTCCGATAACGGGATTGAACGATTCGGCGCGCTCCCGCGGGAGACGGCGCAATGCACGGCGCAAATTCTCTCGCTCCCGCGCGTTAGCTTTTGCTCGTTCCGCTCTTCCGGCGGGATTTTGACGGTTGACGTACAGGTGAGCGATGAAAATGCCGCGTTATCCGTCCGTTCTTTGTATGCGCCCGCCGCAGGGAAAGTGGAAGAGCTTGTCGTTGTGCGAGGTACGGCTTGCGTTGCGGTGGGGGACGAGGTTTCGGAAGGGGATCCCGTTGTGGAAAGCCGCGCGGTTTACGGCGAAGAGCTGCGCGAGGTGATTGTGATCGCGCGTGTAAAAATCAGTTTTTCCGTTTATAAAGAGTACGAGGGAAACTTGCGGGAAGCAAAGGCGCAAGCGTTGCTCGATTACGGCGAGATAACGGATTTTAACGCGGAACGGATTCCAAACGGTTGGCTGGTGACGGGAACGGCGTATGCCGGGGCAAGCGTCAATTTCGAATAGGAGACTTTGTTTAAACGAAGGACGGGAGAAATTTTGAACAGTACGGTTACGGTGGAAACGGGCGGTTTGGACAAGCTGCAAAAAGTACTCGGCGTATTCGACGAAAATTTGACTTCGATTGCGCGCGAATTGAATTTATTCGCGCATATCGACGGCACGAAGATAAAACTGGAAGGCGAGGAGAATCAAGCGCGGATCGGCGCGGAGGTGATCCGCAGTCTGCTTTCCATTGTCGAAGCGGGGGAAAATATCGAAAAGGGCAATCTCCTATACTGCATCGAACTTGCGCGGGAAGGACGCGCTGCCGATATCGTCGGGATCATGAACGGCGTCGTCGCGGTCACGCACAAAGGAAAATCCGTGAAATGTAAAACGGCGGGACAAAAAGAATACGTTTCCGCAATCAAACGTCATACGGTGACGTTCGGCGTCGGACCTGCCGGCACGGGGAAAACCTATCTTGCCGTTTGTCTTGCGGCGGCGTCGTATAAGGGCAAACAGACGGAAAAAATCATTCTCACTCGTCCCGCGGTGGAGGCGGGAGAAAAACTCGGATTTCTTCCGGGCGATTTACAAACCAAGGTCGACCCTTATCTCCGTCCGCTGTACGACGCGTTGCAGGAAATGTTCGGTCTTGAAACATATACCAAACTCATCGAAAAGGGTGCGATTGAAGTCGCCCCGCTCGCCTATATGCGCGGCAGAACGCTTTCCAACGCGTTCGTGATCTTAGACGAAGCGCAGAACGCCACGCGCGAACAAATGAAGATGTTTTTGACCCGTTTGGGAGAGGGAAGCAAGATGGTCGTTACGGGCGACTTGACGCAGACGGATCTTCCCGCAGGCAAGAAGAGCGGTTTAGAACAAGCGATTACGATTTTAAAGAACGTCGAGGATATAGCGGTGTGCACGTTAACGGAAAAGGACGTGGTTCGTCACCCGCTGGTGATGCGAATCGTACGCGCATATGAAAAGGACGCTTTGAAAAGGGGCAAAGGAGAAAATAGATGACAAAAAAGATGCAACAGATTTCAACGTTACGGCTGATAAGGAGCGCGTTGGTGTTTTTCGGATGCTATATCGCGATGATACTTTGCGCGTTTATCATGATCGTCTGCAACGATCCGGAGAATTGGCGGCTCTATTTTTCCGAACAGTATTCGAGCTTTTTGTCGCTGTGCATAGGCGTTCTGTTTTTGCTTTGCATTATCTATTATTATTACTATTTCGAGGATAGGTATTTTTTTGCAAAAGCGCGGAATGTTTTTCTTATCTTTTCGATTATGGTGCTTTGCGTGCTTGTCTGCTATTTTTGCGGAAGGTATATCAGCATATACGCTCGTCCCATGTCGCTGCTTGCGTTGATATGCGTGTTTTTATTCGGACGCAGACAAGCCGTGATGCTTAACTTTATTTTTTCGCTTTTGATGTTTGTTATCGATACTTACACCAATAATTTCGCGGCGGCGGGCGCGACGAGCGAAGCGTATCTTTCGATCATGCTCGGTTTTGTGTGCGGAACGCTGGCGGTATTCGTTGCGGCGAACGTAAAAACGCGCGGCGGTCTTGTGTTGCGGGGGATTTTTCTTTCCGTTCCCGCCATGGCCGTCATATTGCTGCTGAATCTTACGGAGTTTCAGGCAAAAAACTGGATCCCTTATATCGCTTCGGCGGGATACGGGATTTTAGGCTGTGTTATCTCCTCCGTGCTGGCGCTTGCCCTGCTGCCGTTTTTCGAAACGGTTTTCAACCGTCTTACCGTTTTCCGTTTGCGGGAACTTACCAGTACGAGCGTTCCGCTTTTAAAGCGGCTTCGGGAGGAAGCGCCGGGAACGTTCAATCATTCGCTGATCGTTGCGCAGCTTGCCGAAACATGTTCGATCGCCGTCGGGGAGAACGCCGAACTTGCGCGTGCGGCGGCGTATTACCACGACGTGGGAAAACTGAAACAGCCCGAATGCTTTACGGAGAATCAATCGGGGTACAATATCCACGACGAGCTTACGCCCGAACTTTCCGCCGATATCATTCGTTCCCACGCGAAAGACGGTTACGATTTGCTGATTGCGGCGCATTTGCCTGCGGAAATCGCCGATATCGCGCGCGAACACCACGGCACGCTGCCCATTAAATACTTTTTCGATAAAGCGAACCGTCTTTCGGGCGGCGACGCGAACGTAAAAGATTATTCCTATCCCGGACCTACTCCGCATACGAAGATCGCCGCGATTATCATGATTGCGGACGCTTCTGAGGCGGCTTCCCGCGCTCTTCGCGACCGTTCTCCCGAAAACGTGGAGCGTATCGTGCGGTCGATTATCGAAGAGCGGATGGATCTCGATCAGTTTGCCGATTGCGATATCACCATGCGCGAACTTTCCACCATCAAACAAACGCTTGTGGAGGCGCTTTCCGGCGTTCATCATCACCGGGTGAAATATCCCGAAATCCGCTTTAACAGGGCGCGTCAAGCGGTAAAAGAGGAATTTGACACGGAGAGCGAAGATGAGTAAATTTTATGCCGACGCCGATATAGAAGGCGCGCAAACGTTGTGCGCGGCGCTCGAAGATCTTGCCGAAAGCGACGCGCCGCTTGTATTCGAATTGATTTTGGCGGACGAAGACGAAATCAAATCGCTCAACGCCGCTTATCGGGGCGTCGACCGCGCGACGGACGTGCTGAGTTTTCCCTCTATGGAAGCGATAAAAGGGAAAGCCATTCTTTCGAAAGAACACAAAGAGGAGATCGACGAGGAGGGACGGCTGTATTTGGGCAGCGTAGTCGTTTGCGAAAAACGCGCGCGCGAACAGGCGAAAGAGTACGGGCATTCCTACGAGCGCGAACTCTTTTATCTTACCGTACACGGCGTGCTGCATTGTTTGGGCTACGATCACGAAACGGAGGAAGAAAAGCGCGAAATGCGTGAAAAAGAAGAAACCGTTATGCGGAAATTAGGATTGACGAGGGATATATGAGAAGCGGATACGTTGCGGTGATCGGCAAGGCAAACGCGGGCAAAAGCACGCTGGTAAACGTTTTGGTGGGGGAGAAAGTTTCCATCGTCTCGCCCAAACCCCAAACGACGCGCAATCGTATTTTGGGGATTCTTACGCGGGAGGACAGGCAAATCGTATTTGCCGATACGCCGGGGTTTTACCGCCGCCATAACGCGCTTACGGACTTGATGACGCATACCGCGGAAAAGACTGCGGACGGCGTAGACGTGATTTTATACGTGCACGACGGGCACGCGGGCGTTTCGGAGAGCGATACCGAACTGATGAAAAAATATCTCGCGCTCGGCGTTCCCTTCCTCGTCGCCTATACGAAAATCGATATTATGCCCAAAGAGCGGATTCCCGAGGACGTAAAAAAACTGTACGACGCGGGAATCTCCGCGGATATCTACCCCGTTTCCGCCCGTAAGGGACAGAACTTAAAAAAATTGGAGGACGCAATCTGCGCGCTTTTGCCGGAGGGGGAGAAGGTTTTTCAGCAGGAGATCGTTTCGGATAAGAGCGAAAAATTCATGATATCCGAAATCATGCGCGAAAAAATCCTTTTGAAATATCGGCAAGAGATTCCGCACGGCGCGGCGATCGCGGTCAATACGTTCCGCCGCGGCGAAAACGGCGTTTACGAAATCAATCTCGATATCGTCTGCGAAAAGAAGGGGCATAAAGCCATTCTCATCGGCAAGCAGGGGAAAGCGCTCAAAGAAGTCGCGGCGTTCGCGCGGCAGGATATGGAAAAGTTTCTCGGGGCGAAAGTTTATTTAACCGTTTACGTGAAAGTGCGCGAAGATTGGCGCGACAAAGAGGGGCTTTTGCGCGAACTCGGCTATACAGAAGAGGAATAGCGCATAACCTTTTACGGCTTTCCGCATACTGTGTTCGGAGGGCTTATGAAGAAAGAGGAAAACGGCGCGCGCGAACTCGTCTGGCGGCTGTTCGAAGAGACGGGCGAACTCAGTTATTATATGTTATACAAACGGCTCGAATAAGCGGCTCGAATAACGGGCGCGTCGCGGTTGCCGCGGTTGCGGAATCATAGGAAAACGAAGGAATGTATCGATGGAATACAAGACGGACGCGCTTTTGCTGCGGACAACCGATTACGGCGAGAACGACAAAATGGCGACGTTGTTCTGCGCGGATCGCGGAAAGACGGGCGTTTGTTTCAAGGGGGTAAAAAAGGCGGGCGCGAAGCTCAAATTTGCGGCGCAGCCTTTTTGTTTTGCCGAATACGTGCTTGCGGAGCGCGCGAATCGGCGCGTCGTCGTCTCGGCGAGCTTATACGACGGCTTCTATGCTTTGCGCGAGAGGGTGGAATCCTTCTATGCGGCGACGTCGGTATGCGAAGTCTGCGATAAACTTTTGTACGAGGGAATGATAAACGGCGAGCTTTTTTTGGCGGCAGTTTCCGCGCTGAAAGAGATGTGCATGGGCGACGCCTCTTTCCCGTTGATAAAGTTTCTTTTAAAGGCGTTGGAGCTGGCGGGCTGGCGCGTCTGTGCGGATACGGACTGTCCTCTGTGCCGCAAGCCGCTGCTTCCGTCCGCCGTCGGCGGTTTCAAGGGCGAAGCCGCGGCGGAGCTTCCTCGTATGCGTTTTGAGATGGAAAACGGCAGGTTTTTGTGTGATTCGTGCATGCGGGGCGTTCCTGCGAGCGCGGTAACGTATCTCACGGTGAGGTATGCGCAGGGCGGCGGAGCGTCGTGCGGCGCGGACGGGGAGCGGCGCGCGTTAAAATTGCTTTCCGCATATTTTACCCGTCGTATTGAGAGTGAAATCTCTTCTTTGGAAGAATATATAAGGATAATATCCTAAGAATTTCCTCGCGCGACTTTA
>CAYZTP010000058.1:0-6503 GCA_964481555.1 uncultured Clostridia bacterium | reverse complement strand
TGATAATGGAGGTGGCTTGAAACAACGTCATGATTCCCGCGTTCACGAGACCCACAACCATGACGGTTGTAAAAGCGGAACTCTGTCCGATAACGGTAACGACTGCGCCGATTCCCACGCCCGCCATGCGGCTTTTCGACGTTTTGTTGAGCATACTTTTCAAACGCGTGTGGGCAAGTCTCGTCAAATTCTCGGAGAGAAGTCGCATTCCGATAAGGAACGTCCCCATACCGCCGAGAACAATCATGACGATCTCGATATAATCCATGACATCCATAAATCTTGCGTATAAACCCCTAACTTGTTTTGGGACGATTATATTATAGCAAGAATGCGGTGGGTTTGTCACTCATTTCGCGCAAATTTGTTAAAAAAAAGTTATCCATAGCCTTTTTTACAGAATTGATTGAAGTTCTTTATGAACGCCCGTGGAGAAATATTTCGCCCATTCGCTCATGTTTACGGCATAATCTCCGATTTTTTCAAGATATCTTGCAATCATTAAAAGCATCCCCGCTTGATCGGCAACCGACTCGCCGCAAGTTTCTTTTTCATTTTCTTTCGCCTTATTCTGTTTGTGCCTTCATGATAACGCCGCGTCGTACAATTTTCCGCACGAACTTGTCATGCGGCTGTAAAATTTATATGAAAATTATCATTGAAGCATTACGAATACAGTATTTGCAATCGGATACGCCCCATTCAACACAACGTAAAAAATCCGTGCGCTTCCGCGCACGGATTTTCGGTTTTTGCGACATTTTATTCTTTCGTCGTATCGTCACCGTCCGACGAATCTTTCTTTTGAATGTTTTTCATGACGGCTTTCTTTCTGTTTTTGGATTTTTTCAGCTTCGCAAGGTCGACTTCGTCCACCGTGGTATCCGAAGGCTTGACCACGAAGAGAATTACGATGACGATTGCGAGCACCGCGGAGATAGAGAACAGCACGACGGAAGCGATATTGTTCTCCAACCAATACGTGGAGTCGACGGGGCTATCGACAGGGTTGCGCACGTCGATCACTTGATATCCGTTTACGGTACTGCCGAGATTCACCACTTCGGAAACCGTAAGCTCAACCACATAGTAGCCCACCTTTACGGGCGTGAACGTAAGAGAATCGGGATACCAATAATAATCGTTATCCGTTCTGCTCCAAGCGTCGTCGTCTTCGCTCACGTCGCTGTTAAATTCGTTGATCTCTACAAGATAAGGCGACAAAACATCGATATATTTGGCAATATTTTCCACAAGATCGGAATAGGAAGTAAAGGGCGCTTGAACGCCGTCTTCCAACATAGCGTTTTCGTCGAGATAGTACAGCTTATACTCCGTTTCGTAACCGGAAAGCGCCACAATATCGAACGAATCGATCGAATAACTGCTGTCGCGATAGCCGAGATTTTGTTCGCCCGGATCTTCGATCTTCGCCGCAGTGTAAGACACTTCGAAACTGAATTTCGGAATTTCGTCTATATCCCAAATATTGCTTGACGAGAGAGTGACAAGCTCCCCGTCCGAATAATACCGCATCGCGTTGCTCGACGCGTCCGTCGCAAGCACGCAAAAGCGATATCTGCCAATTTCATCGATTTCAAATTTCAACGTGTTGTATTTGAGCGAAGTCGCCGACGACGCGGACGCGCCGGAGGCTTGACTTTGCTTATAATAATAGACCGTGAACGTCAGATTACGGTAATCGGCGTAATCGCTTCCGATGAGAGCGCGCAGGGAAGGCAGATAAAAATACGCTCCGTCGCCAGCGCTTAGTCCTTCCGCCGCTTCCGTTACCGCCTCTTGATAAGCCGCTTCCGCTTCCAAAGCTTGCTCGGAAACTACGTTCTGTTTTGTCTCATCGTCCGCTTCGATTCCAATATAATAAGGACCTACCTCGTTGCGGTTGACAAGAATGTAATCGAACGTCTCTTCCTCTTCCCCAAGCGTAACGACCGCATTGTCCGCCGCATACCAAGTAAGATAGATATAACCGTCTCCGTCGTCTTTGATTCCGGAATCGTCGGTAAGCTGGAATCGAATAGAAACGTATTGTTCTTCTTTTTCGTCCGTATCGCTCGCGGGAAGGAAATAGGTGGAAGTCGTAAGAGTTTTATAATCTTCGTCCTCCGCTTTTTTATAATTGCCGTCCCCGTCTTGGGTAAGCATATAATAATATCTGCTGACGGTAACCGAAGTATCGCAAACGTCCACCGTCGCATAGGTAAGACTCCATGCCTTGCCGAGGGTGTAAGCGTAAACTTTCTCGTTCAGCACAAGTACGGGTGCGGCATTGTCTTCAACCTTGCCGTTCTCGTCGAGATCGAAAGTTTGGTTGTTGATCTCTTTCATATAAACGAGTTGGGAGGTCGCTCCTTCCGCAAGCTCGTCCGCGACAAACGCCACGGGAACGCGCGGCGTATCGGAAGCCGTGGAGAGATATTCAAGATAATAGCCGCCCACGTTGGTGATATCGCCCGCATAGACGCCGTTGACATATACGGCGAACTCGCCGATCTCGCACTCCTCGCCGTCCGATTCGATTTCGCTAAGCGCAAATACGACTCCCTCGCTTACGTTCACTTCGACGCCTTCTTCGTCCCATTCGTCGTTATCCTGTTCGGAAGCGTCCTGTACGGCAACGCTCACAGCCCCCTCGTTGTTCTTAAAAATAACGGAGTTCGTCGAAGTACCATCTTTGCTGATATTTTCTTCCGCGCTTTGGAATACGAGCGAAAATTTGTTGAAATTCAATTCGGAAAAAGAGAATTCCATCGTGAGATATCTCAGCACGCCCGCGTTGGCAAGCGCGCTCTCTTCGTTTTCCGTATCGTCCTCTTCGGCAGAAGCTTCGTACCATTTGAGCGCGAGATCGCGGCGGAAATAAACCGCGCCTCCCTCGTTCAAAGTAAATTGCACATAGGATTTGTCTTCCCCGTCTTTTTCCGAAGCGCCGACGCTGCCGCCCGTACCCGACGAAAAGATCGCAGAGGGAGAATAGGTATCCGCGGAAGCTTTCTTATAAGGAGAAAGCGTACCGATTGCCAAACTTAAAATAAGCGCAAAAAGAACGGTTAGCGCAAGAATTGTCTTAAAACGGGTTTTAGTCTCGATCATGTATATATTGCTCCATCAGGGCTAACAATTCGCCCACTATCTTTATCATTTTACACAAAAATTCCCCTTCCGTCAAGCGGTAATGCCCCTTGTTTGAAAGAAAATCGAAATTTCATAAAACTTTCCAGAGGTTTTAACCGATTCTGAGAACCGCCGAAAGATCGAATTTGTTCCACGGCGTCTCCTTTTTCGGAGGTTCGCAAACAAAACGCATCCGCTCGTGCGTAACCGGATGGGTGAACGAGAGCGAGTACGCCCACAACGCAAGCTTGCCCTTTTGCGCCCGTTCGCCGCCGTAGCGCATATCGCCGAACACGGGATGGGAAATGCCCGCCATCTGCACGCGGATCTGATGGCTTCTTCCCGTGTGCAGCTTGATTTCCGCAAGCGCGAGCGTTTCGGTTTTCGCCATGATTCTGTAATCGAGCGACGCAAGCTTCGCGCCGTCCGTTCCCTGCGGACAGAGATAAACCATATTGTTGACGGTATTCTTTTTCAGATAATGCGTGAGCGTACCGCTCTCCGCATTGGGGGAACCGATGAGTACGGCGAGATATTTTTTTTCGAAATCGCCCGTCTGCATTTGCTCCGTCAGTCTTGCCGCCGCCTTGCTTGTACGCGCAAACACCATCACGCCCCCCGTAGGACGGTCGAGACGATGCACCGGCCCGATAAATACGTTCCCCGGCTTATTGTATTTGCGTTTCACGTAATCCTTTACGAGATCGAGCATATTTTCGTCTCCCGTCTCGTCGGGACAGGAAGCGAGATTCTGCGGTTTTAAAACCACGATAACGTGATTGTCCTCGTACAGAACAACGATTTCGCCGTCTTGCAATTCACTCATAAATCACCATTCCTCCCGCGCCGCAAGGGAGCGGAATTCCTTCTTCGGTGGGCAGTCCCACTTCGTAAGACGTCACGCTTTTTTTTCCGTCTAAACACAGCGTTAAAATATTGGAAAGCACCGTCGGCTGTAAGCCCGTCGTATAACTATTGATCAGAAAAAAGAGCGGCCGATCCGTAAGCGCCTGCGAACAAAGCCGCACGAGAGAATACAGCTCGCTTTCGATCTTCCACATTTCCCCCGAAGGACCGCGCCCGTAAGAGGGCGGATCCATTACGATCGCGTCGTAACGGTTGCCTCTTTTGATTTCCCGCCGAACGAATTTTGTACAATCGTCTACAATATACCGAATCCCGCCGAAAACGCCCGAAAGCCGCGCATTTTCGCCCGCGCGCTCCACCATGCCCTTCGCCGCGTCTACGTGCGTGACTTCCGCGCCCGCCTTTGCCATTGCGACCGTCGCGCCGCCCGTGTAAGCGAATAGGTTAAGAACCTTGATTTTGCGCCCCGCGTTTTGAATAAGATGGGAAGTTTTGTCCCAATGAACGGCTTGCTCCGGAAACAGCCCCGTATGTTTAAATCCCATAGGCTTGACGCGGAAAGTAAGTTCGCGGTAAGAAATATTCCAACTTTCGGGTACGGGCTTTCGGTATTGCCACGCGCCGCCGCCCTTTTCGCTTCTGCGGTACACGGCATGGTAATCCGCCGAAAACAAATCGCGCTGCGCGCCCCAAATCACCTGCGGATCGGGACGAAGGAGTACGATTTCTCCCCAACGTTCCAGCTTATAGCCGTCGCCCGTTGCGATCACCGAGTAATCTTTCCATTTCTCCGCCAATTCAATCATGTTCTATATTATAATAAAACAAGATATTTTTGTAAAGTGTTTTTTTGTGAAAGGAAGCTTTTCGAAGCAATCATCTTCGCGGTGACAGATTGCGGAACAAATCCCGTTTTTAATCGATTTTTTTCGCGGCTTTTGCGGGCGGAATAAAGTTTTTTGAAGTTTTAACCGTAAACGGCGTATATTTCTTCTATTCGCACGCTTTTATGCCAATACAGATAGGCTTACGGACGAAGGAGTGAGAACGCAAAATAAAAACGCCGATTCCCGTTCGCATCAACGCTCCCTAATTCATACATAAAATCGCCGCCGCATCCCCGACGGCGACGGCTTTCCGATTCGTCCTTTTTCGTATCCCGATAATTTCGTCTTATCGCAATGAAAATCGTTTCAAATCCGATGAAAATCTCGAATCAAAACCCGAATAATCCTTTTTTCACGTACGGTTCGCATTCGGCGGATAACACGCGGTACCCCTGCGCCTCGATCCCCTCCCGAATCGTTTCCAAATCGCTTTCGTCTTCCGCAAGGATAACCGATTGATTTTTGGCGTGAGAGGATTTCACTTTTTTCACGGTTGCGCTTTTGCGCACCACGTCGTTGACGTGAGCCTCACACATACCGCACTTCATCCCGTCTATTTTCAGAGTAATTTTTACCATTTTCCCGCTCCTGTTTTATTTTTCGAATGCATTATAGCACGGCTTATCCCGTTTGTCAAGAGCCGCCCGTTTTGCCGTTCTACGCTCTGTTCCCGCAATACGCTTCTTTCCGTTCGTCGTTTTCCGCTATGAAAACCGCTTTATCGACAATCATCAAGCGATTTTAGCATGATTTTTTAAATTTGATTCGTATAGATTTTCTTAGCTTATTCGCTTAAAAATTCCTCGCGCTTTAAACCGCTTCTCAGTTTTTCCAAAGCGCGCTTTTCGATTCGGGAGACGTAAGAACGGGAAATTTTCAGCTTTTGCGCCACCTCGCGTTGGGCTAACGGCGCGCCGCCCGTTAATGCGTAACGAAGACATATTACGAGAGTCTCTCTATCCGAAAGCAAGTTTTTAATGGAAGAGAGAAATTTTTCCTGCATGACCGCTTGTTCCACGCCTGCAAAAACTTTATCTTCTTTTTCAAAGAGCAGATCCATCAGCGTAAGTTCGTTTCCGTCTTTATCCGTTCCCACGGGATCGGAAAGCGAGACGTTGCACTTATGTTTTTTTTGCGAACGAATGAGCATTAATATTTCGTTTTCGATGCAACGCGCGGTATAAGTCGCAAGACGGGTACCGTGCCCCGTCTCATAGGTATTAATCGCCTTAATTAATCCGATGCTCCCCACCGAGATCATATCGTCCGTTTCCGCCGCGCCGTGGTATTTTTTAACGATATGCGCAACCAAACGCATATTGTGCTTTACAAGCATATCTTTGGCGTGACGGTCGCCTTCTTTGGCAAGTTTTAAATATTTTTCTTCGTCTTGCGGAGAAAGCGGTTTCGGATAAGAGCCGCCGTTTTCGATTGCGCCCGTGAAAAAAAACAGCCGCCCGAGGACGGCATAGAGCAATTCCAACATAGTTCCACCTCTCTTTATTATATGAATGGAACAATTTGTCCTATGCGAAACGACTGTTTTTTAGATGTATGTTGAAAGTTGAACGGCGGAGTTTCTCGTCACCGTGACAATGGCAAAACGTTACGCCG
>CAYZTP010000057.1:0-6538 GCA_964481555.1 uncultured Clostridia bacterium | reverse complement strand
TTAGTTGCTTCATCTTAATTTACAGTCTTACAAAATTCTTTAACAATTCCAAGCCTGTATCGCCGCTCTTCTCGGGATGAAACTGGACGCCGTACACATTTTTTCCGTTCCAAACCGCCGCCGCATAATCTTCATAGTAGTTGCAAGTCGCGATCGAAAATTCCTCTTCGGTACGGGCATAATAGCTGTGTACAAAGTAAAACCGACTGTTTTCCGGAATCCCCTGAAAAAGCGGAGAACGCAGATTGAACACGGCGTTCCAACCAATCTGCGGTACTTTTCCGCGGGTAAATTTAACCGCTTCGCCGCGGCAAAATCCAAGTCCGTCGTTTTCTCCGTCCTCATACGATTTTTCAAGCAAAAATTGCATTCCGAGGCAGATACCCAAAACGGGAGTATCTTCGGCGCGGCGTTCGATATATCCGATAAACCCGCGGCGGCCGAGTTCGCGAATCCCCTCGCCGAAAGAGCCGACTCCCGGTAAAATCAAGCGGGAACAGCCGTCCAAAACGGCAAGATCGTCGCCGACGACGGCTTTTTCTCCGAGATATTCCATTGCCTTTTGCACGGAACGCAAATTCCCCATTCCGTAATCGACGATTCCGATCATTCAAGCATTCCTTTCGAAGAAGGCACGCGGTCGGAAACGATTTTCACCGCGTCGCGCACGCAAAGGGCAAGCGCTTTGAAAATCGACTCCGCTTCGTGATGTTTGTTCCCTTTTCGCAGCAATTTTACATAAAGATTCAGCCCCGCGTGCGTGGAAAACGCACGCAGAAACTCTTCGACAAGCTCCATATCGAATTCGCCGACCTTGCCCGTAAGCGATTCGTCGAACGCAAGATACGGTCTCCCGCTGAAATCGACGGCAACCAGCGCTGCGCATTCATCCATCGGTACCAATCTTTGGGCGAATCTTGCAATCCCCTTTTTATCGCCGAGCGCCGTTTTTACGCAATCGCCGAGCGTAATTCCTACGTCTTCAACCGAATGATGAAAGTCCACCTCGGTGTCTCCTTTACAGGTAAGGCTAAGATCCATATTGGAATGTACGGTAAAAAGTTCCAGCATATGGTTAAAAAACCCGACTCCGCTGTCGATTACCGCTTCTCCCTCTCCGTCCAAATTAAGAGAGAGCGCAATCTCCGTCTCTTTGGTCTTTCGTTTAATTTCCGCCGTTCTCATTTATTTTTCCTCCGTTCTTGCAAGCACCGCGCGGGCGTGCGCTTCCAACGATTCGTTTCTGGCAAGCCGAACGATATCCGCGCTATCCTCTTTTAAAGCCTGCCGCGTATAACTGATCACGCTCATTTTGCGTGTAAATACGTCTTCGTTTAAAACTTGAAAAAACCTCGCGCTTCCGCCCGTGGGCAGTATATGATCGGTTCCCGCAAAATAATCTCCCACAGGTTCCGGCGTGTAAGCTCCCATAAACACCGCGCCCGCATTGCGGATGAGCGGCAGCAGTTTTTCGGGTTCCGCGGTGTAAAGTTCCAAATGTTCGGGCGCGGCTTCGTTTGCAAGCGCGCAAGCCTCCTCCAAATCGCCGCATACGATAATTCCGCCGTTATCCGTAATCGAACGCCCGGCAATCTCTTTGCGCGGTAAAACGTTCAAACGCTCCTCCGTCTTCGCCGCGACCCGCTCTGCAAAAGACGCATCGTCCGTTATCACGATGGCGCGGGAAAGCGGATCGTGTTCCGCTTGGGAAAGCGCGTCCGCCGCCACCCAATCTGGATCGGCGTATTTGTCTGCAATGACCAAAATATCGCTCGGTCCCGCCAGCATATCGACGCCTACCTGTCCGTACACCTCTTTTTTGGCAAGCGTCACATAAATATTGCCCGGGCCTGCAACGACGTCCACCTTTTTCATGCTTTCCGTTCCGTAAGCGAGCGCGGCAATCGCCTGCGCGCCTCCCGCCTTATACACTTCGTCCGCGCCGCATTCTTTTGCCGCCACCAGCATAATCGGAAGAATTTTTCCGTTTTTTGCGGGAGTGGTAACGACAACGCGCTCTACGCCCGCCGCTTTCGCGGGCAGAACGCCCATCATCATGGAAGAAAACAGGGGCGCCGTACCCGCGGGAACGTAAATACCCGCCGAAGATACGGGGCGCACGACGTAGCCCGTCGTTCTGCCGTTTTCCGTAACGATATTGTCCTTTCTGCCGCTGCGTTTATGATATGTATAAATATTTTTGATCGCTTTGCGCAGAGAAAGCAGCAATTCGGGCGATACTTGTTCGTATGCCTCTTCAAATTCTCTCTCGCTCACGCGGAACGTTTGGGGAGTGATTTGAGAGGCGTCGTATTTCGCCTCGTATTCGAACACCGCCTCGTCTCCTCTCGCGCGTACGTCGGCAAGAATACGCCTTACGACGGCAAGCTCTTCCGTTCGCTCCGAAAAGGGGCGGGCAAGCAGTTCCGCACAATTTTGCGCCGAATATATTTTCACGATACAACCTCCTTCAACTGTTCGATTAGGGGAAGAATCACTTCCGATTTCAATTTTAAACTCACTTTATTTACAACAAGCCGCGCCGTAATCCCCGTATAAATTTCTTCGAGTACGACGAGTCCGTTGGCTTTTAGGGTGGAACCTGTTTGCACGACGTCGAAAATCACGTCGGCAAGCCCCGTAACGGGCGCAAGCTCGATGGAACCGTGCAACGGAATGATCTCAACGTCCTCTCCACGTCCTTCGAACAACCGTTTCGCCGTTTTCACATATTTCGTAGCTACCCTGAGATGAGGATTGGTGAGCGCTCCTTGCCGCGAAGGATAACCCGCTATACATAGGCTGCATTCCCCGATTCTTAAATCAAGCATCTCGTACAATTCCCGATCGGCTTCAAGCAGCGTATCTTTGCCAACAATCCCGAGATCCGCGACTCCCGCTTCCACGTATACGGGTACGTCCGAAGGCTTTACGAGAAAAAAACCGTATGCGCCGTCTCCGCTTTTTAACACCAAATTGCGCGTGTCCTCTTCCAGCACGTCGGTATCCACGCCGCACTTTCGCAAAAGAGCCGCGCTCTCCTTTGCCAATCTTCCTTTGCTCAACGCGAAATTCAACATATCTTTTCCACCCCGTTCTTTCCGACAAAATACAAAACCGCGTCCGATTTCGTCTGCAACGCCGCCTGCCGCCCCCGGCAAGCGCAAAGTCTGGTTTTTTCTCCTTTGCCCGTCAGCTCCCGAAAAAGCCGATATGCTTCCGCTTCGCATCCTTCTTCACACGCGACGAGAACGGGAGGAATCTCTTCGGGAATATCCCCTTTCCGTTCCAACGCAACCATAATGCGCTTCAATCCCATCGCAAATCCAACCGCCGGAATATGTTTGCCGAAATCGTCGGCAAGTTCGTCGTATCTTCCTCCGCTCAAAACGGGAGCGCCCAATTCCTTTACCAACCCCGAAAAAACGATTCCCGAATAGTAGGAAAGCCGTTTCACCGTTCCCAAATCGTAATAAATAAATTTTTCGTAACCCATTTTCACGAGAAGCGCGTTTACTTCTTTTAAATGAGCCACGGCGGAGCGAGCCTGCGCGTTTTCGGTTAAACTTTCCGCTTTGTCAAGCACTTCCGCACCGCCGAACAATGCGGGCAGCGCCGAAACGGCGTTGCGGTTGCCTCCGTTTTTTACCGCGCTTTTGAGCAAACGCTCTACGTTCAATTCGTCCTTCGCGTTCACATAGGCGCGGAGCTGCTCCGCTTCCTCCCCGCGAAGTCCGCAAGCCTGCAACACGCCTTTAAAATAGCCGACGTGTCCGATATCGATGATAAAATCATCCAAACCCGCCTCTTTTAAACATTCCACCGCGAAAGCGATAGTCTGCGCGTCGGAAAACGCGCCTTCTTCGCCCAAACATTCCACGCCCGCTTGACAAACTTCGCGGCTCGTCAGTTCGCCCGCGTTGCGAAAATCCCATTTGTCGGAAAAATAGTACAGACGCGCAGCGTCCTCTGTGAGTTTCGTCGCCGCAATCCGCGAAATAGAGAGCGTGGTGTCCGGGCGCAAAACAAGCAGTTTTCCGTCCGTATCCGTCATTTTAAACAGACGCTCCTGCGGAATCGCGTTACGAATATCGGCATAGTGGTCGTAATAATCGAGCGCGGCGGATTGTACGGGGGAAAACCCGCACGTTTCGAATTTATCTGCAAGCCGCCGTTTGATATGGTTCAATACGCGGCATTCCCTCGGCAGAATATCTTGAACGCCTGCGGGAAGTTTTCGGTATGACATAAAAAGCTCCGTCCGAAAAATAAAATATGCTATCATTATACCACGAATTCGGCAAAAGTCAAACCATTGGGTATATCATTTCACTCATCGGACGTTTTTTGCTTTTTTATACACGGTTTTTTATTTGCTAAACGGCGAAGAATCGTCGCCGCTTGATATATTGCGGCGCTTCTCTGCGTTCTCCGAAAGAAAACGAACGAAAGCCTGTAAATTCGTCTGTGATTACAGCCCGCCGTTTTTTAAGAACGGCGGGCTGCTTCAACGCGTCATTTTACTTTCCTTTTACCCTCGCGACCTCGGTGTTGTCCCTTTTTCTGTCCGCAAGACAGCGAATCGGATGCTCCTTGTCTTGTAATCGCCAATCTTGATTCAGCTCTTTAATCGCCCTGTCTATCACTAAATGCGTGCCGACGGTAGCGATATCTCCGTTGATCTGAGAATTGTAGCCGAAATAACGGAAGGTATCGGGAACTTGTTCCAGCTCCTCCCACCCCTCTTCGACGGAAGTTAAACGCACGCTCTTTAAAATTTCGCGGATATATTCCTTCTGCGAGCGGAATTTCAAGAGTTCGGGGAACTCTCCGCCCTCGGGGAAGCACTGCTGCCATACTTTGCCTTCGTAGGTCTGCAACAATTCCGCCGCCTCGTGCAAATGGGCGACTTCCTCCCCGAAATGCATCTCCCAAATCTTTTTGATCCGTTCGTCCGTCTCGTCCTCGTAGCAGGAATAATAGAGATAGCATTCGGTATATTCGTTCATTAACAGTCCTTCCCACCAGCTCATCGACGGGTCTTTCAGCCCGCCGTAACCCGTGACGTGCTGTTCCTCAATCATGGCGATTTCGTTATACAGCTTTCTGCCGAGCGGCGTTGCGTAAAGATTGGCGACGTTCATATAAAAATTCATCGTCTGCTGTTCCGCCGCCGTGATGATATTGATATTCAGCTTGGTTTTCAAATCGTTCAAATAGCCGTTGATATAAAAATTCACGTCGTCGTAAGGATGACGGTATTCCGCAACGGTAGGACGGCCGGGCATGATTTCGGTATAATCGCCCACGAGCACGGCAGGGTCGCCGCCCTTTTCAAGCTCCATCAGATCGGAATAACGGTACAGATGATCGAAGTCTTCCAACAGCGCGAAATCGAGCTGTTTTTTAACGTAGGAATTTTTTTCGGAAAGAGCGAGATTGGCGGTAAGATCGACGGCGAGCTGCTCATATCCGATCGTGTGTTCCAAAATCGTTTCGTCGGCGGGCTTCAATCCCGCTACGCGCTTTTGCTGAATCTGTTCCCCTCTGCGCATATAGGCGAGGCGGCGGCGCACGTCGTTATTCGCGCAATGACGAGTAAACGCGTTGGAATAACGCACCGATTCGAATTCGGTACCAGACATTAAAATGATACGCAAGCGCGTGTAGGGATCGACTGCATTCTTGTCGTAGGGCTTTAAAAAAACTTTATTCCAGGAAGTAAAACACTTGTCCGCTTTCTGCGGTTTTAATTCAAACGGGTTCATAAATCCTCCTTGCCGTTTTTGATTGACTTTGTTATAGCCAATCCGAAAAAAATTATGCAGAAGGTTGCATTTTTTCAGAAAGATTGTTATAATAGTTCATAATCGATATATCGTCACGGTTGGATTAAGGAGAAGTCATATGATCGGTTGCGTGATTGCAATGGAAAGCGAAGCGGAGGCGTTGCTTTCGCAAATGGAAGTGGAACAGGCGGATTCCCTCTACGGGAAGGTCATTTATAAAGGCGCGGCGTTCGGCAAGCAATGTCTGCTGGTTATTTGCGGCGTTGGCAAAGTGAACGCCGCGGCGGGCGCGTGCGCCGCGATTATAAAAGGCGCCGATCTAATTTTGAACTTCGGCGTAGCGGGCGGTTTGAACGACGGCACGGAAGTTGCCGAACTCTACGTCATCGACAAAGCGGTACAATACGATTTCGACTGCAAACAGCTCAACGGAAAAGAAATAGGAACGCTCGACGGCGAAGAAGAAAATTTTCTGCCCCTCTGCGTGCCCGAAAAATTGGATTTTCCCCGCCGCGCTTTGGGTACGGGCGACCGCTTTAACGATTCCGCAGCCGACCACGAATTGCTTATCCGCCTCGGATGCTCCATCCGAGAAATGGAGGGAGGCGCAATCGCCGAAGTGTGCAAGTATGCGGGCGTTCCCTTCGTAAGCGTGAAAGCCGTATCCGACGTTTACGGCATGGGCAGCACCACCGACCAATTCAGAAAAAACATGAAACTCGCCAACTTGAATTTAAAAGCGCACATGG
>CAYZTP010000056.1:0-6618 GCA_964481555.1 uncultured Clostridia bacterium | reverse complement strand
AATATTTTTTCGCCCTTTTTCAGAAGATACACGTTATCCTCGCCGTCCGTCTCCCGAAAACGGACGACAATCCTCTCTTCACGCGAAGTAGGCACGTTCTTCCCCACGCCGTCGGCACGGAAAGGAAGCTCCCTGTGTCCCCTGTCGATCAAACAATAAAGACGAATACTCTCCGCCCTGCCCATAGAAGAGAGCGCGGCAAGCGCGGCGCGTACCGTTCTACCCGTGTATAGCACGTCGTCGCATAAAACGATCTTTTTTCCGTCGATATCGAAGCCGATTTCGCTGCCTTTGAACACCGCGTCGCAAGCTCCGCTTGCAAGATCGTCGCGATAAAGCGCGATATCGAGAATACCCAAAGGGATCTCTTTCCCTTCCTGCCGTAAAAGCTCTTCTCTCATGCGGCGGGCAAGTATCACGCCGCGGGTGCGAATTCCGACAAGGGCGAGATTGTCCGTCCCGTCCTTTTCCGCCGCCTCGGAAGCGAGTCTGCGCACGGCGCGCGCGATCGATTGTTCGTCGAGAATAATCATACCTTCTCTTTCCTTAAAATTTCTAACACCCGTTCAAAATAATCGGGCAAGGGCGCGGTAAAAATCATACGTTCTCCCGTAGAAGGATGCGTAAGCTCCAAACGAAAAGCGTGCAAAAGCTGACCGTTTAAAGGAAACCGCTGTTTTCGATAGCCGTAAGTTTTATCGCCCACAACGGGATGCCCCATATATTTTGCATGTACGCGGATTTGATGCGTTCTGCCCGTTTTTAACGAAAAACGCACAAGCGTATTGCGCGGGAATCGTTCTTCCGCATAAAAATCCGTCTCTGCACGCCGTCCCTTACCAGAAGGGAGAACGGCCATTTGCAGACGGTTGCCCGGGTTACGCCCGATTTGCGTGACGATCGTTCCCGAATCTTCTTTGAGCACGCCTTCCACAAGCGCGAGATATTCCCTGCGGCAAGTTTTCTCCGCAATCTGACGGGAAAGCGAGAGGTGCGCTTTATCGTTTTTGGCTACAACCAAAAGCCCCGACGTGTCTTTATCGATCCTATGCACGATACCGGGGCGCAATTCGCCGTTGATTCCGCTTAAACGATCCAATCGGAAGAGCAACGCGTTTACCAACGTGCCGGTAACATTGCCGTTTCCCGCATGAACCGTCATCCCCTGCGGCTTATCGATTACGGCGAAATCCCCGTCCTCATACACAACGTTCACGGGAATATCTTCGGGCTTTGCCCGAATCGGTTTGGGTGCGGAAAGCTGCATCTCAACGCGATCCCCCGTTTTCAGCGCATAACCCGCTTTAACGGGCGAACCGTTTACGAAAACTTTTCCTTCATCCGCAAGCTTTTTGATTGCCGAACGCGTAAGCGCGGATTTTTCGCTTAAAAATACGTCTACGCGCCCTGCGCCGTCCGCCGTAAATTCACTCATCTTGTTTGTTTTTTTCCGCTTCGGCTTCCGCTTTCGCCTGTTCCCGCCACTCTTTTTTGAGCGGAATAATCGCGTTTTTGCCGATAAATACGATGATGAAAACCAAAGCGATCGCGCCGAACGTCACGCAGAAGTCGGCGATATTACACACGCCGAAGCCGATAGCCGAAACGTCTATGAAATCGCGCACATAGCCGAGAAAAAGTCTATCGATCAAATTTCCGACCGCCCCCGCTTCGACCACGGCGAGCGCAACACGGGCGGGTTTATGATTTTTGAATACGGTAAAATATAAAACGGCGATGGCGGCGATCATAACGACGGTGAGAACGGTAATAAAAACCATTGCGGCGGCATTCCCGGAAAAAAGGCTGAAAGCGATGCCTTCGTTTTTTACATATTTAAAATAGAGTAAACGGGATATTACCGTTCGGTTTACGTTTTCCGCCGCCGCCCACGCTTTGGTAATTTGATCGAAAAACAAAAGCGCAAACGCGATTGCGGCGCAAACCAACGTAAAAATCATGACTCTTCCTCCATCAGCCCCAAATCGCGGCAAAGTTTTTCGAGATCGAGCGGCTCTTGCGGATTGAGTACATCCTCCATACGAAAACCCGAATCCTCTCCTTCCGTTTCGCCCAAATGTTTTCTCAGAGCGTCCGTAAAGATCTGAAAATCGGCGCAATCCTCCTCGTCGGGGTATTTCTGCGAAAGCCTGTCGCTCAGCAATCTGCACTTTTCGGCAAGCAAAAGCAGTTCTTTCCGCTCGTTTGCGGCGACTGCGGCTCCTTCTTCTTTAATTCGTTCCCCCTCGGCGACGGCGCGCATAAGAGCGGAGGATACCTCCCCCCGCTGTCCTTCGAGAACGGAAAGACGGGCGCGGAGAACGCGGTTTTCCTCTTTCAACTCTTCCTGCGCCTCTTTCTGGTTTTTTACGATGGCGTTATATTCCGCGCGCAGCCGCTCAACGAGCGCCCGCACCTGTTTTTCCGAATACTTTTTAAACATTACTTCGTTCCTTTTCCCATGCTTTTTACCATTTGGGTTTTCAAATTGTATAGCTCGTAAGAAAGATCCACTTTATAAATATGCGGCATATCGAGACGCGTGTATTCTTCCCAGAAGCGCGCGTATTCCGAACGGAAATAATCGTTAATTTCGGAAAGCGGTTTGGTCGGCATAACGCGTTTTCCTCCTTTCAGCCAGACTTCGCGTATATTGCGCACATAAAAATGCTCTATCGTCATCCGTTTCCAGGTCTCTACGGGATGGAAAATTTCCAACGGTTTACTCTCGTCGATCACTTCCCCCGAACGGGTAATGAGATCGGCGATCGCTTTGTCTGTTTCCTCGTCGTAAATACGGTAAACGTCTTTGAGCCCGGGATTTGTGATCTTCTCCGTCGTGTCCGAAAGCTTGATTTTGGGTATTTCCTTTCCGTTTTCGAATACCGCCGCCAATTTGTAAACGCCGCCAAGCGCGGGCATATCCGCGCTGGTGATGAGTTTTGTTCCAACGCCCCAAGTATCGATCTTCGCCCCCTGTTCTTTGAGCGAACGAATGGAATTTTCGTCGAGATCGCCCGAAGCGCAGATGATCGTCTTTTCGAATCCCGCTTTGTCGAGCATTTTACGCGCCTCTTTGGAAAGATAAGCGAGATCGCCTGAATCGAGACGAATCCCTTTCGGTTCGTATCCCTTTGCGCGCAGTTCTTGAAACACTTTGATCGCATTGGGAACGCCGCTTTTGAGCGTATCGTAAGTATCGACAAGAAGCAGACAGCCCGTAGGAAAACACTCCGCATAGGCGCGGAACGCGTCAAGCTCCGTCGGAAAATTCATAACCCAACTGTGCGCCATCGTACCCGAAACGGGTACGCCGAATTCTTTGCCCGCATAAACGTTGCTCGTCCCGACGCAGCCGCCGATCATCGCGGCGCGCGCGCCGTAAATTCCCGCGTCCGCGCCTTGCGCGCGGCGCAGTCCGAACTCCATCACGCCGCCTCCCGCCGCCGCGCAGATCTTCGCCGATTTGCTTGCTATCAGCGTTTGATGGTTTACAAACGTTAATAGCGGAGTCTCCACAAGCTGCGCCTGAATGACGGGCGCTTTCACCGTGAGAATTGGCTCATAGGGAAAGACAATCTCCCCTTCTTTCACGGCGATCACGTCGCCCGTAAAGCGAAGGTCTCTTAAATATTCGAGAAATTCTTCCGTAAAGATTCCGAGGGAACGGAGATAAGAAATATCCTCGTCGTCGAAATGCAGATTTTCAAGGAATTCCGCCGCCTGTTCCATGCCCGCCGCCACCGAATAGGTGATGAGACTGTTTGGACGGAAAAAGATATCAAACGCGGCTTCCTGCTCGTGTCTCCCCTCGCGAAAATACCCTTGTCCCATAGTGAGCTGATACAAGTCGGTCAAAAGCGTTAAATTTCTCATTTTTTCCTCTCCACCTCTTCCGTCGCATCTTTCGTTTTGGACTCTTCCTCTTCGGCGCGGGCGGCGTTTTCCGTTTCTTCCGTTTCCTTACTTGGAAGTTTTCCGTCTTCGCTGCGCCCTTCGTCATCGGTTTCGCCGCGTATTTTGTTTTTTATTTTTTCAAACGTTCGCTTACAACGGTCTAACAAGCGTTCCTCTTGTTCCTCTTCCGGTTTAGGAGGATAATTCGCGCCCAACATATTGATTTTGCTGTAATAAGGGATCTCGTCCTTATAGGCGGCGATATAATCGGTGATCGCGCAGGGATCGCCCGTCTTACTGCCGAAAACAGCGCCTTCTTTGCGGTAATTAAGATAGAGCAATACGGCGATTCCCGCCAATCCGAACACAATCATCAAAACGGAAAATACCAAACTCCAAGGAACGCCGTTGCCGTTTAAAATATAACTGCTGTCGCGAAGAGGTTCCATAATCGAACGCACCGTACCGTACCAGACGAAATAGGCAAACGTAAACACGCCGTTAGGTTTTTTGTCCCAATGCCAGGCGCCCCAATACAGAAGCGCGAAACCGATAAAATTGATCAAACTTTCGTAAAAGAAGAAAGCGTAATGCCAAGTGACGCGGTCGCTTGAAAACGCCGCGATCCCGTTGCCGCTGCCGTCGATCGGAACGGCAAACGGAAACCATTGAAGCGAGGGATTGGTAACCGTTCCGCCGTACACTTCTCCGTTAAAGAAATTTCCCCACCTTCCGATCGCCTGCGCCACTAAAATCGTAATAACCACGCAATCCGCCACGCGGAAGAAATTCACTTTTTTTACGAGACATACGACAAGTCCCGTTCCCACTCCCCCGATCACCCCTCCGATCACGGAAAGTCCGCCGTCGCGGATACTGCTCCAACTGAACCAATTACGGATATCCATACCGTCGGTAATACAATAAAATAGCCGTGCGCCGATGAGCGCGACCGGAATGCAGAAGATAAACAGCGTAAAAATAAAATCGGGCGACATATTGCGCCGCTTCATAAGGAGCGCGGAAAGAAACGTCGCGACAAGGATGCCGAAAACGATACAAAGCGCATAGGCGTAAATCTTAAATCCGAAGATATTGATGCCCGGATGATCGAGTAAAAGCGTACTCATAACGCCTCCTAAATATAGATAAAAGCATTATATCACTTTCAAAAAAGAAAAGTCAAGCGTAAGCGGTTGACTTGATGCATTCGATTAAGAAGATTTTATAGAAAATCAATCAGCGAGAAAGGAACGCCGCGGTATTTGCATAAATGCGACGCTTTCTTCCCGCTGTTTCTTTTGCCGTTTTCATGCTTACATTATATCACAAAAATATGAATTGCCCTCTCCCAAATTCTTGCTTTTTTTCGAAAAATGGCTTATACTATGCAAAAACGCAGAGGAACATCTATGAACGGATTGATCAATTTTTTAAAGACCTCCTATACCGCTTATCAGGCGACGGAAAACGCCGCCGAATATTTAGAGGGGCACGGTTTTACCCCGCTGAAAGAAGAAGAGCGCTGGACTGTTGCGGAAGGCGGAAAATATTTTGTAACGCGCGGCGGCAGCGCGTTAATCGCTTTTACCGTCGGCAAAGGAAACGCTTACAAAATCGTCGCCAGCCATACCGATTCTCCCTGTCTCAAATTAAAAGAACGTCCTATCGCGCAGACGGAACGTTTTTATAAACTCAACGTCGAACCCTACGGCGGCGGCATTTGGTATTCTTTTTTCGACCGTCCGTTAAAGCTCGCGGGTCGCGTGATACGCGAACGGGACGGCGCGCTCGTCGGGGAAAACTACGTCAGCGGTTTTCAAGTCGTAATCCCCTCTCTCGCCGTGCATATGCAGCGGGAAGTCAACGAAAAATTTTCGCCCGATCTGCAAATTGATTTGCTTCCTTTGCTCTCTTTGGAAAAAACCGAATTCGAAGAACTTTTGGGGAATCCGCTTTCTTACGATCTATTCGCGGTACCAAACGAAACGCCCTATACAAGCGGTGTTCACGGCGAATTTATCTCTTCGCCGCGTATCGACAATTTAACGAGCGTTTACGGTTCGATTTCTTCAATCGCAAACGCCGAAAACACAAACGGCATCTGCGTGGCGGCGTGCCTCGACAACGAAGAAATCGGCAGCCGTACGCGTCAGGGCGCGGGCGGAGACTTTTTACAAACGGTTTTACGGCGCATTGCGGAATGCCGCGGTTTACGGGGCGAAGACTATGCCCGCGCGATTGCGGATTCCTTTTTCATCTCGCTCGATAACGCGCACTCTCTTCACCCAAACCGTCCCGAAAAGTGCGACATCACCAACCGCGCCGTCATGGGCGGCGGTATCGTGATCAAAAATCATGCCAACGGGGCTTATACGACGGACGCGCTCTCCTCCGCCGTCGTGAAAAAAATCTTCCAAAACGCGGACGTCAAATACCAAACGTTTTACAACCGTTCGAATATGCGCAGCGGAAGCACGCTCGGCGCAATCAGTTTGGGACAGGTAAGCATTCTCTCCGCCGATTTGGGACTCGCCCAGCTTGCCATGCACTCTGCGGTGGAAACGTTGGCAAAAGCGGATTATTACGAGCTCGAAAAGGGTTTAAAAGCATTCTATCAAAGCGAAATCTCCGTTTGCGGCAACGCCGTTACCGTCAAATAAAGCCCGCCGTACCGCGCGACAATCCGTTTGTCCCTTTTCGGCGTTTTATACCATGTTT
>CAYZTP010000055.1:0-6686 GCA_964481555.1 uncultured Clostridia bacterium | reverse complement strand
TAAATTACAATTTATCCTGCATAGTACTCTCAATGACGTCGCGAAAGGCTCTCGAACGGGCAGTTCGAGGGCCTTTTTCATCGCTTGAAAGCGCAACGCACGAAAATTTCGTGTTTCGTTCCTAAGGAAATCATGCTTTACGCCCTTGCTATCGGTTTTGGAAGCGTCAAAGAAAGCAAAAATTCGCTACAATACTTAAATATCCGCATTGCTCCTGTGATAAAATACAGCTTACAGTTTGAGCGCGCGGTTTGGAAAAAACCGCGCAAAAGGAGGGAAAATTATGAAGCTTTTACGCAAGACGTTTTTAACGGTGACGGTTTCTTTATTTCTGGTTGTGCTGTTTGCGTTTGCAACGGTACTGCTTGCCGCGGCGTGCAGCGACAAGGTGAGCTTGAACTTCGAAACGTTCGGCGGCACGAAGATCGAAACGATTTCCATGTCGGCGGGGTCGGAAGTCGAAACGCCCGTGGATCCCGAAAAGGAGGGATATGTGTTCTTGGGGTGGTATCTCGATAAATCGTGCGAAGGAGACAGTATTCTCATCCCGACGGTCATGCCCGAAACGAGCGTTACTTATTACGCAAAGTATGAAGAATGTCCCGTGCTGACGCTGGAAACGGACGGCGGATATTTGGAAAACTTTTCCTATTATGTGCGCAAGGGTACGCTTCTAAGCGATTATTTGCAGGAGATTATTCCGCAAAAGCAGGGACTGACTTTCGGCGTTTGGCTGTCGGACGGCGAAGTGTTGGACGAGGACGCCGTTATGCCGGAGGAGAATCTTACGCTGACGGCGAAGTATAAGGCCGCCTATACGATTGAAATTCTGTTGCAAAGCGCTTCTTCCAAGACGCAATTCGACGTAAAAGAAATGCGAACGGAGTATGATTGGGAGGGGGAGACCGTAACGGCGGAAATTCCGGCGTATGATCATTTTTACTTCGATCAAGAACAGTCTACCGCTGCGGAGACGACGCTGATGGCGGGAGAAAACGCAATACGGTTGCGCTATATGCGCGAACGGGTAGATATCCATTTTACGCTTGTTTCCCCTGTCGGCGGGAGTACGGCGTGGGACGTGCAAAGCTTTTACGGCGGCAGCGTTACCTTGCCGGAAGGCGTTTCCGAGGATGGATACGTCTTTTACGGTTGGGCGAACGGGCAGCAGAGCGCGGCAAGCCGTTTTGCGGGGGAAACGATTACGCTCGGAGCGGACGACGCGTATTTTTACGGGGTGTTTGCAAAAACGTATGAAAACGGTAGAGAAAGCGGTAAAATTCTTGCGGTGTCCGAGGCGGTCAATGCGGACGGTACAAAAAACGTGCGGTTTTTGTCGGGCGACACGGAACCGGAGGGCGTGTTGAATCCCGACAACTACTTTTCCGTAGGCGCGGAAGAGGGAAAAATCGACGGGTACGGTTATTATCTTTTGAACGACGCGGGTACCTATTCGGGTTACTCTTTGTCGGAAAACAGGGTGGACGATACGCTTTGTGGAACGCTTACTCTCGATTTTTTGTCGGGCGGCGCCGTTTACAGTTTGGACGGAGAAACTTATTCGGGAACTTATTTTTACGAGTACGACGGGGAAAGCGCGCGCTATACGGGAAATTACCTCTTTTTCGGGGAAACGGAGACATTTCTCTTCCGCTTGAACGACGGCTGTTTTCTGCGGGAGGGAGAAGAGAAAGGGTCGTATTATTTGTATGACTGCGCGACGGGGCGTTACGACGAAACGTTCGTTCTCGTTCTAGACGGATTCGGCGGCGCAAGTTTTTGTGCCGACGGATATGCGCAAACGGGCTTGTATTACGGAGGCGGCGCGGAGGAATGGATTTTTGCCTCGGACGAATCCTCTTTCCGTTTCATGACGGGCGCGTGCGGACCGACGTTCGGCAGCAGCAGTAAACAAATCAGCGTAATTCTGATTTACCGTGAAGATTGGGCGGGAAGGTTTACTTCGGACGACGGCGGAACGCTGATTCTCGACGGGTACGGCTATTCCGGAGTTTATCGGACGGAGAACGGGGAAGAAGAGGGCGTATATTCCATAGAGGGAAACGTCGTTACGCTGAAAAATACAAGCGGAACGTATACGTTTATCCTCGACCGTTCCGCGGGAACGTTTGTTCCCGCATAAACGGATAACCGATTGTGAAAGGAATTTTCACCAAAGCATAACCTTCACCCGTTGATTTTTCCGAAAAGATATGTTATAATGAGGCAAAATGAGAGAATTTGAAAAAATCACGGGTGAAAAGCATGGAAAGCGTTGATAAAAAGGTGATGTATTCGGCGGTGCAGCCGAGCGGGAATCTGACGATCGGCAACTATGTGGGCGCGGTGCGCAACTGGGTGACTCTTCAGCGGGAATACGAGGGCGTATTCGCCATGGCGAATCTGCACGCTATCACCGTTCGTCAGGAGCCTGCGGCGCTCAGAAAGAGAACGCTGGAACTTGCCGCGTTATATTTGGCGTGCGGAATTAATCCCGAAAAATGTATTTTATACGTGCAGTCGCAAGTGCCTCAGCACGCCGAGCTGGCGTGGGTTCTGAATACCATAACCTATGTGGGCGAAATGACGCGCATGACGCAGTTTAAGGATAAAGCGGCGAAACACGCGGATAATATCAATATGGGATTGATGGATTATCCCGTGCTGATGGCGGCGGATATTTTGCTGTATCAGACGGACTTCGTGCCCGTCGGCGCCGATCAGAAACAGCACGTCGAAATCGCGCGGGATATCGCAATCAGATTTAACAACCGTTACGGTGAGACGTTCCGTGTGCCGGAGCCTTATATCTTAAAGCAGGGCGCAAGGGTAATGTCGTTGCAGGATCCGCTTAAAAAGATGAGCAAATCGGACGAAAATCCCAATGCGAGCGTCTTTCTTTCCGACGATAAGGATACGATTGTACGGAAATTTAAACGCGCCGTGACCGACAGCGATAACGAAGTGCGCTATTCGGAGCAGAAACCGGGCGTTTCTAATTTGCTCACGATTTATTCGGCGTTTGCGGGCTGCGATATCGCCGCCGCGGAAAAGACGTTTGCGGGGAAAGGCTACGGAGAATTAAAACTTGCCGTCGGCGAAACGGTTGCGGACGCGCTCGCGCCCGTGCAAGCGGAGCAAAAACGCCTGCTCGACGATAAAACATATTTGGCGGGCGTGCTGGCGGCGGGAGCGGAACGCGCCTATAAAATCGCGCGGAAAACGCTTAGTAAAGTTTACCGTAAAGTCGGCTTCTATCAGGGTGAATAACCATGTTCGGATACGTTCGTTACGATTTGCCCAATCTGTTCATAAAAGACTTTATGCTGTATAAGGCGATGTATTGCGGTCTGTGCAAGGGGATCGGTGCGTCCTGCGGGCAGATGGCGCGTATCGGTTTAACGTACGACGTAACGTTTCTTTCCGTGCTGTTGCACAACATGACGGGCGCCGATATCAAGGTAGAACGGCAGAATTGTTTCGAACATACGATAAAAAAAAGACCGATCGCCGTCGTCGACGACTTAACGAGGGAGCTGGGCGCGCTGAATACCGTACTCGCTTATTATAAACTGACGGACGATATCGGCGACGAACGGAAAGGGCGCGGCAAAAGACTTTGGTTTCAAAAGGGGTTTCGGCGCGCGCGGAAAAATTATCCCGAACTCGTGAAAATCGTCGAAAATTATATGCGCGAACAGGATAGCACGGAAAAAAACAAGACGGATTCCGTCGAAATGGCGGCGGATTCCACGGCTAATATGATGAGGGCGCTTTCCGATTATTTTTTAAAGGAAAAGGCGAGCGACGCGTCGAGGGGGCTGTTTTACGAACTCGGCAAATGGGTGTATCTGATCGATGCGCTCGACGATTATGATAAAGACAAAAAAAAGGGCGCGTACAACCCCTTTGCGTGCGCTTACGGCGCGCAGACGAAAAAGCAATTACTTGCAGAAAACGGAGAAGAGATCGGATTTTTGTTCGACGCGCTGTTTTATTCTCTGCGGGAAAATTTAGCGAAGATATCGTTTCCGTTTAACCGCGATTTAACGGACAACGTCATGTTGCGCGGACTTCCGAACGAAACGATGCGCGTCATGCGCGGCGAAAAGAGCGTGAAAATGCAAGTCGATTTAAAATGAATCAACAAAAGGTAGGATTATGAGTAAAGAAAGTTACGAATTATTGCAGGTAAGCGAGAACGCTACGGACGAAGAAATTAAAGAAAGTTATCGAAATCTGAAAAAAAAGTATAACGAGGATCGCTGGCTGGAAGGCGAGGCGGGAACGAATGCCGCGAGAATGCTCGAAAAGCTGGATGCCGCTTACGAAGAAATTATGACCGAACGCAGAGAACAGCGCAAAAACACGGAGGGAAACAACGCCTTTGACGAGGTTGCCGAGCTGATCCGCAAAGGGGATATTTCGGGCGCGCAAAAAAAACTGGACGGTTTTAACGAACGGAGCGCCGAATGGCACTATCTGCAATCCGTTGTTTTTTATAAGAAAAACTGGATGAACGAAAGTAAAAAGCAATTGGAAATCGCAATCCAGATGGACGGAAGCAATCGCAAATACCGCGACGCTTACGAAAAATTGAAAGCAAGGGCGAATTATGCGGAGCAGACGGGCGGCGCGCCGAACATAAATCCCGATCCCGCCTCTTCGGGCGAACAGATGGGCGGAAATTGGTGCGCAAATTGCGCAAGTTTTTGTTATACGTTCCTTTGCGTGAACTGTTTGTTCAATCTTTGTTGTAACTGTCGTTAAGGCGCGCTCATGAAAAAGCCTTCGAAATCGTTTGAAATCGCGCTTTCGGCGATCGCCTGCGCGTTTGCAGCCGCCTTTTTAATGCTCGGCACGCTCAATCCGTTTTTGCTCGCGGCGGGATACCTTGTCGCGGCTTTTGCGCTGATGGTTCCGCTTGCCAAAAATTTCGTGTGGGGCGCGTCGCTGTGCTATCTTGCGGCGGGGCTGATCGCTCTTCCGCTCGCTCTTTGGAAAATAATCCCTTATTTCGTGTTTTTCGGGCTTCATCCGATCGTCAATTATCTGCAAAAGAGGTATGTGCATAAGACGCCGCTGAAAATCTTGTGCCTAATTGGTAAGACCGTTTGGTTCGATTTTGCCATGTGGCTTTCTTATTATGTGCTCACTTCGATGGCGGGATTGGTTTTTGCCGATTGGATTAACGAATTTTTCTATTACGTCATCTTTATCGGAGGGTCGATCTGTTTTGTCTTTTACGATCTTGCGATATTTTACTGTCAACGTTCGGCAGATATTGCCATTCGCAGAATACGGAGGTAGGAGATGCAAAAAAATGAGACGATCGTCGGCGTTTGCGAAGCGCTCGGTTCGGGCGGAGAGGGGATCGTTCGTACGGCGGAGGGCGTTATTTTCGTGCCCTATCTCCTGCCCGAAGAACGTGCGAAAATAAAGATCTTAAAAGCGAAAGGAAATATCGCTTACGGGAAAGCGGTTGAAATTTTTACGCCGGCGGAAGAACGCGTGCGTCCCGCCTGTCCCGTGTTTACCCAATGCGGCGGTTGCAGCTTGCAGCATATGCGCTATCGGGCGCAGCTCAAATTCAAAACGCTTCTCGTGCAGGATGCGCTTCGTAAAATCGGCGGAATTACCGTTTCCGTCCCGCTTTGTAAAAGGAGCGACAAAGAATACGGATACCGCAATAAATTGCAACTTCCTATCGGCAGAGCTATGGGGAAAAACGCCGTGGGATTTTATGCGGAGCGTTCGCACCGGATCGTGAATACGGACGTCTGTCCCATTCATCCCGAATGGTCGCAAAAACTCATTGCCGCCGTCGGGAAATTTATGGAGACGTGCGGGCTTGACGGCTACGACGAAGAGACGAAGACGGGGCAGCTTCGCCATATCGTAGTGAGAGAACTGAAACGCAAATATCTCGTTATCCTTGTCTCCCGCGAACGGGAATTGAACGGAATCGACTATTTGCTTTTTTTGCTTGACGAAATTTTCCCCGAATACAGTTTTTATCTCAATTACAATCCCGACGACACGAACGTGGTATTCGGGAAAGAATTTATCTTGCTGAAAGGCGTCGGCCGTTACGAATGCGAAGAGAACGGCGTCGTGTTCGAAGCGGGGCCAAATACGTTCGTGCAGATCAACGACGGCGTACGCTCGTCGTTGTACGGCGAGGCGGTATCTCTTGTGGAAGCGAATGAAACGGTCGTCGATTGCTATGCGGGCGGAGGATTGCTCACAGCGCTGTTTGCAAAAAAATGCCGCCGCGCCTACGGAATCGAGATCGTTCCCGAAGCGCACGACTGCGCGGAAGTCCTAAGAGAAAAAAACGCGCTTTCGGATAAGATGACGAATATTTGCGGCGCGGTAGAGGAAAAACTTGCCGCCGTTCTCCAAAAAGAGCCGAATGCGACCGTCGTGCTGGATCCGCCCCGTTCCGGCGTAGATCGGAGCGTTTTAAAACTGTTACTCAAAATCGGCGTAAAAAAAATCATCATGATATCGTGCAATCCCGCTACGCTTGCGCGCGATTTGGGCATATTAACGGGAAGTTTAACGGAGACGCCGTCGGGAGAACTGTTAAAGGCGGAAAAAACAGATAGTCGTAAAAGTTATGATATCGATTTTATACAGCCGTTCGATATGTTCCCCCAAACCAAGCACGTCGAGACGTTAGT
>CAYZTP010000054.1:0-7168 GCA_964481555.1 uncultured Clostridia bacterium | reverse complement strand
AACCGGCGACCTGCTGATTACGAATCAGCTGCTCTACCGACTGAGCCACAGTAGCATTGATGATCGCCGCAACGGGAGTACAAAACCGCAACGCCTTTCGCTTTTATATTATAAGAAAACCGTATCAAAAAAGCAAGCGTTTTTCAATGTAAATTTTTTCTTTTTCGAAAAAAAGCTTATTCTTTATACTCTTTTCCTTTTCGGTACGAACAATTTTACGCTGCGGGGTAAAACTTCAACCGTAACGCTTCCGCAATTTCCCTCTTCGCCGTCGTAATCCCACACGACGCTATCCGCCGTTTGAATGTTTACCCGATCGCCGTGCAGACAGATAACGTCCTTTTTCTTGATTTTACAACCGAACATAAACAACGACGCTACGGAAAATAACGCGCTGATTTTTTGAAAAAAATTAGGTCGCCGAACCTGTTTGACGATCACCGTTTCCAACATACCGTCGCGCATACTTGCGCTTTTATTAATGGGGAAGCCCGCAACCGACCGTCCGTTCAACACAAGCACGAGCACCGCGTTCGTCTGCACGGATTCTCCGCCCGAAGTCACATGAAGCGGAAAAACTTCAAGTTTTAAATTGTGTTTCACCGCTTCGAACGCATAGGCAAGCGCGCCGAGCGCGCGTTTGATATTCTGCGGGGTATGATAAGTCGCGCTGGTAAACGCTCCCGCCGCGGCGATATACATTGCGTAATAATCGCCGATCCGCATACAATCGAGATCTTCGGAACGCCCTTTTAAAATCACTTTGAGCGCGCCCTTGACGTTGCGGGGAATTCCCAGAGAACGCGCGACATCGTTCACCGTACCCGAAGGCAGATAACCAAGCTGAACGCCGCTCTCAGCCGCGCCGCGCAACACATCGTTAAACGTACCGTCTCCGCCCGAAAAGACGACCACATCGTACGCTTCGGCGTTGCAGCGCACTTTTCGCTCTAAATCATCCGCGCTTTCCGTAGCGCATATATCAACGGTTTGATAACGTTTTTTCAGCCGTTTTTCAATAAAACGAATCTTACGTTCGGTCAATCCTTTCCCGCTGTTCGGATTGTAAAGGAACAAGCATTTCATATGTATTCCATCTCGTTTTACTTCTCGTTATGTTCGAAAGTCAAACAAAATAATCTTTTACATTCACGATCGTCATGCAAAGCTGCGTTTGCAAATAGCGCAAATCCTTGGCAAATAAAATGCCCTCTGCAATTTCCGCGCCGCGTTTTTCGGCTGCGAAAAGCGCAAGATTCCAACTTTCGAATAACGTTTCCGTATTTTCCGCACGCAATCCTTTTAAAGAGCCGACCACGCCGCGTACCGCCGCCCGTGCTTCCTCTTGCGATATGTCCGTTCGCTCCAAAGCGTTTGCCGTTTCATACAGAATTTTCGCAGATGTTTCTACCGTCTCCGTATTCGAAACGATCTTATTCTTTTGCGCCGCTTTCCCGCCGCCGAGCGTAAACCCGTCGGAATTCAGCGTTAATAAGCGCACGTCGTCAGCCGCTATGGTTGCTAAAACATATTCGGCGTCCGTCTGCTTGAAATAACAAGCGAGCACGACAGCGGTTTCCCCATTATATTCCAAAAGATAGCCCGCGCCGCCCAAATAATACACCTGTCCCGAAACGGCGGAGGCGGTAGCGGCATCGCAGTCGCGCACAAGAAAATAATAAGTTTTGTCTACGCTGATACGCGCAAACGCTCTCGAATACCAAAAGAACACGCCGATAAATAAAATCACGGTAAACACAAAAACGGCGATTAGGGCAAGAAACGTCAAAGCGTTCCCCCGCCGGTTGCTTCTGCGATAGAAATTCATATATTATTATATGAGCTTTCCGACCGTCTTTTGATTTCTATTTTTCCGAAAAAGAAGCGCAATCCCCTATTTTTTGTCCTTCCTACGAACCCATATATTCGATTTCAATACCCAACGCGCCGTACTTTTTTTGCTTTTCTTCGGAATAATACGCGTTCATATCGGCGGGAGCCGCCCGAAAAAGTTCTTCTTGCGCATATCCGCACCGATCCAAAGGCAACGCGCGGTACAGTTCTTGAAACGAAGCGAACGGATAAAGCGCAAGCACGCGCGCCGTCATGTGTTCTCCCGTCTGCGTATTCGTAAACAAAATTTCGTCGCCTACTGCGATTCTGCGCCGTTTTTCGTCGTTCAAACGAAGTTCTATCGTCTTTTGCCCCGATTTGATTTTTTGAAACGGCGCGGGCGCAAGAGACATTTCATGTCTCAACACATTCGTCTTCGAAATCCCCTTGAAAAATAAAAGGTAACTCCGCCGATTTCGCGGATTGCGGCATCATTCCGTCGTCAACTTCTTCTCCGAAAAATATCCCCTATCCCGACGGGATAAGGACACGCAAAAGAATAAACTTCCTGCACGCGCTTGGCGTCGGCGCAGCTCTCCCCCGCTTGATCTTTGAGTTCCGTCACGGAAACAGACTTCCCAAAATTTTCCGTCGGCGATAATATCTCCAAAACGTCGCCCTCATAAAAGCGGTTGCGCATTTCGACGTACGCCCGTCCTTTCCTGTAACCCGTCACGACGGCTATAAATTCACACGTGCCTTTGGTCTGCGAATCGTCATAAGAAACCGTCTCGCTGTTCTCTCCGAACGCGTATGCCGTCGTATATGCGCGGTGGGCGGTGCATTTCAATTCTTCCCCGAGCGTTTCCGAATATCCCCCGTCTAAAATTCTCCGATAGGCGTTCACGACGGTCGCAAGGTAATATTCGCTCTTCATTCTTCCTTCGATCTTGAAAGAGCATACCCCCGCGGCTTGCAATTCTCCCAAATGCGCGCTCATATTCAGATCTTTGCTGTTGAGAAAGAACGTTCCTTTTCCGTCCTCTCCTACGGGAAGCCACCCCTTGTTCTCCCGCTCCCGCGCGCGGATTTCGTATTCGAAGCGGCACGCCTGCACACACGCGCCGCGGTTGGAGGATCTGCCGTCGAGATAGTCGGAGAGCAGACACCTGCCGCTGTACGAGATACACATAGCGCCGTGTACGAACGCTTCCAACTCCAAATCGGGATTTAATTCATGAATTTCCGCGATTTCTTTGAAAGACAATTCGCGCGCTAACACCACGCGGCTTGCGCCCAGCTCTCGCCATACGGCGGCAGATTGCGCGTTTGTCGTGTTCGCCTGCGTGGAAATGTGAACGGATAAGCCCGGCGCGGCTTTGCGGCATAGGCGCATAACCCCTAAATCGGAAACAAGCGCCGCGTCCGCTTTGATTTCTTCAAGAAAACGAAAGTATTCCTCTAAGTGTTTCAAATCGTGATTCCGCGCATAGATATTAGCTGCAACGTATACCTTTTTCCCTCTCTCGTGCGCATAAGCGATTCCTTCGGCAAGTTCCTCCCGCGTAAAATTATCGGCAAACGTGCGCAGGGAAAAATCCTTTCCGCCGACGTAAACCGCGTCCGCGCCATAGTAAAAAGCTGTTTTTAATTTCTTTAAATTGCCTGCCGGCGCAAGCAATTCGGGTTTTCCGTTTATCATTTTTCTATCTTTTTTTGCTCACCGCAAGCCCTTCTCCGACGTCGAGAATGTGCGTTTCCAGCTCTTTGTCGTTTTGCAACGCGTTTAAATATTCGCGAATATGTTCTACCAGCATTCTGCGTTTTTTCGGCGGTTCCCCGCGCACCCAGCCGAACAACAGAACGTCGTCCGAAAGAAGTACCCCGCCCCTCTTTAACAGCCGTTTACAATCGGGCAGATACTTTAAATACTGCGCTTTCGGTCCGTCGAGAAAGATGAGATCGTACGTTCCTTCCAACAAGGGCAGAATGTCACCCGCGTCGCCTTCGTGGAGCGTAACGCGTTTCTCCACGCCGAAGCAAGCAAAATTTTCTCTCGCTTTTGCAGCTCTTTCGGGGATAAGTTCGATTGCCGTAAGCTGCGCTTTACAGCTCAAAAGCATGGCGCAGGAAGTAAGCCCTTCCGCCGCGCCGATTTCGAGAATACGCTCGCAATGCAGTTTATCGATCGTCTTTAAAATAAATTCGAGAGTTTCGTCCGTCGCAGTCGGATCGCGCCCCTGTTTTGCCGCTTCTCTTAAAGCGGAAAGACGCGGATCGAGAATCAACCTTCCTTCCTCTTTTTCGGAAGCGGAAGCTCGTCCGCAAACGCTTTCGTCGCCGTTTTCCATTGTCCCTCAGTTCCATTCTATGCCGCTCGCGGCAACCTGCGCTTCGAAATGCTTGCCCAAAATGCGGTGTACGACGGGAAAGAAAGAATCGGTAACGGAGGCGGGCAGCGGCATATCGTTACGGGTAAACAATTTGCGGAACATTGCGTCCAAAACCTCGAGCTGACTCCGATAAAGTTCCACGTTTTGATTATGAATGCGAAAATCCTCGTATTCCGCGCGGGCGGCGGATACGTCGCCTTTGTCCATCAAAATGAGCGTGTAATAATAAGCCGTTCTGTATTTCCAGCCCGCCCCTCCGCCGTGACGGATGCGGAAAATATATTTCTCCGCCTCTTGCAAATCGTCTTTCGCCATCGATATCGCCAGCATGACGCAAAATCCCGTAAAACGCATGATCGGATAAAACAGCTTGCTCTCCGCAATTTCGCGCGCGTATTTTTCCGCTTCGTCGAATTTGCGCGCCCGAAAATTACGGTCGAAAGCGTCTTTCTTCTTCCATAATTTCGTAAGTCCCGCCAACAGCCACAGCACGACGCAAAACGCCGCTACGCAGAGCGCGCCCATAGACCAATGCCGCCAAACAAAAGACAGCGCCGCACAAACCGCCATCGCCGCGACAAACGCCGAAAGCAAGACGACGCTTACGATCGCACCCGCGTTCCTATCGTCCGTTTTTGCCATTTTTTCTCCCCTTAAACCGTATTTACGGCTATTCGTTTACAAATCCTGTACGAGACAAATAATCATGGGCGACTGCTTGGTTTTTTTAAAGAGATAGCTCCTCATCGCCCGCTTGATCGCCACGTTCAAATCGTTTGCCGAAGCGGCGCTCCCCGCGCCCTCGATCGCCTTGTCCACAACGTCTTTCAGTTCGCGCCTGTAATCATGCTCGTCCGAAAAAACAAATCCTCTGCATTCGATTACGGGTTCGCCCAAAAGTACGCCGTTTGAAACCGCCGCCGTTACAATAAACACGCCCTCGCTCGACATTCTCAATCTGTCCTTTAACACTTCGCTCGTGCCGTAATCTTCGAATCCTTCGCCGTCGATGAGACGCGCGCCTGCGGGGAAGCTTTCCCCTTGCTTCAAACTATCGTCCGTTACTTCGACGCACGTTCCGATATCGGGAATAAAAATACAGTGCGACGGCAATCCCATTTCCTCGGCAAGCAATGCGTGCCGCTTTAAATGACGGTATTCGCCGTGTACGGGAATGAAAAATTTGGGCTTTAACAAAGAATGCATGATCTTATGCTCTTCTTGGCAGGCGTGTCCCGAAACGTGAATCTTTTCCAAGCTTTCGTAAACGACGTTCGCGCCCTTTTTATATAAATTATTGATGACGCGGTAGATCATTCTCTCGTTCCCCGGGATGGGACTTGCCGATATAATAATCGTATCGTTGGCGCCGATGGTTACTTTATTAAACTCGCCCGACGCCATGCGGGTGAGCGCGCTCATCGGTTCGCCCTGCGATCCCGTGGAAACGATGACGATCTCTCTGTCGAAATAATTTTTGGTTTTTTCCACGTCTACGAGAACGCCTTCGGGAATGGTGAGTTCGCCGATTTTAACCGCCGCTTCGACGACGTTGAACATACTGCGCCCCGAAAGCGCGACTTTTCTGCGATATTTTACCGCGATATCGATGATCTGCTGCAAACGATGCACGTTAGAGGCAAACGTCGCCACGATCAGCCGCCTATCCGCATTTTCCGCAAAAAGATGTTCGAGCGTCGTCCCCACGACTTTTTCGCTCATCGTATAACCGGGGCGTTCGATATTCGTCGATTCTCCCAAATAGAGCAAGACGCCCTTTTTGCCGTATTCGGCGATTTCGGATAAATCGATGGGCGCGCCCGCAACGGGCGTGAGATCGATTTTAAAATCTCCGCTATGGAACACAATCCCGTAAGGCGTTTCGATCGCAAGCGCCAGCGCTCCCGCAATGGAGTGGTTGACGTTCACGAAATTCACGTTAAACACGCCCGCTTTCACCTTTTCGCGCGGTACGACGGTGATCTCGACTACGTTGTTCAAATGATGCTCGCGCAATTTATTGTCGGTAAGAGCCAGCGTGAGCTTGGTGCCGTAGACGGGCGTATCGGCGTTCAGCTCTTTCATCAAATAAGGAACTCCGCCGATATGATCCTCGTGTCCGTGCGTTAAAAATACGCCCCGAATCTTGTTTTTATTCTGTACGAGATAGGTGATATCGGGAAATACCAAGTCGATTCCGGGCATTTCCTCCGTGGGAAAAATAATTCCCGCATCGATGATAATGATATCGTTCCCGTATTCGAGGGCGGTCATGTTTTTGCCGATTTCGCCCACGCCCCCGAAAAACAGCACTTTCAGCGGCGTTTTTTTCTTTTCTTTTTTCACCCGCTCTTTGGCGGTGGACGATGCATTTTTAGAAGATTTCGCGCGAGCGGTCACGGTCTTGCTTTCCTCTTTGGGCTGCGCCGTTTTTCGCACGATTTTCGTCCCCTTTCCCTTTGCTTTGGAAACGCGGCGCGGACGGTAACCCGCCTCGGTCATCGCGTCTTTTCCCGTAGTCTCTCCCGTAGTTTTCGGCCGCGAAACGTTTTTTCCCTGCGCGACGACCTGTTTTTGCGCTTTTTCACGGTTATATGCCTCGATTCCGTTTAGAATGGCAAGCTCGACCGCGTTTTTTGCTTCCGTCTGTCCGTTCGTCTTTTTACTATCCAAACAACACTCCTTTTACGCTCTTTTTTACGACAAAATGAGAGAGGCTACGCTCTCTTCCGTTCGCATAATTTCACGTGATCATTCGATTTTTTTATTGATTACCGCACCGAGCGGTTATATTTCCGATTCTATTTTACATCAAATCCAATAAAAAGTAAATATCTTTTTTCTCTTTTTCCGAACAATTTTTTCACAATCGGCAAAAATGCAAATTCCCTTTTCGTGCGTATTGGAAATGGTTCATACTGCGTAATAATTGTTTCGCGACA
>CAYZTP010000053.1:0-7248 GCA_964481555.1 uncultured Clostridia bacterium | reverse complement strand
AAAATCGTTAACGCTTATTCCGAAATGTAATCGCGCCGATCGACGAGGCGCGCGAGGGGCGTATACGGGAATCTTCAAAACGTCGTCTTTGCAGACCAACTAAGTTTTCTTCTTTAAGCGAGCTATATTGTGCGCTTAGCCGATCTGTTTGACATTTCGACGGATTATTTATTGGGAAGAACAGACGACGAACATAAACTATAACCCTGTTATTACGGTTAGCAATAAAAAACCGCAAAAAGAATATACTGTCATTACGGAGAGAAAACCGAAAAGGCAATATCATGAAACATATTCTATTTTGCGGCGGCGGGAGCGCCGGTCACGTCGTTCCCAACCTTGCCGTGATGAACGAACTGAAATATTCTTGCCGTCTATCCTATATGGGTACGGGCGGAATAGAAAAAAAACTCGTTCTCGACGCGGGTTATACGTTTTTCGAAGTAGACTGTCCCAAGCTGGTGCGATCGCTTACGCTGAGAAATTTAAAAATCCCTTCCGAACTGCGCCGCGCGCAGAAAAACGCGCTTGCGGTTTTGGAAAAAGAAAAACCCGACCTTGTATTTTCCAAGGGCGGATTTGCAAGCTATCCCGCAATTTGGGCGGCGGCAAAACTGAAAATTCCCGCGCTCACGCACGAGAGCGATCTTTCGCCCGGGCTGGCTACCAAAATGATGGCGAAAAAATGCCGTTACGTTTTAACCTCTTTTCCCGAAACGGCAGCCCTGTTTCAAAACGGCAAATGCGTCGGTTCGCCCATGCGCAAAGAAATTTTCCGCGGCGACAGAGCGCGCGCAAGACATAAATACGGTTTCACCGACGAAAAGCCCGTGCTTCTCGTCCTCGGCGGCGGAAGCGGGAGCAAAACGCTCAACGAGGCGGTTCGTTCCCAATATAAAACGCTTGCCGAAAGCTTTCAGATTTTACATCTCTGCGGAAAGGGCAACACGGTTGAAACCACGCCGATCGGTTATGCGCAACGGGAATACGAAACGGACATGGGAAGCGCTTATGCGGCGTGCGATTACGTTTTGTGCCGCGCGGGAAGCAACACCGTATTCGAAATCATAGCGCTGAAAAAGCCCGCGATATTCGTGCCTTTGCAAAAAAGCTCCCGCGGGGATCAACTTCAAAACGCATTGTATTTTGAGCGGAGAAATTTATGCCGCGTTCTGCAAGAAAGCGAATTGGATCGTCTCTCATCTGCGCTTACGGCATTACAAAAAGAGAAAGAAATTCCCCTAAACCTTGCGGAAAGCGCCGTTCCGAACGCAACGCCCGCGATTTTGGAACTTATCAAAGCGATATAATAAAACGCAAACGCACCCCCAAAGTAAGACGTAGGCGGTGCGTTTGATTTTTTGTTCTCCTTGGAAGCGCCGTTTCTTTTCCGCACGCATCCTATCCGATCATGCGCGTCGATTCCGCGTCCGCCGTTGCGACTGAAAAACGATCGCAAAATTCGATTCCGCTTTAAATCGCCCAATATACGCCGTTTCCGTCCAAAGAGACGTCGGTCGAATTCGACGATTTTATGGAAGCGGACGTACTCCCCAAAAATACGACGAGCGCGCCGATAGAGACGGGAAGCTGAACGACGGCGTAATTTTCGACGATCAAATATTTTCCCTGCGTCAGATTGAGCGTCGCTGTTTTGCCGACCGTTGAAAGGCTCGGCGAACAAGTCGTCGCTTCGCTGCTCATTCCCCCGCTGCGGCCGATTCCTACAACATAGCCGCCCGTATATCGGTATCCGCGTTCCGTGTCGATGCAGGAATCCGCGCTCCCCGTCGAAAGAACCACCGTAAAGCCGCCGGAAATCAATAATCCGTCGTACGAAGTGACGCTGTTGGAATCCAACCCGTCTCCTCCGGCATAAACATAGAGCGTACCGCCCGATATTACGATGCTCTCGCCCGAGGTTCTCGTACCGTTTATGCCGTCGTCGGAAGATTTGACGGATACGTTTCCGTCCGAAATTTCCACGGTATTGCCTTCAATTCCCTCATACGAATCTTCTACATATATTGTTCCGCCGCTGATTGTAACCGTACCGTCGCCGTGAATACCGTCGTCGTTGGAATAAATCGTCAGCGTTCCGCCCGTAACGGTCACGTTTCCGAGGGGCGTTTTACCGTTTTCGAGCGTATTATCGCAGTTCGCATGGATTCCGTCGTCATATGCGCTGATCTGTATCGTACCGGAGGATACGGTTACGGCGTTTCCGGCTTTCATCCCTTTGGTTGAATAATCGCCCTTGTCCGTATTGCCGCCATCCATTCCTCCGAGATTACCGCCCATGCCGCCCATGCCGCCCATTCCCGTCGAGGCGGTGGAGTAATTGGTCCAGTTGTAAGAAAGCGACCCTCCCCTGTTTTCCAGAGCAATCGTATCGTAATTGCCGTTAACGGTTAATGTGTCGGTGCGTGTAACGTAGTTTTCGCTTTGCGCTTGTTCCTGCGAACTCGAATAAACGTACAACTGCATATAAGCGTAACCGACAGGCTTGGTTACGGTATAGTAGTAATAATATCTGCCCATTCCGGCGTTTACGGTGGTATAATCGGAAGAATTGTACCACACCGCATCGTCTTCGTCGTTAAAATACATGATCGAATATTTGTACGCGTTTGAAGTAAACCTGATATAGTACGTGTTTTCGGCGGTAGCGGTCACTTCCTCGGAGTATTTAGAATACTTATCGGTATAAATCTCAATCATCGGCGTTGCGGTAGCCTCGTTTATCACAACGTTGTAAGCGGCGTCTATTCCGTCGCAAGCGGCATAAATGAGAATCTCTCCGCCCGATATCGTAACCGTGCCGCGCTGGTTTCCCTTGGACGATATATCGCTGTTGGTTGTTTTAATCCCGTCGCCCGTTTTGGCTATCAGCACGATCTGACCCGATTCGATCGTAACGCTGTCGTTCCCTTTCAGCGCGTTGTCCTTGCATTCCACTTGCAGGTTGAGATTCTTCACGTTTAAATCGTCCTTGGTATGAATCCCGTTGTTGTTTACCGATTTTATGAAAAGCTCGCCCTTCCCCTGCACGTCCAAATCGCACAGCGCATAGACGCTTGCCGCGATTCCGTTCTCGTCCGTTTCGGAACGCAGATCGTAGATATAATTCACGGTGTCCTTTTTGGCGGACAAAGTCGCTTTATCTGCGCTTTCGATCACGATCGGACAATCGTTATAAGAAGTTAAACTGAAATTCTTCAACTCCAACTCAAACTTATAATCCTCGGTTACGTCTATCACGATATTCCCGTAAAAGTCGCCCGTAATCGTATAAACGGTGTCTTCCGTTACGTCGCTGAACGTTAGAGTATGATCCGTAACGGAATAACAATCTTTCGTACCGCTCGCATAGATCACCGAAAAATTCGCAGTATTTCCGTTCTCGTCTTCATAAACATAGTTTCCCTCCTCTTGAGAAACAAGCGTATAATCGTAAACGGTTTCATCCACTTCGATATCCGTCACGTCGTTTTCGTCGTTCGGACGTTCCGAATTCTCACCCGAATTTGTATTCGTCCCCGGATCCGTATTCTCACCCGAATTCTCACCCGAATTCATATTCGTCTCCGGACCCGAAGGTTGCCCCGCGTATTCGGCGCAACCGACCATCATAACGGACATCGCAACCGCCGTGATCCATAACATACATTTTTTAAAGCTGTTCATTGCTCTCCCCCTTGTCTGTAATAGAGATTTCGAGATTCCCGTTGCGGCAACGCAAATCGTCGATAAATTGCTTTTCCCGAGATTGGTCTTTCAGCATAATTTGATACGTCAGTTTAAACATACTCCCCATATTGGTGGTTTTCACCGATATCGTTTCGTGTTTGCTCGTGTACTCTTGAAAAATATCTTCGAATATTTCCGTATAATTGAGATCTTCGGGAATTGTGACTCGTAATATTTTTTCTTTCGAAAACCGTTTATCCCAAACGCCCATCAAATTGAGAATCAGCAAAATCAAGCCCATTATGACGGCAAAGAGCGCCGCGTATCCGATAAACCCCATCCCGATTGCAAGCCCCACGCACATCGTAAGGAAGATGGACACGATTTCCCGCGCTGTACCGGGAGAAGAGCGAAAACGAATCAAACTGAAGGCGCCCGCAACGGCGACGCCCGCGCCGAGATTTCCGTTTACAAGCATGACGACCATACTCACCGCGGAAGGCAATAACGTCAGTGTGATAACAAAACTTTTGGTAGCGCGTCCGCGGAACGCGTAAGCAAAAGCCAAAAAGACGCCTAAAAGAAGAGCCGCCGCCAAACAGATTAAAAAATTCCATACCGTGATAGAGTCCGCGTTGTCAAAAACGCTTTGAAATACTGTGTCAAGCAACTTTTCGTCCTCCTTTTTGTAATTTTTTCAGATATTGCACATAGGCGTTCCCGTATTTGGAAAACGACGTTTTATAAATACGGTTTGCACTCAAAAACCGAGCAAGCCAAAGCGGAAAAGAATCGGCGGTTTTCACTTCCATTAAAATTTCCCCTTCGGGAAGCACGGGAAGCCCGTAGATACCGCTTTCAAGCGATAAATCGTAATTGCGCCACAAGATATCCCTATCAAACGTAACGCGCAAATTATCGTCGTCTTTCGCATACAACGCCTCGCGGCGGTAAGATATAACCATTTGCGGCGAAATATCTTGATAACGTTTGATAAAGTAATCGATTTCTTTCTCGATTTGCGTTTTCCCTCCGCTGCCCGAGAGCACGTCCGCAAGACGGTTTTCTTTTACAAGTACGCGGCGTTTATAAACCACGGAATCGTACTTTCTTTTGAGTTCCACGAAAACGTCGCTGTTCTTGTTCGCAACGCCGTAACAACGGATTCTTAATTTTTCCTTATAAATCGGTTTTTCAATCGAACGGCGCACAAGCAAAAAGTCGGGCGTATCGAAATATACATTGACGACGTCGCTACAGCCGTAATCGTCGTTGCGCATATATTCGTCCATCAGTTTTTTTATCATTACATATTGTTCGCCCGTAAGCAGATATTTCAATTCGTATCTTTTAAATATACTATCATAAGGCACGGTCGGTTCCTCCTGTATTTACTACTGCATTATATTACAGTAACCTTAAATGAAATTAAAAACGGCGTCCCGAATTTCGTTTGTACCAAGCGTTTTTCGGTCGTTATTTTATAACGCGACGGAAAACGTAACCGTATCTCCGTCCTTAAAGGCGGTAATTTTACCCTTATGGGCGGCAACAATGGTTTGAACTACCGAGAGTCCTATGCCGTGCCCGCCCGTTTCGGAATTTCTTGAAGAATCATTGCGGTAAAATCGTTCGAACAATACGTCCAAATTCCCGCTTTGCATATACGACGCCCTGTTCTTTACGGTCAGCAGAATTTTACTGCCCGAAGTCTCCAATAAAACGTTTACTTCGTCGCCGTCCGTATATTTCAGCGCGTTATCTATCAGCAGGGAAATCATCTGTCTGATCATCGATTCGTCCCCGCAATAGGTTATATTGGGCTGAACGTTTGTAATCAGCTTAACCCCGCGCGACATGGATACGGCATAAAAAAGCTGAATCGTCTCCTCCACGGCGTCCGAAATACAAAAAGAAGTTTCATTGAGCGTTCTGCCCTCTTCATCCATCCGAGCCAAAAATACCAGCTTTTCTGTGAGAGAAGTCAATCTCGCGACCTGTTTTTTGATGTCCTGCGTCCATTCGCTCGCGCCGTCCTTCATTTCCACGACGTCCGTATCCGCGCCGATAATCGTAAGCGGCGTCTTTATTTCGTGACTTGCGTCAGTGATAAATCTCTTCTGCTTCGCATAGCTCTCGGCAACGGGTTTTATCACTCTGCCCGAAAAAATTAACAGAAGAAAAAACACAAGCAGCAAGGAAACCGCGCTCACCGCAATGCTGTTCCATAAAAAGTTTCTGAAACTCGCTAAATCGCGGGTGCAATCCACAAAGATATACATCGTTCCCGATTTTGTTTCCGTGCATCGATACCTGTAATTGCCGTAAAAGCCCGCCGTTTTTTCTTTTGCGTACAATTCCTCCGCAAAAGAGGCGGCTTCTTGCGCGTCGATCGCGGCGATCGCGTCCACGTTGATCGCCAACGCTTTGCCGTCAGCCCCTAAAACGACGGTATAATATCTCGTTTCGTACTGCGTTTCCGGGGAGATCGGTTTCCCGTGCATTCCGCCGAAGCTGCCGCCTCCGTCCGTCAGCATGGCGACCAAGTCGTCGGCGTTATTTACAAGGTTTACGTAATTGATGACGTTGATCATGCACATGACGACGGCCAAAACGGCAAACACCGAACACATGGCTACGATGATAAATTTACGCCTGAGAGATTTAATCATCGGCTTTCTCCAACGCATAGCCCAAATTGCGGATCGCTTTAATTTGCACCCGATCGGAAAGCGCGGCTATTTTTTTACGGAGATAAGAGATATAAGTCCATACCACGCTGATTTCGGTATCGCTTTCGTAACCCCATATCTTTTCCATAAACGTGTCCGTGGAAATAACGTTAGAGGGATGACGCATCAGCATTTCGAGCATTTGAAATTCCTTGTTTCCGAGTCTGAAAGAGCCTTTCGGAGACGACAGCTCAAACGAAGAAATATCGAGCGCGATATCGGAAAAAGCAAGAACGTTGTCTGCCGAACCGCCGTTTCTGCGCAGCATTGCCCGAATTCTGGCGAGAAGTTCTTTTACGTCGAACGGCTTGCCGAGATAATCGTCCGCCCCGCTGTCAAGGCCGAGAACTTTATCGTTGATTTCCGTCTTGGCGGTTAACATTAAAACGGGTAACGTTTTGTTCGTCTTGCGCAATTCTTTGAGAACGCTGATTCCGTCCATTTTCGGCATCATGATATCGAGGATCGCGCCGTCGTAGCTGCCCGCCAAAAGATAGTCGAGCGCATCCCGACCGTTATAAACCGCGTCAACGGAAAAATGATTATGCGTTAAAATCGTTACTAACGCCTTTGACAGCGCTTTTTCATCCTCGGCAAGCAATAATCGCATTGATTTTCTCTCCTTTTTTACATTGTAACCGTCCACGCTTAAACGAACCTTAAATCCATAACGATTTTATCATACTTTTCAATAAAATGCAAACTTTCGCCCTTCCCTTTTACGAAAAAAAGCGCATAACCATTCCGATTTTTTATGCGCTTTTCAAATGAAATTGTATTGCCGACCGTTTAAATGAGTTTACCGGCAGTCGCACGGTTCCCTTTG
>CAYZTP010000052.1:0-7348 GCA_964481555.1 uncultured Clostridia bacterium | reverse complement strand
AATAATCAAACCCTCCTTATAAGTTTAATGCCAATAAGCCTTGATAAAATGCCATGAATATGTATTACTTCCATAAACTGCCTCTCATAAAATCAATCGTACATTTCCGTCTTGGTGCTGCGGGAAAAAAGCTTTGCGATCGCTTCGCGGCAACGCGCGCCGTCGTCCCCCGTTTTTTCGGCATAGCACACGCTGTAAACCGCCTTTGTGATGGGAAGATCTACGCCGTACTTTTCTCCCAAAAACATCATGGCTTTGGACGTCGCCACGCCCTCGGCAAGTTTTTCAAACCGCTGACCGCGCGCGAGCATTTCGCCGTACATACGGTTATGGGAATATTGGGAAAACAGCGTCGTCTCGTAATCGCCCAAATGCGCAAGTCCGTAGGCGGAGAGTTCGTCTCCCCCCATCGCCTTAATGAGCCGCGCCACTTCGCGTGCGCCGCGCGACATCAACGGCCCTTTGAGCGGGACGCACACGACGTCTAAAACGCCCGCCGCAATTCCCATTACGTTTTTCGCCGCCGCGCCGATCTCGGTGCCGATGAGATCGTTTCCGTAATAAAAGCGAATGAGATCGCTGCGGAAACTATCGACGAGAAAACGTTTGAGCCCTTCGTTATCGGAGTCGATAACCATGCAATTCGGCACGCCTTGCACAAAGCTCTGAATATGACCGGGTCCCACCCATACGGCGATTTTATCGGAAGAAATCCCGCTCTCCGTCAAAATTTGCGAAAGACGTTTTCCCGTTTCCACTTCGATCCCTTTCATACAGAGAACAAAAATTTTATCGGAAACGGGAAACTGCGTAATGCGTTTCATAAAGCCGCGCAAGCCCTGCGAACTGATGGAGATGACGATGATCTCCGCGCGTTTGACCGCGAATTCCAAATCGCAGGAAAGCGTGATTTGATCGTCAAGGACGACGTAATCGTTTTTCCCCGTATTTTTGAGAATTTGATAGGAGGGACTCTCTTCGGGTCCCCAAGAGACAACCTCGTTGCCGCGGCGAGATAGATACCAAGCGATAAACGATCCCCATCTGCCGCATCCCAATACAGATATTTTCATGTTACCCTCTTTTAAATTTGCGTACGTTCGATCAAAGCGCGGGAAAGCGTCACTTCATCGGTATATTCCAACTCCGAGCCGATGGGAATCCCGCGCGAAAGGCGCGTAACCATCACGCCGAGCGGTTTTAATAATTTTGCGATATACATTGCCGTCGCCTCCCCCTCCACGTCGGGGTTGGTCGCCATAATCACTTCTTTCACGCCGCCTTCCGAGATGCGGGAAAGCAACTCTTTAATATGGATATCGTTGGGCGATACGCCGTTCATCGGGTCGATCACTCCGTGCAAAACGTGATAAACCCCCTTAAATTCGTGCAGTTTTTCCAGCGCGATCACGTCTTTCGGCTCTTTTACCACGCAGATCACCGATTTATCGCGCGTTTTGCATATGTCGCAGACGTCGCCTTCGGTGAAATTGCCGCATACTTTACAGAAATGTACGCGCCGTTTTACGCCGAGAATCGCCTCGGAAAAGTCGCGCGCCTCGCTCTCCGTCATATTGACGACGCGGTAAGCGTATCTCTGCGCCGTCTTTTTTCCCACGCCGGGGAGCTTCGAAAATTCGTTGATGAGCCGCCCGATGGGTTCGATGAATACTTCCACTTAGAACAAGCCCCCCATGCCGCCGACGTTGAACTTGTCCGTTTTTTCTTTGTATACCTCGTCCGCCTTCTTGTATCCGTCGAGAATCGCCGCCATAACGAGATCTTCCAGCATTTCGTCGTCTTCGGGGTCGATAACGGATTTGTCGATCTCAATACCGTCGATGATCTTTTTCGCGTTCATATACACGACGACCGCTTCGCCGCCGCTCGTACCGACGATCTCCCATTCGTCGAGGAGTTTCTCGGTTTCCTGCATTTCTTCCTGCATTTTTTGCGCCTGCTTCATGAGATTCTGCATCCCCGCGCCACCCATGCCGCCGCCCTTGTAATTAGCCATTCTTAGTACCTCTTATCTTTATATTTGAAGATTATTTGATTTCGATCGGATAATCGTGAAAATCCTGTTTTAATTGCTGAACCGCGTCCCGTTCGGCAGGTTTTTCTCCGCGCAGACGCACTTCAAAATCAGACACGTCCAATTGCCGAAACGCCGTTTGCATGATCTCCCTGTGCTCGGGACGGGAAAGCGAACGGCAAACCGTGGGACTGCCGGTATAAAGAATCAGCCTATCGCCTTCATACTCCGCTTCCAAATCCGTACACATCGTAAACAAAACGCCGTTTTTGCTCGTTTTGCGTAAAATACGCATAAACTTGCCGAACGTAAGCTCGGCGGGAAGTCTTTCCGCGACGGAATCCGTTTGAACCGACGACCTTTCCGACGGAACGGACGGCGCCGATTCCCGCGTTTCAACCTTTTCGGGCTGCGCTTGAATTATTTCCTTCTCATTCTTTCCGTGCTGCGGAACGGGAGACTCTCCGAGGAAAGCATCGCCCGACGGCTCGTCCGAAAAATACGCCTCGCAAAAGACCGGCTCTTCTTCGGGAGGGAGATATTCCGCCGTCTCCCGTATTTCGGGAACGGCAGCTTGCGCCGTCTCTTTCGCCAAAGGAACGGGCGTATTTGCAAGCGCGTTTTCCAACTTGCCGATTCGCACCAAAAGCGCGTCCGTACTGTCGTCGGCGGCGGGCAGCGAGATTTTCATAATCGCCGTTTCCAAAGCGATGCGGGGAGAAGAGACGAACCGTAATTCGTTTTCCGTCTTTGCAAGTATCTCGCTCGCGCGCAAAATCGCCCGCACGTCGGCTTGCTCCGCAACCGTTGCAATCCGCTCAAAATGCGTTTTGGGAAGGGAAAGCAGTCTTTCGGCATTGCGGCAAGTTTTCGCCACGGCGATTTGGTTCAACGTTTGCAACACGTCGCGCAGCAGAACGCCTACCGATTTACCCTCGGCGAGAATTTTTTCCGTGTCGGCAAGCGCGGCGGGCATATCGGAACTAACAAGCGCCGCGCAAAGCTTGCACGTTTCGTGAAAATCAGCCGCCCCCAACGCCGCAGTCACCCCTTCGTAAGTGAGTTTATCCTCATAGGAAATACACATTTCGGCAATCGAGAGCATATCTCTGTCGCTGCCCGCCCCCGCGCGCGCAATCGCGGCGACCGCTTCCTTTTCGTAAGGCTTGCCGATTTCGTCGAGAATACGCGTTAAATGGGCTTCCAAATCCTCTTCCGGAATGAGTTTAAAATCCAGACGCATACAGCGGGATAAAATGGTTGCGGGAATTTTATGCGGCTCCGTCGTCGCCAAAATAAAAACGGCGTGAGCGGGCGGCTCTTCCAACGTCTTTAAAAGAGCGTTAAACGCGCTGTCCGTAAGCATATGCACCTCGTCGATGATATACACTTTATATTTCCCCGCAACGGGAGGATATTGCACCTTTTCGCGCAAATCGCGCATTTCGTTCACGCCGTTGTTGGAAGCGGCGTCGATTTCCACGATATCGAGATTTCCCTCCGAAAGCGTTCTGCAAGTTTCGCACTCGCCGCAAGGCGATCCGTCCTGCGGGTTTAAGCAGTTGACGGCGCGCGCAAATATACGGGCGACGCTTGTTTTCCCCGTTCCGCGCGGTCCGCAAAAGAGATAGGCGTGCCCGACCGCGCCGCTCGCGATCTGGTTTTTGAGTACGGTAACGACGTGTTCCTGCCGCACCATTTTCGAAAAGGTATCGGGTCTGAATTTTCGATAGAGTGAAATATACATATAGCTGCTCCGAACGTTATTTTTTCGGGAATATTTTTAATAATTTTTTTTTGGATCGGGCGAGCGCGTTATCGATGCTTTTCGCATCCTTTCCCGTCGCTTCGCAGATCTCCGCATAGCTCATCCCTTCGAGATACATGGCGACGACACGAAATTCAAAGTCGGAAAGTTCCTTCATCAGCTTCATGCGGAATTCGGCGTTGGATTCGGTATCGATGAGAAAATCTTCCGGCGTCTCCTCCTCCGCAAACGTTGACAGATCGGGGTCGAACAGGGAAACGTAATTGTTCAGCGGTACGTTTTTCCGCCGCCCCGAACGGCGGATCGCGTCCAATATATTGCGCGTCACGCACAGATAAGCGAAATTTTTAAAACTCTTTCCGCAGCCTTCTTTATAATCGCCGATCGCCGCATACAGCCCGATCATTCCTTCCTGCACCAAATCGTCCGTTTCGCCGCCTACAAGAAAAAACCCGCGGGCGCGGGCGCGCACCGTGTTCATGTAGCGGCGAAGCAATCTTTCCGTCGCCGTAATATCGCCGTTTTGCGCTTTTTTTACAAGCGATTCGTCATTTTCCAAGTCTCGCACGCACCACCTCGTAGACGGCGATTCCAAGCGCGACGGAAGCGTTGAGCGAATTCACCTTCCCCAAAAGAGGCAGTGAAAGCGTTTTATCGCATTTTTCCCGCGTCAACCGTTTTACGCCGCTGTCCTCGCCGCCGACAACAAGGGCGATTTTTCCCGTCAATCGATTTTCGTAAATACTTTCGCCGCCCGCTTCCAACGCATAGATCCAATATCCGAGCTTTTTGAGTTCGTCGATCGCATAATTGACGGACGGAACTTTCGCGACTTTTATATGCTCCGCCGCGCCCGCGGAAATGCGAACGACCGCCTCGGTCACGCTTGCGCCTTTGGCTTTGGGAATGATCACGCCGTCCGCGCCCGCGCACTCGCACACGCGCAGTATGCTGCCGAGATTATGCACGTCCTCGATCCCGTCGCAAAGCACGATTAAACTGTTCTCTTTCTGATCGGGCACGGAAAAGAAATCGGCGTACTCGTAATCGGACGTAAACGCAATCACGCCTTGATGGCGCTTTTCGGCGCTCTCCCGATCCAACGCGGCTTTTTCGGCAAATTGAACGCGCACGCCCTTTTTGCGCGCTTCGGAAAAAATCCTGCCCAAGCTCCCCTGCGCGCCCTTTTCCATTAAAATTTTATCGACGGTTTTTTCCGTTTTTAAAAGTTCTAATACGGCGTTACGCCCCTCTATTTTCATATCGATTCCCCGCTGCCGAAAAACAATTCTCTTATCCGATCTGTCTGTCCCGTCAGATACAAATAACCGATTACCGCTTCGAATCCTGTGGAGCGCACGTATTCCGCAACCGTGGCGTTTTTGCTCTTGGTCAGTTTTTTCGCATTTCGTCCGCGGCGGTAGATATCCGATTCTTCTTCGCTGAAAAGCGGCAGTATTTTTTCCGTCTGCCCGCTCTGCCCGTGCGCCGAAACGAGCGCGGACGCGCGGCGGTTCAGCTCCCCCGTTTTAAAACCGCCCGTAAGCGCTAAGCTCTGTCGCACGTACAGCGTATAAACGGCGTCGCCCACGAACGCAAGGACGATGGGATTCATTTGTTTTGCCCGCTCCTTTTCGACGGGCGGAGACACTAATTCCATTATTGGCATTATATCACGGATTTTTGCGATTGACAAGCATTCTCGCAAAAAAGGGAGCGTCCGATTGGGAAGATTTATAAAAAATCAATCAGCGAAAAAGGAATGTCGCGGAATTTATGTACCTGCTTGTTCCCCTTTCAAGTCCTTCCCGAACAAAGTCTCCCGTTACTATCAAAACGGACTTTCCGAATCGGAAAGTCCGTTTTGACAGAGGAATGTTATTCGAACAACGGAGTAGAGAGATAGCGGTCGCCCGAATCGGGAAATACAACGACAATGGTCTTACCCGCGTTTTCCCGACGCCGTGCAAGCTCTGTCGCGGCGGCGAGCGCCGCACCGGAGGAAATTCCCACAAGGAGACCTTCGGTAAGTCCGATTTCCTTACCCGTTGCAAACGCGGCTTCGTTTTCGATGGGAAGGACTTCGTCGTAAATGCCCGTGTCGAGCACCTTGGGAACAAATCCCGCGCCGATCCCTTGAATCTTATGCGAGCCTGCCGTCCCTTTGGAAAGCACGGGAGAGGTCGCAGGCTCCACCGCAACCACCTTGACGGCGGGATTTTTTTCTTTTAAGTATCTGCCTGCGCCCGTTATCGTGCCGCCCGTTCCTACGCCCGCGACAAAGAGATCCACTTTGCCCTCGGTATCCTTCCAAATTTCAGGGCCCGTCGTTTCGTAATGGATCTTGGGATTGACGGGGTTATCAAACTGACCCGGAATAAAACTATCCGCAATGCTTTCGGCAAGTTCGTTCGCCCTTGCTATCGCGCCTTTCATGCCTTTCGCGCCCTCGGTAAGTACGATTTCCGCGCCGTAGGCTTTCAGCAAGTTTCTCCGCTCCACGCTCATCGTTTCGGGCATGGTAAGTATAATTCTGTATCCTTTTGCCGCGGCGATTGCCGCAAGCCCGATTCCCGTGTTGCCCGAAGTCGGTTCGATAATCACAGAACCTTTTTTCAGTTTCCCCGTTTTTTCCGCATCCTCGATCATCGCCTTTGCGATTCTGTCTTTCACCGATCCTGCGGGGTTAAAATATTCGAGCTTTGCAACGATTTTCGCTTGCAAGCCGTGCTTGCTTTCGTAATTCTTCAATTCGAGAAGAGGGGTTCCTCCTACCAAAGCGGTAATGCTTTCCGATACTGCCATAATTTGATCTCCTTTTTAAATTTCATAATCCCTATCGGATTACTATGATTTTATTTTACAGATAAAAACGCTTGCTGTCAAGCGTTTTTACGCATAATGATAAAATTTTTTTGTTTTTTTGATGACTTAAACAAAAAAACGTCTGATAACTTTCTGCAATCGTCTATAACGCAGACAAAATCCTGTATTTTTCAAGGAGTTTCGTCGTTGATGACTTTATAAATCGTACAAAATCAAATATTTTATATACAATACAGATCGGAGCCGTCGCACGACTGATCGATCAAACTTTGCAGCGTAACCCCGTTCAGATAAGAGGTAATCGCGCGGTACAGTCCATCCCATAGCGATTTTGTAACGCAATATCCTTGCCGCGGACAATAATCCTCGTCTACAAGGCATTCGGATGGAATCAACTCCCCCTCCGTTTTATTCAAAATTTCCAAGATGCGGTATTCCCAAGGTTTTTTGATAAGAACGTACCCTCCGCCCGCGCCGCGCACCGAGCGCAATAACCCGCCTTTTACGAGCATTGAGATAATTTGTTCGACATACTTTACGGTGATTCCCTGCCGTGCGGAGATATCCGCCGCTTTCACCGCGCCGCTCCCGGCGTTTTGCGCCACGTCAAGCATAATTCTTACGGCATAACGCCCCTTTGTTGAAATAATCATAGCTTTTTCCTATCTGTTTTCTATGATTATTATATGCGCAAATTAGAAATTTGTCAAGCAAAAAAG
>CAYZTP010000051.1:0-7501 GCA_964481555.1 uncultured Clostridia bacterium | reverse complement strand
CCCTCGGTAACGGCGCGCTGCGGCTCGTCGAACAAAATTTTTAAAGAGGTTTCCCCCGTTCTTTCCACGCTCACGCCCTGTTCGCTTTGGCGATAACGGAATTTCGCCTTGCAGACAAACTCCTTTTCTTCGGGCGGCGCGGGAATAAAATTCACGCCGTCCACAAAGCAGCCGTTTGACAAAAGAGGCGTCTCGTCGCCGTGGGAAACGTAAAGAACGTTATTGGAAAGGTCTTTTTTGACGACGAACCATCTCCCGTCCTCGCCCTTTTTGCCGCCCAAATCAAGTCCTCTGCGCTGACCGAGCGTATAATACATGAGTCCCAAATGCTCTCCCACTTCCTCGCCGTCGAGCGATAAAATCTTGCCGCGCCGCGCGGGAAGGTATTCCTGCAAAAATTTGCGGAAGTTCCGTTCTCCGATAAAGCAAATCCCCGTGGAATCCTTTTTTTCGGCAGTTGCAAGCCCGTACTCTTGGGCAAGCGCGCGCACTTCGGACTTATCCATATCCGCAAGCGGAAAGAGAACGCCGTCAAGCTGTTCCTGCGACAGCTGGTTTAAAAAATACGTTTGATCCTTGTTTGTATCCTTTGCCTTTAACAGCCGATGAACGCCGTTTTCGTGCGAAACGCCGCAATAATGTCCCGTGGCGATAAAATCCGCGCCCAATTCTTTGGCGTATTCTTTGAACGGACCGAACTTGATTTCTCGGTTGCACAGCACGTCGGGATTAGGCGTTCTGCCCGCGCGGTATTCTTCCAGAAAATAGGAAAACACGCGATCCATGTACTGTTTGGAAAAATTGACGGTATAATAAGGAATATCGAGAAGCCCGCATACGCGCTTCACGTCCTCGTAGTCCTCCTCGGCGGTGCAAGCGCCGTTTTCGTCCGTCTCTTCCCAATTTTTCATAAAGAGTCCGACGACTTCATATCCCTTGTTTTTCAAAAGAAGCGCGGCAACGGAGCTGTCCACGCCCCCGCTCATACCGACGACAACCGTCTTTTTTTTCATCGTTTCCCCGAATTAAAAATTTTTTCTACAATTTTACCACATTCGGCGCAAAATGCAAAGCATTTTCCGAAAAGATGTGCTATAATGGCTTCAATGTGATACGCCGTCTAATGCGCCCGTAGTCTAATTGGATAAAATTATGGCCTCCGACGCCATCGTTCCGAGTTCGAGCCTCGGCGGACGCACCAAAAAAAACAGCCGATCGGCTGTTTTTTATTTTTACGAAATTGAAAGCAGCGAAATCCGCAAAAGGGGATATGTACTGTCAAAAATTATTGAATGGAACTATCGTACAATCCCATAAGCTCGCGGATATCCGTTGTTCCGTCGAACACAAGCTTCTTACCGTTTTCCCATAGATTATTCATTCCTTCCCGTTCGGCGATCGCGCGCAGCTCGGCCGTACTTTTACCCGCTATCACCGCCCTTTTCATGCTATCGCTCATATACATAATTTCATAAACCGCGATTCTGCCCCGATACCCCGTATTCCCGCAAAACCGACAGCCTTTCTGCCGATAAACGGAAATCGGCTTATGAAGCCCTAAAATTTTCATTTCCGTTTCCGAAGTTTCGCCGCGTATTTTACATACGGGGCAAAGGCGTTTTACAAGACGCTGGGCAATCGCGCAGACTAACGCGTCCGCCATGAGATAACGAGGGATTTCCAAATCCGACAAGCGAGCGATCACGCCGGCCGCATCTTTGGTGTGAAGGGTAGAAAACACAAGACGTCCCGTTATTGCGGCACGGACGGCAATCTCAGCCGTCATCGAATCGCGGATCTCGCCGATCATAATTACGTCGGGATCCTGCCGAAGGACACTTCTCAATGCGGCGGAAAACGTGAGATCCGCCTTGGGATTCACCTGCACTTGATTGACGCCGCGAACGGTATATTCTACGGGATCCTCAACGGTAACAATGTTTATATTCGGTTGATTCAGCTCTTTTAAAAAGGAATATAACGTAGTCGATTTTCCGCAGCCGGTAGGACCCGTAAGAAGAATCAGTCCGCAAGAGCGGGAAAGGATTTTGTCAACCGAAAGAATATCTTCTTCCGTAAAACCCAATTCCGATCGCGTCATATCGAAAATCGAATGGTCAAGAACGCGTATCATAAACTTTTCCCCAAAGACGGTGGGCAAAGCGGATACGCGATAATCGTAGACGACGCCGTTCCTCTCCGTTGTAATCCGACCGTCTTGCGGAATACGCCGCTCGACAATGGAAATTCCGGAGAGAATTTTTAAGCGGGCGCACACGGCGGGATAACTGCCGATCGGGATTTCTGCGTGTTCTTCCAGTTCGCCGTCAATACGATATCGTACGATAGCCGTCCTTTCAAACGGTTCAATATGAATATCGCTCGCCCGAAGAGTCACGGCTTCTTTTAAAATACTATCCACAAAGCGCACCGCGGGACTGTTGATCACGTCTTCCTCTTTGGTCATCGGACTGAAAGCTCTTCCCATTGCCGCGGCAAAATCATCTTTTTCCTTGACGCACGGCAAATCGTTTGCGGCGTTTTCAACGGCGTTTTCGGAAGCGACCGAATCGAGAAACGCGTCGATTTGCATGGACGGCACGAGAATAAAATCCAACGGGCCTAAGTATAGCTGACTCAGCATAGACGTTGTATAAAAATCAAGAGGACGCGCGATTGCGACAAGCATAAATCCGTTCTTGTCTATTGTGACGGGCACAAATTGATGTTTACGCAAAAACGCGAGGGGGAATTTTTTTAAAACTTCCCTGTCAACTTCAAGCATATCCATCTCGCAATAGGGGATACCCGTATATTCCCCCAAAACGGATAACGCTTCCGCTTCGCTGCAATATCCCTCGGAGATCATGTAAGTTTCCACGGACATATGAAGGCGCGCGCATTCGTCGAAAACGATTTTCGCTTGTTCGTCTCCGATGATCTTCTTATGTATAAAATACTGCATTATTTCGTAATTGATATCCATTGTAATCCCTTGTAATCCCTTTATAAAACCGCTTATAAAACGCTGCCGATAAAACTGCGAACGTCAAGCCCGTTCATCAACTGTAACATAGGCGCATAAAGGGCATAAAACAAAATCCCAACCGTCGCGCCGATTATGACAATCATAACGGGTTGAATGACGCCCGTAAAAACGGTTACCGTCCGTTCGACTTGACCGTCGAAGTACAAACCGGCGCGATCGAGAATCGGACGAAGTTCGCCTGCGCTCTCGCCTGCCGCTATCATCCGAATAAGCATATCGGAAAAGAGCCGCGATTCCTGCAAGGCCGCCGCGAGCGTCATTCCTTGCCGAACGCGATCCGCCGCACGCTTTAACCGTTTCAAAACGAAAACGTTTCCTAAAACGACCGCGGTTTCGTCCAATGCTTCCGCAACGTCCATACCGCCAACCAACAACAACGAAAAAGCGCGGCAAAAACGTGCCGAAACGCTGTTTTTCATCAATTTAAAACAATATTTCCCTTTATCCCATACATATCTTCCCTGCTTTGTATGAATCCAAACGAAAAACACGGCAATCAAGGTAACCGCCGCAATCAAAATGATCTTCCAACTTTTATGAAATCCTTGCGCCAAAGCAAACAATCCTACCGTGATCGCAGGCATTTCAACGTCAAGCGAGGAAAGAGCCGTTTCGAAAACGGGAATAATCAAGCTCACCGTTAAAACAAACAGCGCAAGAACAAGGATAACGAGTAAAACAGGATAAGCAAGCGCCGCCTGCGTCTTTGCCTTCGCTTTCGCGTCGGTCTCCAAATAATCGGCGACGGAAGCGAACGCCGCGCCGATTTGCCCCGATTGTTCGCCGATGCGGATCATGCCGATCATCACCCGCGGAAATATTTTAACGTGTTTGCCGAACGCCACGGATAACGGCGTTCCCCCATTCACGTCCCCGCAAATCATTTCAAGCGTTTTTTTAAGACGTCCCGAATGGGCTTCCTTTAAAACGGAAAGCGTATTGACAACCGATACGCCCGAAGAAATCATAACGGAAAATTGACGGCAGAAGAAACTTAATTCGCCCGAGGAGACAGTCAAACCGAAAAATCGGGAAGACGTTCTATTCCCGCAGCGTTTTGCTCTTACGAGATACAGATTTTGTTCGGCAAGCCGACAACGCAAATCTCGTTTGTTTTCGGCAAGATAATAACCGCTATGCTTTTTTCCGAATAAATCGACGGCGGTATATCTATATTTTTTCAAAGTTCACCCTCCTATCGCCCAAGCGAGATACAAAGAACAAATTTCCTCGCCGAAGAACAGACAAACGATCGCTGCGGTCGCTAAAAACGGTGCAAAGGGAAATTCTTTCGATTCGGACGCAGTCCGTCGCAACAGCGTTTTCCCCGTTATGCAACATACCGCCAAAACGCACGCAAGAATCATACAAAGAAGCGTACTCTTCCAACCGAGCAACAAACCGACGGCGCCCATCAACTTTACGTCGCCGAATCCGAGTCCTTCGCATTTTTTGAGAAACAAATAGGAAAAATAAAAAAGCGCAAAAAAACCGAACCCCAAGCACAGTCCCCAAAGCCTATCTTTTCCGCTGATTCCGACGCCGAGAGAGTATCCCTCTAAAATGGTCGCGGCAACTCCGCACAATCCGAGAACGATCGTTACGCCGTCGGGAATCGTCATCGTATCAAGATCCGTAAAAAAGACGACGATCAGCATAGACAGCGCGAGGCAGATAACGGCGGTAACGCCGAAGCCATATTCGTAGAAGCGCCCAACGCAGGCAATCCATAAAAGAGCATTCAACAATTCTACCGACTGATTGCGGTTAAAAAATTTCCCCTCGCAACAGCGGCATTTTCCCGCTTCGGTGAAATAGGGAAAATCCCGTTTGGAAGGCCGCCCGCACGCAGGACAACGATATAACACAGCGTCTTGCCCGTCCAACGGCAAACGGTAAATAAGAATATTTAAAAAATATCCCGCCGAAAAGCCGACGATTCCCGCGGCTAAATATGGTAAAAACAAAACGATATACCCCATCGCGCTCAATAATTATGGCGTTTGTTAAACGTTTTTGCGTAAAGACATCCTTCAAGGTTCATATGCGCCTTAACGGTAAACGGCATTCGTTCCGCTTGAAACAAACGGAACGGCAAACTTCCGTCCTGCTCTCCGCGCATACGATCCAACAAAAAACGCCGTTCGTCGGAAATATTGATCAAAACAAATTCGGGCGGAACGACGACATCGCTCATCTGCGCCGAACGCGCATACAGAAAAATCCATTTTACAATCGTTTTGAAATTTTCATATAGGATATCCTCCTCCGTAACGGGCTGATTCCGCTTTATGAAATCCGTATTTCCCCTATGAGCGTCGCTAAAAACGAGATTCTCTTCAAACTCCCTTTTACGCGCGCTTTCGGACGCGGCGCGCAAGACGCGCTCTCCCGCCGGATGACCGATACAAATATCCGTTCCGTACGGTACGGTTACAAAGCCAACCGTTCCGCCTTCAGAGGAAACGGAAATTTCCGTATGATCGAAACGGATATCGGCAAACAGAAAGCTCTTTTTCCGCAAATCAGGCTCGGCATGATACGCGCTGTTCATAAGAGCGTTCGCACTGTAAGTAACGGCTTGCGGTTGAAGCCCCAATTCCCCGCATAACTTTAAAACGGCATTTACCGTCTCTTTATTGTATATCACCGCGGCAACGACGGTATATTGTTTGACGTTTTTTACAAGGAAACGATTGAATTTTTTCTTCTCGCGTTCGTCACCGTACTCGTTGATCAATTTGGCTTCCAGGGCTTGTCTTAACTTATGCGGGCGAAAATCAGGCAAATCAAACGTTTCGATCCCTACGCTTTCATTGGGTAAAACCACATAAACTCGGTTCTTATTTTTCGAACGAGACGCAAAATATTCCGCAAGCAAATCGCGTGCTTCGCGAAAAAAACCGTCGGTAAAAAATATTTCCCGAACGGATCGTTCGGCGTATTCAAAGCGCTCTGCGCACGCCATAATTTCGATCGTTTTTCTTTTTCCGTTAAAACCGACGATGTAATCCATTTTATCTTCCGTAAGTATAAATATATTGCTCCAAGGCGTATCCGTTTTCCGCTTGCGTAAATTGCAAATACAACAGAACTTTATCCGATTCGGAAACGCACACCGTTACCGTTGAATCGGATTCCTTCTCCGTAACCGAATACTCCGGAAAGTCCGCCGTCCAATCCTCTCCCGTTTTTCCGTTGCGGTAATAATCGATTGCCGCGCCGCCGATTTCATCGAGATCGCTTTTCCGGTCAAGATATTCCCGATATACAACCGATCGATAGGACGTAACCTGCGCCGCCGTCAGCACGGTTGCAATCATTACGGAGACAATCATCAACAATACAATACTGAAAAATAAGGCAAATCCGCGGTTACGTAACATTTGAATCGCCTCCGATCGTCTCCGATAAAACCTCGCGCACGGCGGTACGCGAATATACCGTTCGGTTCTGTCCGTCTGTTTTCCCCGTTACCGTAAGCGTACGGTTTCCTTCGCAATACGAAATAACCGCAGTTACGCTAACGCCGTCCGCCGCATAGGTATAAACAACGCTGTCGCTTCCGATCTCCGCGTCGATCTTTTCTTCGCCGCAGCCGAGGGCAAAGCTCAATTCGCTCACAAACCCAGCGGAAAAATTTTCGCCGTCGTTTTCCGTAAATAAAAACGCGCGCACAAATTCGTCGCCGACAGTGCAAACGCGTTCCGTATTGATCGCATAATTTTGAATCGTAAAAGCGGTATAACAAGCCGTAATGCCTGCAGCGACAAGAATCAGCGTTATTGCTATCGAGACAACCGCTTCCAAAACAGAAAAAGCGGCTTTCGCACGATTGATACGCAGAGAACGGGATTCAGCAGAGAAATTCACACGCATAAAGCCCTCCGTTTACAAACGTGCGTACGGTAAAACGCAAAGCGACAACGGCGTCGGCGCGCTCGCCGATATCGTTCCCGTATTCATAGAACGCAATCCCCCGAATTGCATTACAAAAAACCGTTTCGGCTTCTCCGTTTAAACCGTAATCAAACGAAACGCTGCCGTTTCCGACGGCGATATAACCGGCAAGCTCGAACGAGTCGTCCTCGTAAACGGCAGCCGCGTAATCGTTTCCCCCAAGCTCGATTGTATAACCGTTTTTGTCGGCAGAGGAAAACCAAATATCGATTTGCTCTCTTAAACGGGTAAACTGTTCTCCTCTTTCGACGGCAGCTTGGGTACGGGCGTTCAGCTTGACTGCAAATACGATAAAACAAACGATCAACCCAACGGCAAGCAAAGATAACGACATTGCGATTACCGTTTCATAAAGGGTAAACCCCGCAAAACGTTTGGTTGTCATATAACTCTCCTTGCGGCGATTAGTCTTTTCCGTATAAAAATACGCGACGACCCTTTTTCATCCTATCACAAGCCGTCGTGAAAAGCAAATCTATTCGTCGATTTTTT
>CAYZTP010000050.1:0-7954 GCA_964481555.1 uncultured Clostridia bacterium | reverse complement strand
CGACTTGAAGCGTAAGTCCCGGTACGTTGGCAAGCTGAACGACGCCCACCGTTTTCCCCAAAAGCGCAGCGGATAGGTTCTCCGAAGTCAGCGTCTCGTTCTCCCCCGTAGTAAGGAAATAAATATTCCCGTTTGTTACCGTACCGAGCATTTGGTATGTCGTACCCGTTCCAAGAAGTTTGCTTGCCGCATTCACGGGCAGAATGCAAAAATCCGCCGCAGGATTTTCACCCGTGACATACGTCGTAATCAGCGCGGAATCGACAATGTGATACTCATAGCCGCGTCCCAACAGCGGTTCTTGTTCCGAAAGCAGAGATACGCCTTGTTTCGTCACCGAACCGGACGCGATCGCATAAGTCAGCGCTAGCGCGGGCGCGCCGTCGGGAGCGTAAACGCTGTACGTTTTCGAAGTCGTTTCGTTTCCCTTTTTTTCCTCGTTTCCGCACGCCGCAGCGCCGAAAACCACCGCGCCGCAAAGCGCAAGTCCCAATACCGTCGCAAAAACTTTTTTCATAAAATCTATTCTCCTTATTGTTTTTCAAATCACAATCCTCTTAATATTTGCTGAACAGCGTTTTCGCGCTTACGCCCGAAAGCTGTCCGATTTTTCCCGTTAAGGCGTTAATCGCCGTGGAGGGCGCGTCCAGTACGACGCAGAGTACCGAGACGCTCTTCTCCCGATAAGGTATCCCCATTCTGCCCACAATATACTCTCCGTATTCGGAGAGCAATGCGTTGAGTTTCGCCGTCTCTTCGCGGTTTTCAACAATCACAGAGAGCACCGCAATGCGTTTTTCTTCCATAAAAAATCTCCTTTTATCCGTACGGAAAAAAGGAGAACCGTGCGCAATCTGCGCGTTGATATACGTTCGTTCCTTTGCCGTCAGATAACTTCTTCCCGTTTAGGTGGAATCAGTATATCATTTTCACAAGAAGAAGTCAAGCGGAATAAGAGTGAAATTTCTCCGCAAACTGCGGATATGAAAAAGTTTTCGAAAATAATTGCTATCATGTTCCTTTCTACCTGCTGCCTCGCGGGAGCGGTCGGCTGCGGCAATTCCGCATCCGTTCCCGATAACGAACAGCAACAACGCCGCTCGGAAGACGACCCTATGAACGAACTGCCTCCGAACGACGAAATGCCGGAGCTTCCTCCCTTGCCCGCGCCCGAACGTCCGGAAAATCCGATGCTGCCCGTACCGCCCGACTGTCCCAAGCCCAACCGCGCGCCTCGTTTTCCTCATAAAAAGAAACGCGGCGAAAGCGACCGTAAACCGCACGATCATACCGAAGAAGAACACGACGGGACGCAAAACGACGGCGGCGAACAAGACGAGGAGACGGATCCGCTGCAATCTTTGCCGCACAAGCAAAAACGGTTGCCGATTACGCCCTCGCCCAAAATTCCCGAACATAATTGAGAAAAAAGCGAAAGCGCAAAAGCCTTAAAAAGAATCAACTAAGATTGGAAAACGCCTTCAAAGCGATAACGGCTCTCAGACAAACACTGAGAGCCGTTATTTCGCCTTATCTATATAAAAATTATCTCAATAAAAATTATCTCAAAAATAATACGTCGATCCCCGTTTGGTTCAACCCCCTTAATTTAATACAACGTCCTTTAAACTTTCGTACTTTTGCATGGCGGCGCGTTTAATCTCTTCGTAATCGAGCCGTCTCTCAAACGCTTCGTCCGAAAGTTTTTTCGCCGTAAAGATCACCTCTGCGGAATATTTTAAATTCTTGATATCGTTTAAAAACTTTCCGCTTTGACGCGTGCCGAAAAAGTCTCCGCTGCCTCTGAGTTCCAAATCCTTTTCGGCAAGTTTAAATCCGTCCGTCGTACTTTTTAAAACGTTCAGCCGTTCGAGCGCCGTCTCGCTTTCCGATGCGACGAGTAAAAAACAATAGCTTTTTTCGCTGCCCCGTCCCACTCTGCCGCGCAATTGATGAAGCTGTGAAAGTCCGAATCGTTCGGCGTTATAAATAACCATCACGGTAGCGTCGGGCACGTCGACGCCGACTTCGATGACCGTCGTGGAAACAAGACAATCGTATTCCTTACGCTTGAACGCAGACATGATCTCCGTTTTTTCCTTCTCCTTCATTCTCCCGTGCAAAAGAGCAAACCGCACCGAAGGAAGTCTCCCGCGCAACTCTTCATAAAGCTCCGTAACCGAAGTTACCTGTCCTTCGTCGTCTTCGATTTTCGCACAAACGAAATAAGCCTGTCTCCCCTTTCGGGTTTCTCTTGCGATATAGTCGAGCATATCGTCGTACTTATAAGCCGGAATGATCGACGTGGAAATTTCCTGCCGGCGGGCAGGCTTATCGGGAATCACGGTAATATCGAGATCGCCGTAAAAGATCAGCGAAAGCGTGCGGGGAATGGGCGTCGCCGACATAACAAGCACGTCCGGCGCGTCCCCTTTTTCGGAAAGCGCGTTGCGCTGCGCCACGCCGAAGCGATGCTGTTCGTCGCATACGCAAAAGGCAAGATCGGAAAAACGGACGTCTCCCTGTAATACGGCGTGCGTGCCGCATAATATATCGATCTCGCCCTTTTCCAACGCGGCTTTCAGTTCCCGTTTCTCCTTTGCCGTACTTCCGCCCGCAAGATATCCAACCCGATATTCGGGAAAGGTCTTTTGGATCAGAGCAAAATTTTGGGCGGCAAGCACTTCCGTCGGAGAAAGATACACCGCTTGATAACCGCTTTTCACCGCCATGAAAATGCCCGTTAAGGCGACCGCCGTTTTTCCGCTGCCTACGTCGCCCTGCAACAATCTGTTCATGCGAACGGGAGAAACGAGATTATCGTACACGGCGCGCACCGCGGCTTTCTGCCCTGCGGTAAATTCGAACGGGAACCGCGCGATAAACTGCGCGACCTCTCTCTCGCTCACGCGATACCGACGAATCCGCGCTTCGTTCTTATCCCCTTTGATGAGTTTAAACGCCGAAATCAACGTAAAATATTCTTCAAGCGCGATGCGTTCGGAAGCGCTGTTCAGTTCTTTTTCCGTCTTGGGAGCGTGAACGGTAAAATAAGCCTCTTTCAGCGACGGTAGGGCGTATTTCTTTTGCAATTCGGCGGGAATCACCGAACGAACGGTCTCTTTTTGCAGAGCCGCGGCTACGCTGTCGCGCACAATCCGCTGCGTCAGCGAGCCTTTCAGCGGATAGACGGGTACCAACCCTTTCAGCCGAATGTGATCGGAAAGCGGTTCAAAAGAGGGATTGACGATGGAAACCTTTCCGTATTTATTCTGTATCCGCCCGTAAAAGAGATATTCCCCCTCTTTTAAGCGGGTTGCAAGATAGGGCATATTAAACCAAACCGCCGAAAAAACTTCCCCGTTTTGCTCCAGCCAGGCGCGCACATATTTCATTCGCCCCGTGTATCGAACAGGCTCTACGGCGGTAAGACGGCAAGCGATCAAAGCCGTTTCGTTATGCAAAGCCTCGCCGATCGAGATTCGGTTCGTCATGTCGAGATAGGCGCGCGGGAAATAACGGATGAGCGCGCTCGTATCCGTAATCCCCAGCTTGGCAAAATCCTTCGCCCGCTTTTCGTTGATTCCTCTTATCGAATTAAGTTGCATAATCCTTATAAAAAAAGCGCGTTCCCGCGCTTTTCCCTCAATATAACAGACGGACTATTCGAGCGACAACAGATAAAAGTACACGGGTTGCCCGCCGTTATGATAATCTACCTCGCAATCGGGGAAAGCCTCCTGCACTTTCTCGGCAAGCGCGGCGGCGGATTCTTCCGTAACGTCCTCGCCGTAATAAAGCGTAATCACTTCGTGGGAGTCCTCTTTCAGCTTATCGAGCAGTTTTAATACCGTCTCTTCGATTGAATTGCTCTTCGCAAGAATTTTCTTGTCGTCCAATCCGATGATGTCGCCTTCCTGAATATGGAAGCCGTTCACGCTCGTTGTCCGCACGGCGTGCGTTACCTGTCCCGCTTTCACGTTGTCGAGCGCGTGAATCATATTCGTTTTATTTTCTTCCAGCGATGCTTCGGGACTGAACGCAAGCGCGGCGGCAAAGCCCTGCGGAATATTTTTGGTGGGGATTACGTGAATCGTGCGGTTATCGACAAGCGCTTTCGCCTGTTCCGCCGCAAGAATAATATTTTTATTGTTGGGGAACACGAAAACGTCGGACGCGTTGATCTTTTGCACCGCCGTGGCGATATCCGAAGCGGAGGGATTCATCGTCTGTCCGCCTTCGATAATACGGTCTACGAATAGATCCTTGAATATATCGCTGATCCCTTCGCCCACGCAAATGGCAAGCATCCCTTGCCCCTTTTTCTCCGCTTCGCGTTTGGCTTTAAGCGCGCGGTTTTGTTCGAGCATATTTTCGATTTTTGGTCTGTCCAATTCGCCCAATTCCAAAGCGTAGGTCAACGCGACGCCGGGACAATTAGTATGCACGTGAACTTTAATCATTTCAAGATCGCCGATACAAATTACGCTGTCGCCGATCCCCATTAAATTTTCGCGCAGTTTATCGATATCCGCAAGCGTCGTACTCTTTTTTAAGTTGATCACGAAAAATTCCGTACAATAAGCGAATTGGATCTCGCCGAGGTCCATGTTGATAATGTCGGAATTGTCGCCGAAGTCCCGATCGGCGGAAGAAGCCGCGTTCGCCGCTTCCGTCTGTACTTCGGATACGATCTCGTCGCCCATGATCGCCGCCTGAAAACCGCGCATGATGGTCATAAGCCCTACGCCGCCCGAATCGACGACGCCCGCTTTTTTCAATACGGGAAGCAATTCGGGCGTTCCCGCAAGCGCTCTGTCGCCCTCTTCGATAATGGCGGGAAGAAACGTTTCGAAATCGCGGTATTTTCCCGCGTTTTTCACGGCAAATTCGCTCATCATACGCACGACGGTCAGTATCGTGCCCTCTTTGGGAATGGCGACCGCGCTATACGCCACTTTTGTACCCGCCTCCATCGCTTTTGCAAACGAACGGGTATCCACTTCGGGTTTGCCCACGCGCAAAACGGAGCAGATTCCGCGGAATATCTGCGAAAGAATCACTCCGGAATTCCCGCGCGCGCCCTTTAAAGCGCCTTTCGATATGCAATCGCATACGGCCATAAACCCGTCCGACGTAGTGGTAGAAAGCTCCTTGACCGCCGATTGCATCGTGAGCGACATATTGGTGCCGGTATCTCCGTCGGGAACGGGAAAGACGTTGAGCGCGTCTACCTTCGCCCGATTGTTGTCAAGCATCTTTGCGCCGACTAGCACCATTTTCCGAAATGTGGCGCAATTGATTGTTTTCTGCATGAAAAACTCCTTGTACGCTTCGCGAACAAAAAATATGCGATGGTTAAAGCTTCAAGCCCATCACATTCACGTTTACGGTATCCACGATCATGCCCGTAAACTTCTCTACTTTATATTTAACGGCTTCTTTCAACGATTCCGCAACCGCTTCGATGGAAACGCCGTATTTGATCAACACATAAACGTCGATAAAAATACGGTTCCCCGCGGTGGTAACGCGCACGCCCTTTCCGCCTGCGTCTTTTCCCAAAAGCTCGGCGATGGTTTCGGTGAAACGGCGCGCGACTGTATCTACGATGCCGTAGCTTTCTATCGCAGCCTGAGACGCGACTTTGGCGATCGCCAAATCGGAGATTGAAATTTTTCCATATGCGTTGCTCGTGCTAACCGACATAACTCACTCCTAAACTTCTATTACTTATTCTACCCTATTGCGTCGCATTTTGCAAGCGATATTGAAAATTTTTTGTGAATTCGTATGAAAATTTTTCTTGTTTCTCCCTAATTTTAATTGCTTTTTTCGGGAAGAAATGGTATGATTATATGGATTTCGGCACGGAGCTTCCCGTGCGGCAAAATAATTTATAGGAAAAACCCATCGGAGGTGGTCATATGTCGAGAGTGTGTAGTATCTGCGGAAAGGGACAGACGGCAGGCAACAACGTCAGTCACTCCAACCGAAAAACGAAGCGTACCTTCCAATCAAACGTGCAGAAAGTTACTTATCAAAAGGACGGAAAAGTTATTACCGACTACGTTTGCGCAAGATGCCTTAAAAGCGATAAAGTAGAGCGCGTTTAACGATTTAAAAAAAGAGCCGAACGGCTCTTTTTTTGTTGTTTATTTTCATTAAAACGATTGACATAGCCCAAGCGTTATGTTAAAATGAACATAAAGTTTTTTTAACTTAGCAAAGGAGAATAAGATTATGGATGAACAAAACAACATGACGGTTTCGGCTAAAAAAGAAGCGGTGTTTTCGACCGCAAGCAGCCTTTTAATGCTGATCCTCTGCATTGTCACAACGGTACAGGTGATTCTGTCTTTGGCGACGAACTTCCCCTCTTCGATTTTTTCGAATATTCTTCCCATTTTGATGACGATCGGAATGTGGATCACCTATTCCGCGTCATGCAAAAAACAATCGAAAACGGTAGGACTGCAACTGATTAGAATTCCGTTTATCATCACGTTTGTGGCGACTATAATTTTGTGGGTTATCGTCGCAGTTCTGTCAATCGTCGCAATCGTCGGCGCGATGGGTTCCGATAAAGGCAATATCGTGGCGGCTGGCGCGATCCTCTTGGTGCTTTCTCTGATCGTGCTGGGCTTCGTGTACTTTTATTTCCGCTCGATCAACGGCTGTATCAAGAGCGGTATCTCTATTTTGAAAGACAAGTCCGTTGATACGAATATCTCCGGTAAATTTGCGGCGATCGTTTTGATCGTTTACGGTTTGCTCACCGTTCTTCCCCAAATTGCTTTAGGCGGCGTGATTTTAAGCGGCTCTCCGCTGATCGAAGATTTGCTGAACTCAATCGGTTTGGCGCAACTGACCGACACGATATTATCGCTGCTCACAGGGAACGGCGCTATGACGATCGTAACCGCCGTCGTTTCGCTTGCCGTAAGCGTGATTGAAGCGATTCTCATCTTCCGCTACATCGCTCGCGTTAAGAAAGCGAACTAAAAGTCAAAAGCGGTTTTGGACGAAAGTTCAAAACCGCTTTTATCGTACGTACTCCCCGCCGCGGCGGGGAGTTTTTTTATCCGCAGACGTCTTTCATCACGCGCAGAAAATTTTTACAAGCAATCTTTTCCGCAACCCGCGCGCCGAACTCTTTTTCGAACGTTTCCAACAGACGGGGCATATCGGCGGGCGATCGTATGTATGCGTTTGGGGGAATCCCGTCGAAATCGCTCCCGATCGCCGCTACGTCCTCGCCGCCCGCGTTTAGAATCGCCCGCATATGAGCAAGCAGTGCAGTTCTCTGTCCTTCCGCGCTATGATCGTTCGACAAAAAATCGGCGCAGAAATCCAGCCCCGCCACGCCGCCGCAATCGGCAAGCGTTCGAATCTGCTCATCCGTAAGGTTGCGCGCGCAATCGAACGCGCTGTTCGCCCCGGAATGGCTTGCTACGAACGGTTTTCGAATGCGCCTGCTCACCGCCGCCGCGTCGAAAAACAATCGATCGCTCCCGTGCGAAACGTCCGCAATCATGCCCAGCTCCCCCATTCTTTCTACACAAGCAAAACCGAACGGTGTAAGTCCGCGCTCTGTTTCCCGCTTTGTAAACGGTACGCGACCCGCGATCAAGCCGTCGTAATCGGGAAAATTGGGATAGCCGATTTCATTGGGATAGTTCCAGGTAAGCGTCATCATGCGCACCCCGCGGGAGTAAAGCGTCTCCAATTTTTCAAGGCTTCCTTCGATCGCGCCGCCCTCCTCCACCGTGAGGAGAGCGTTGATTTTTTCATCGTTTATCCCGCGCGCGGCGCGCACGGCGGAATATCCCTCTTGTTCGCACGTCGCTTGAAATTTCTCCGTCAAAGCGAGCGCGCTTTGGTACCGTCCCTCTCTTACGCTTACGAACGCGGCGAAGCACTGCAACAAACAGCCGCCCGTTCTTAACCGTTC
>CAYZTP010000049.1:0-8235 GCA_964481555.1 uncultured Clostridia bacterium | reverse complement strand
AGTTTACTATGATAGTACAAGTTCTACATGGGTTGTGCAGTCGCTTGCGGCGGGCGAAAGCTGGACAACAAAAAATGATGAAGGCAAAGAAGTTGCCAACACAAACATAGTAAACTACACGGCGACCACGTCGGTATCTTTGGACTTGACGATTACGGTTGAGCAGATTCAAGGCGGTGTCACTACTCTTGCGGCGGGACTGTACGACAAGGATTATAAGTTGCTTGCCGCATACGCCACCAGCGGGATGGACGTTACTATAAATTACACTTCTTCGGATTATCAAAGCGCAACAACTTCCCCTTACTATATATTGCACAATACATATACTGCCACGGTACATATCGTATTGCCCGATGGTATAACACAAATAGGAAAATATGCGTTCGAAAGTTGCACCTCGCTGACGAGCGTAACCATTCCCGACAGCGTGACGAAAATAGGAGACCAAGCGTTCCAAAAATGCAGCTCGCTTGAAAGCATAACCATTCCCGGTAGCGTGAAGACCATAGGAGACAATGCGTTCATGGATTGCGAAAAGCTTACAAGCGTAACGATAAAGAGCGGCGTGGTAGCTATATGGAAAGAGGCGTTCTCTGGTTGCAAATCACTGACGAGTATAACCATTCCCGCGAGCGTTGTTAACATCCAAGAGTATGCGTTCCAAGGTTGCAGCGCGCTTACGAGCGTTTACTACGAAGGAACCGCGGAGCAATGGTCGACGTTGATTTCGTCGACGCATTTTGGAAGCAATAACACATCTCTTACCGACGCAACGATATATTACTATTCCGCAAGCGAGCCGACGTTAACCGAAGACGGAACGGCTTACGACGGCAATTATTGGCATTACGATACGGACGGCGTAACCCCCGTTGTTTGGACAAAAGAAACGGAAACGGCGTAAACCGTTTTCCTCCAACCCGTTGGAAACGCAGTTGACGGACGAAAAGTGAATTTACAGCTTCATGCCCTGCGGCGCATTGCGCCGCAGGGCATGATAAACTTTAAGATACGGTTAAAAAATTCGTCTGCGCACGGTGTGCCTTTTTGCGCTTGTGCACGTCGGGCGGTTGTAGAAAACGGGTGAATTGCCGCATGGAACATAGGCGGCGTATCTTTTCATCACGATAATCCGAAACCGCAAATCGTTGTATGGAAAATCTAAAAATAGATAAATTTCGTTGCATTGTGCGGCGGGAACGGCAAAAAACTTGACAATGCGTTGGCAAAGAGCTAAAATGATAAAAAAATCAAACGAAGGTTTTTATTATGTTTTACAGAACGCATACCTGCGGGGAACTCCGCAAAGAAGACGCGGGAAAGAAGGTTAAAATTTCCGGTTGGCTGGATTCTAAACGGGACAAAGGCGGTTTGCTGTTCGCCGTATTGCGCGATTTTTACGGCGTAACGCAAATCGTCTGCTCTGAGGAGCCTTGTCTTTCCGCGCTCCGCGAAATTTCAACGGAATCTACCGTATCCGTCGAAGGCGTCGTTGTGCTGCGCTCCGCACCCAACGAAAAACTTCTCACGGGGCTGATTGAGATCGTGCCCGAAAAAGTGGAAGTATTGGGGAGACGCACGGTTGGCGCGCTTCCGTTCGAAGTATCGCATTCCACCGAGGCGGGCGAGGACGCGCGCTTGAAATATCGCTTTCTCGATTTGAGAAATCCCGCCGTGAAGGATAAAATAATCCTTCGTTCTAAAATCATTGCCGATCTTAGGAAGTTGATGACCGATCAAGGATTTTTCGAGATTTCCACGCCCATTCTTACCAGTTCTTCCCCGGAGGGCGCGCGGGATTATATCGTACCCAGCCGTCTCTATCCCGGGGAATTCTACGCGTTGCCGCAAGCGCCGCAGCAATATAAACAGCTTTTAATGTGTTCGGGGTTCGATAAGTATTTTCAAATCGCCCCTTGTTTCCGCGACGAGGACGCCCGCGCAGACCGTTCGCCCGGCGAATTCTATCAGCTTGATATCGAAATGGCATATGCTACGCAAGAGGACGTGTTCAGCGTACTCGAAAGCGTTTTACCGCCTGTGTTTGCAAAGTATTCGGGTTGGGACGCGGATCGTCCTCCTTTCCGCCGTATCGCCTACCGCGAGGCGCTCGAAACGTACGGCTCCGATAAGCCAGATCTGAGAAACCCGCTCGTGATCAAAGATATTTCCGACCTGATGCAAGGCTGCGGTTTTGCGGCGGTGGAAGGCAAGGTCGTAAAGGCGGTTGCGGTGAACGGCGCGAACGTCGCCCGTAAATGGATTGATAAAACGGCGGAAGAATTTAAAATCAAAACGGAAGGCGGCGCGGCGTTTTGGTTCAAGCTTGACGAAAACGGCGTTCCCGCGGGCGGGATTTCCAAATTCCTTACGGAAAACGCCGACGCGCTCAAAGAACGGCTTGCATTGCAGGCGGGGGCGTTCGTTATGCTCGTAGCGGAAGAAAAGCTTGATCTTGCGCAAAAACGCGCGGGAATTTTGCGTACCATGTTGGGGACGGGGCTTGATCTGTGCGAGAAAAACGTGTACCGTTTCTGCTGGATCGTCGATTTTCCCATGTACGAGATCGGCGAGGAGAGCGGGAAACTTGAATTTTGTCATAATCCGTTCTCCATGCCGCAAGGCGGAATGCAGGCGCTTTGCGAAAAGGATCCTTTGGATGTTTTGGCTTATCAGTACGATATCGTGTGCAACGGCGTGGAGCTTTCCTCGGGCGCGGTTCGAAACCATGATCCCGAAATTATGTTAAAAGCGTTTTCGCTTGTCGGGATGGACGAAAGCGTCGTCGAGGGAAAATTCCCCGCGCTGTATCATGCTTTTCAATTCGGCGCGCCTCCCCATGCGGGCGTTGCGCCGGGGGTGGACAGAATGGTGATGCTCATTTGCGACACGGTGAATATCCGCGAAGTGATCGCGTTCCCCATGAACGCGAAAGCACGCGATCTGATGATGAGCGCTCCTTCGCCCGTTGAACAAAAGCAGCTCGACGACGTGCATATTTCAATCGTAAAAGAGAAAAAATAAGGGAATCTCCCCCGCTGTTTTGCGGGGGAGATATTTACTTCATACTCTGTAAACGTAATGTTCTTTGCGCGGTTTGGGAGAGGGGAGATTTCCGTCCCTGTAACCCAAAATACAATTTCCCACGCCGACGTAGTCGCCTTCGATTCCCCATTTTTTTAAATAAGCTTTGCCTTCTTCGCTTTCGAACATTTCCTTTGCGCGGTGAATCCAGCAAGAATCTACGCCGACGGCATATGCCGCGTTCATCAAATTGCCCATGACGAGACTTCCGTCTTCGACATAGGTGTTGCAATTTTTATCCGCCAGCACGATAACGACCGTAGGCGCGCCGTAGAAAGGATCGGCGTCCCGTCCCATTACGGCGGCGTTCATTTTCGAAAGCGCGGCGATCGTCTCCTTATCCTGCACGACGACGATAACGGGCGATTGCGCGCCACGCCCCGTAGGAGCGTATTTCCCCGCCTCTAAAATGGCGTTGAGTTCGTTTTCCTTAATTTGTTCGGGCTTGTAAGCCCTTACGCTTCTGCGTTCTTTTAAACATTGTAAAGCGTCCATCATTTCCTCCGTTTTTTTATTTTATTATATACCCGTTTGATAAAAAAAGCAAGAGCGGCGCATGATTTTTCGGTGAAATGATAGCTGTTTTTCCGTTCGGACTTTCGGCGTCCGTATTCAATTCGTTCGTAAAATAATTTCATTGAAAATTTATCGAAAGATTTTATAACTTTGTAGAAATATTTTCCTTGCAAAACGCGGCGTAAAGTGTATAATAGAAATAGATTCAATCAGATAGACATGATCTGTTGAATACAAACCGTTTTTCCCCCCTAGACGGTTATTACGAAAGAGAGCGCAAAAGCGCTCTCTTTTTGTATGATCTATTGACGGATGCTTTTCCGGTATTCTTTCGGCGTCATGCCCGTATAGTGTTTAAAAGTATTGATAAAATGGGGAAGAGAATCGAAACAAAGCAATTCGGTTATCTCGTTGAACGAATGGTTGCGTCTTATCAGTTTTTTCGCCTCTTCCGTTTTCAGTTTCAAATAGGTTTGGTAGATGCTCTGTCCCGTCGCCTGCTTAAAAAACGTGCAAAGGCGGGTTTTTCCGTAATGCAATTCCATACATAATTGATCGAGCGAAAATCGGTTATAAAGCTGTTTTGTCAAAGTATGCACGATTGCGTCTTGAAGTTCGGAAGAGGATTCGATTTTCGAAACGAAAAAACGCTGGTCGGGATGTTTCGTCATTTCGTTGCGCAGCAGATAGATGAGCAAGAGTTCCAAAAGATTTTTAATGGCTTGTTCGCCGCCGAGATTGGGCGAAGAAAGCAGTTCCAGTTTGTTGAGAGAGGGGTCGAATTCGGGAATTCGGAAGGTCGCGGTAGCTTCCGACATGATTTCTTGCAACAGGACGCGGTACCGTTCGGGCAGCATAATCATTTTGTCCGTAAAAAAATTCATGCTTTCCGAACGGCATTCGAACGAGATAATAAAAATATTCGCTTCTTCCGATTCGCAGGAGATATAATGGGAATAGTTGGGATGTAAAAATGTCATTTTTCCCTGGGAAAGCGTATAGGGTACGTTTTCCGTTATCACGGTCACGCTTTCTTTATCGGTATATACGATTTCCCAAAAGTCGTGTTTTTCTTCTTCGGATACGTATCCGCGGGTTAGCTCTTGGTAATGGATCGTTACGATCTTTTGAATATTCAACAAATTGGATATTTTGTGCTTGTAAAAATGCTTCTGCGCCATATGTTTATTATATCATAAACGTCGCCGTTTGTATAGCGTTTCAGATAATTTCTTTAAAAAATATAATGAAATAATCTATAATACGGACGAACGGATTTACATTGCCTTTTTATAAACGATATGTTAAAATAAAACTGGAAAATAAGATTGATAGGGGTAGTTTTATGAGAAAACCGAAATTCGATCCCGACTTTCAGCCCGTTATCAGAAGATTGGAGGCGTACGAAGAGCGTGTGCGGAACGCTCAAAACGTTCGGCGCGTCACGCTGGTTGTGGAACGCAACGGCGGATATAATTATATTTATTTCTTCGACGCTCTTGCCGACGGCGCGGACGACGGGGAGACGCTCTTGATAACGGAGCGTATTTTGAAAACCGTTCTTTGGTTGGTAGGCGGATACCGCGTAGGAATCGCGGGAAGCGATTATTTGTACCGTGCATTATGCGAACGGTATTCTTCGAAAGGGGCGCGCGCGTTTGACGCGGATTTTATGAGCGGTATTTATGAGAAACCTTTCGAGGTGTATCCTCTTCGCGAAATTCCTGCGGAAAAAGGCGTTTCGCTGAAAGTCGGCGGTCATTTTAAGGGTTGCCGTATTGGGTTTGACGCGGGTGGAAGCGACCGCAAGGTGAGCGCCGTCATCGACGGAAAAGCCGTGTACAGCGAAGAGGTGATTTGGCACCCCAAAACGACGGCCGATCCGCATTATCACTATCGGGAAATTCTTACGGCAATGAAAACGGCGGCTTCCAAAATGCCACGCGTGGACGCGATCGGCGTTTCTTCCGCGGGGGTTTACGTCGATAACCGCATTATGGCGGCTTCGCTGTTTTTGAGCGTTGATAAGCGGAAATACGGCGATTATATCAAGAATATGTATCTGAATATCGCCAAAGAGATGGGAAATGTTCCCATCGAAGTCGCAAACGACGGCGATGTTACGGCTCTTGCGGGAAGTCTTGAATCGGGCGAAAACAATGTGCTCGGAATCGCCATGGGTACGAGCGAAGCGGCGGGATATATCAATGCGGAAGGGGGACTCAACGGATGGCTTTCCGAACTCGCGTTTGCGCCCGTAGATTTGAACGACGGCGCGATGGCGGACGAATGGAGCGGAGACAGAGGCGTTGGATGCAAATATTTCTCGCAGGATGCGGTCGTCAAACTCGCTCGGGCGGGCGGATATACGTTCCGTGAAAATACTACGCCTGCGGAAAAGCTAAAAGAGATACAGAAACTCGCCGAAGAGAGCGATCCGCTCGCGTTGCAGGTTTTTGAGGATATCGGAATTTATCTCGGCTATACGCTGCCCTATTACGCGCGGTTTTACGATATCAACCGCGTGCTGCTGCTCGGCAGGGTGACGGCGGGAAAGGGCGGCGCGGTTTTGCTTGATTCTTGCAAGCGCACGCTCGCGGAAGAATTCCCCGATTGGGACGTAAGGATCGATTTGCCCGACGAATCCGACAGGAGAGTGGGACAGAGTATCGCCGCGGCGTCTTTGCCGAACGATATCGTCGGATAAAAACAGGAGAAATACAAATGAATATTATTGTAACGGAAGATTATGAAGAGATGAGTGCGAGAGCTTCGGAACTCGTCCTTAAAATCGTAAAGCAAAATCCGAGCGCGGTACTCGGACTTGCAACGGGCACAACGCCGATCGGTTTGTATCGCAATATGGTACGGGATTATCAAGAGAATGCAACCGATTACAGCCGAATCAGAACGGTCAATCTTGACGAATACGTTTCTCTTCCCGCCAATCATCCGCAAAGTTACGCTTATTTTATGCGGAAAAACTTGTTTGATCATATCGGGATTCCCAAGGGAAATACGTTTATTGAGGACGGAACCGCTACCGATCCCGAAGCGGAATGCCTGCGTTATAACGCGTTGCTTGAAAAAATGCGCCAAAGCGTTCAAGTGCTCGGAATCGGCTCCAACGGACATATCGCGTTCAACGAGCCGGGCACGCCTTTTTTCAGCGAAACCCACGTCGTAGAGCTGACGGAAAGCACCGTGAAAGATAATTCCCGCCTTTTTAACGATATTGCGGAAGTCCCGCGACGCGCCTTTACGATGGGCTTGAAAAACATTATGAACGCCGAAAAAATAATTATTCTCGCTAACGGCGCGAATAAAGCGCAGGCGGTCTACGGAATGGTGAAGGGCAGCGTGACGGAGAATGTTCCCGCAAGTATTTTGCAGCGCCATGCCGACTGTACGTTGATTTGCGACAGGACGGCGGCAAAACTGTTATAATTTAAAAAAGGAACGCTATGTATAAATTTGAAAATGTTCTTGCTTATATCGAAGGAGAGGGGCTGAAACGGACGGATATTCCGTTCGGAGAGCGGATACTTCCGTTTGGCGACGGCGACGGGGAATCGATTGCCGTTCCCGATGACTGTATCGTGTTTCCCGGATTTATCGACGAGCATATTCACGGCGCGGGCGGCGCGGACGCAATGGACGCCGCGGAAGAATCGCTTGCCGTGATTGCGGATACGATCGCGGGGGAGGGAACGACCACCTTTCTCGCTACGACGATGACGCAGAGCAAAAGCGCGATCTCCGCCGCGTTAAAAGCCGTCGCGCGGTATCGGAAAGAAAACCGTGCGGACGGCGCCCGTCTTGCGGGCGTTCACCTCGAAGGACCGTTTATTTCGTTAAAACACAAGGGCGCGCAGCCCGCCGAGTATGTGACGAAGCCGTCCGTAAAATTGTTCGACGAATTTAACGCCGCAAGCGGTAATTGTATAAAGATCGTTACGCTTGCGCCCGAAGAAGAGGGCGCGGGGGAGCTGGTGACTCATCTTGTCAAAGCGGGCGTCGTTGCTTCTTTGGGGCATACGGGCGCGGGGGAAGCGGATATTCGGGCGGCCGTTGCAAGGGGCGCGCGGAGCGTTACGCATACTTATAACGCGCAAAGTCCGCTTCATCACCGCGAGATAGGAACCGTGGGAAGCGCGTTGTTATACGACGAATTGAAATGCGAATTGATAGCGGATACCATTCACGTCAGCGTTCCCGCCGTCAAATTGCTGGTAAAATGCAAGCCGACGCAAAATTTGACGCTGATTACGGACGCCATGCGCGCAAAGGGACTTCCGGACGGAGTCAGCGAGCTGGGCGGTCAAACGGTGTACGTGAAAAACGGAGAGGCGCGTCTTGCGGACGGAACGCTTGCGGGCAGTGTGCTGAAAATGAATCGGGCGATCGGCAATCTTGTCGAAAAAGCGGGAGTTCCTCTGTTGCAGGCGGTGGATTATGCGACGGCCAATCCCGCTCAAACTCTTGGCATATATCAAGAGACGGGCAGCATTCGCCCCGGGAAAAAAGCGGATTTCGCCGTGCTTGACCGAAATTTCGACGTATATATGACGGTAAGGGACGGGAAAGCGATTTATCGCAAAAAATAGAGGTTTTACAATCGATGTCGGAGTT
>CAYZTP010000048.1:0-8262 GCA_964481555.1 uncultured Clostridia bacterium | reverse complement strand
CCGTCGAAAATCGCATACTTAATATTGGTATTGCCTACGTCGATACAAATGATCATAAGTTCTCCGAATTCCGTATATTCGATCGTTCGGCGTTTTCGGGACTATCCGAATTGTCCGCGCGTTCGGTATTATCCGTTTCTTGCGCTTGAATTTGCCGCCGTTTACGACGAAAAGTTTTTTCAGCCACCAAGACAACGCGGTGAATCGCGGGCGCAAGCAACAGGTTGATGGCAAATTCGATAAAGAAATTAAACGTAATCAGCGATACGAGGATAAAGATGAGAATATCGATTCCGTTCACCCCATATTCCGCGCTCAACACGTTGCTCATACAGAGCATACCCACAATAAACAGAGCGGTGTTGATTACGGGAACCAATCCCGCCGACAGAAATACGGCTACATACTTGTTTTTGGGAGACAAAAGCCGATAAACAAGCCCGGCAACCGCTCCCGCGGCAGTTGTTTTTACAATGCAAGTGATCGTTGTTACAACGGGATTTCCCGTCCATATTACGGCATAAAAACCGCCGCCCACGATCACCTGTATCAAAACTACGATCCCGCAAGCCAAGCCGAGCAATCCGCCGCCGCGCACTCCGAACAATATCGCTCCCAACGCAATCGGAATGAGCGTGAAATTCAGACTGCAAGGTCCGATCGTGATCGTTCCGCCCACTGCCTGCAAGACAATGACAAGCGCGAGAAGCACTGCAAGATATGCAATGTTCCTTGCCGAAAAGAAATTCTTCTTTTCCATATTCAATTACCTCCATCGGATTTCCTTTTTCGGAATATCCGTGACAAAAATGTATTAAGGTTCGCCTTTGCGGGGATAAAACCATCCGTGTTTTTCCCCAACGGAAACCTCGTTTGTAATTATATCAAATGAATTTTTATTTGGCAACTAAATCGAGCGGTTTTTTCTCGGAACATTTTATTCTTCGCCGACATATAATTTAGAGAAACGGCTGCGATAAAAAAATTACATACTTCGCCGCCGAAATCAAGGAGGAAAAACTATGAATAGCTGTTTACAGGGCAATAGCTGCCTTTGGATTCTCATTATCCTGCTCCTTTTGGGAACGAACGTCTTATCGTCAAACGCATTTTCGGGCTGTGGATGGCCTTTCCTGCTCGCAGGCGCATACTGTTTGGGGAAAAACGGCACATTAAGCGCGTTAATCGGTCAAAACGGCGGCTGCGGTTGCTGCAACAACTGACATCGTTTCGAATCCGATTCCGAAAAATAACTCCGTACCGTTCGGTACGGAGTTATTTTTCGGAAAATTTTATGATAATTTATGGTCGCGCGCGTATCGCAACAAAGCGACGATCGTTTTGGCGTCTTTGATCGTCCCGTCCCCGATCATTTTTAACGCTTCTTCCACGGGATAGTATTCTACGTTGAGAAATTCGTCGTCATCGAGACGACTGTCTCCCCCGGAAAAATCGGTCGCTTCGTAGATATATATTTTCTCGTTCGTATATCCCGGCGTAGGATAAAGCGTAAACAGCAACGTGAACGTTTGCGCGCGCAAACCGGTCTCTTCTTCCAGTTCCCGTTTCGCCGCCTCCAAGGGTTCCTCTCCCTCGTTCAGCTTTCCGGCGGGTATTTCCAACAGCTCCTCTCCGTAAGCGTAACGGAACTGCCGCACAAGCACGACATTCCCGTTCAAAACGCTTAAAACGCTCGCCCCGCCCGAATGTTCGATTACTTCGCGTTTGCACGCTCTTCCGTCGGGAAGAAGCGCATCGTCGCAACGTAAATTGACGATCTTTCCTTTATAGAGATAACGACGGTTTACCGTCTCTTCTTTCAAGTTCATTTTACAACTCCGCCGCGAGATTAAATATCTCGTTGCTGTTCTCGTCCGCGCCGCCGATCGCTCCGAGGAAATAAAGATATCCGCACAGCAAGGCCTTGATCTCCGTCGTATCCTTTCTTCCCGCCGCCGCATACAGTTCGGCGAGAATCATCTCTCCCGCAACGGAATCTTCCCGGGAAAGCGGAATGCTCTTTAACCGCGCGCGTTCCACGGAAACTTTTTCGGAAAGGACGCCCATAACGTCGTCCTCGCGTTTCCGCATAAAACGTACGTCGCCCGCCCTGCCCGTATCGGGATAGCAATCGCGTACGATATCGCGGAAAGGTCTGATCAAACGGCTTACGAACAGCGTATAGCTTGCCGTGTAACTGCCGTCCTCGTAAAAATACCGCAGCAAAAAATCGTTGAACTTCATGCTTCCGCAGTCGAATTCCGCCAAAAGACAAAACACGAAGGCCAATAGATCTTTACGGTCTGCGGGCAAATATATCGTTCCGCGCGTCGAATGCGGCGCAGAAGATTTCAAATACGCCTTTTTGGCCGCTTCGTAATCGAAGCCGTCCATCACAGCGTTAAACAGCCCCGTAAGCTCCTCGCTTGCGGCAATCCCCTTTAAAAGATCACTGATCTTACTGTCCGCAAGGATAAATTTTCCGTTAATCAGTTCGTTACAAGCGTTAATGAACCGTTCCACGCCCGCGTTTATTTCTTCCATAGTTCCTCCGTTAAATACAAATTGAATAGCTTTTCTTCTTTCCGTTGTCATTATAGCACAAAAATAAAAATAATTAAAGAAATTTTCCCAAAATATCTTGATTTTATCGGCGATTTTCGTTATAATAATATCAAATTATGATTCGTGGAGGAATAAATCATGAAATCTATCACAATTTCTTTGGAAATGGCACAGAAAGTGAAAGAATTCGTTGCCATCACGCAAGACAGCGACAGCGATTGCGAGATCCTGCTTAAAAGCGGCAAATATGTCGTAGACGCAAAGTCGATCCTCGGCATTTTCAGCCTTGATCTTTCCAAACCGCTTACCGTTGAAATTTACAACGATAACTGTTCGGAACTTCTTGAAAAGCTCGCGCCCTTCGCCGTATAACGCTTTTCTCAAACGATAATTTCGACACAAGCCGCTTAACATTAAGCGGCGCTTTGTGTCTAGCGTCGAAAATAATAGCAAAGGAAACTCCATGCAGATAAAAGGCGAAACATCGGTTAACAAATTAATATTGCTGTTTGTTTTCGACAAAATGGAAAGCCCCTTGATGGAGCGCACCATGGTGGATATCTGCACGTCCTCGAACAATTGGATCAATTATATGGATTGCGTCGTGCTTCTCCAAAAATTGCTGGCGGATGGGTTCATCTACGAAATCCCCGGCGAAGAAGATCCTCTGTTCGCCATCACGCCGGAAGGCAGGGAAACGCTTGCCAATTTTTACATTAACATTCCGAAAAGTCTGCGTGAAGAAATATCCCGTTTCGTAAAAAATAACAGCGCGAGATTCCGCAACAAACAGGAATGTAAATCCGATTACTATAAGAACAAAGACGGAACGTACACCGTGAATTTAAAAATCCTCACCCCGATGCAGCCCATGCTGGAATTGAAATTTGTTGTTCCCGATAAAAAAACGGCTAATTTTATTTATAAAAGATGGGAGGATAAAGCCGCCGAGGTATATTCCGTCGTCTATGAAACGCTCGTAGATTAAGGAGGTATTATGATCACTTATGCAACAAGGGGAACTTGTTCCAAACAGATCGTTTACGATCTCGATGAAGAAAACAGAATTCACAACGTTAAATTCATCGGCGGGTGCAGCGGCAACCTGCAAGGCATTGCGCGGCTGGTGGAAGGAAAAAAGGCGGAAGAAATTATTCCTCTGCTGAAAGGCATTCGTTGCAGACAGAATACTTCCTGTCCGGATCAGCTTGCGATTGCGCTTGAACAGGAGCTGAAAGAGCGCGCCGCAAAATAAAAAACGCGAACGGTTTCAAACAATGCAATTCAAAAGATAAAGCTCACGTTCTTCTCAGCGAAGTTCAGCGAGCTTTTTTCACGCGGTTTTCCTTTTCGGGTTTCAATCGGTTTTGCTTTTATTCGGTTAAAATTTCACTCAATCGTTTTCCCCGCCGATCGTTTCGCCGTATTCGGCGGCAAGTCCCCCTTCCGCCGTTTCCCGATAACGGGAATTCATATCTTTCCCCGTTTTATACATCGTTTTTACAATCAGATCGAAAGAGATCTTTCTCGTTCCCTGTAAAACGTGCGCCAGTTCCGCGCTGACCAAAGCGCGCATGGCGGCAACGGCGTTACGTTCGATACAGGGAATTTGCACAAGTCCGCAAACGGGATCGCAAGTGAGACCGAGTTGGTGTTCGAGGGCGATTTCCGCCGCGTATTCCGTTTCTTCCATCGAATATCCGTAGATCCTGCATACCGCGGCGGCGGCCATCGCCGTTGCGGTGCCGATTTCCGCTTGACAACCCGCTTCCGCACCGCTGATGGAAGCGTTCGTTTTCACGACGTTTCCCATGACGCCCGCGACGGCAAGCGCGGATATCACCGTTTCTTCGGACAAATGAAGACGTTCGGAAAGATAATAAAGGACGGCGGGCAAAACCCCGCACGAGCCGCAGGTGGGCGCCGTAACGACCGTACCGCCGCCTGCGTTTTCTTCGGCTACCGCAAATGCGTAGCTGCAAATTTCGCGTTTCTCCCGTTCTTCCGGCAATTCCCCGAATACCCGTTGGCGAAGCATTGCCGCCTTACGCATAACGTGAAGTCCGCCGGGAAGTTCGCCGCCCGCATTCAGTCCCCGAACAACCGTTTCTCTCATCACCGACCAAACTTTACGGAAATAATCCTTGATCTCCTTTCCTTCGTAACGGAATACAAATTCGTCAAGCGAGATTTTCTCTTGCGTACAATAGCGTTTGATTTCGGCAAAGCTGCGAAACGGATAAACGTTTTCCGTCTCGGAAACAGGCTCTCCAACGACGCGGATGGATCCGCCGCCCACCGATAAATATATCCGATGAAAGAGCGTTTTCCCTTCCCGATCATACGCCGTAAACGCGAGAGTGTTCGGATGCGGCAGATCTTTCGTTTGCGTATCGAACACGACGTCGAGATTTTTATCCGCAAAGACGTCTTTTACCGCCTCGTCCGTCAGATGTCCCTTGCCCGTGAGCGCCAGCGAACCGTATAGCGTTACCGAATAACGGTCTGCCGAAGGACATTTTTGCAAAAAATCCTTTGCCGCGCGCTCCGGTCCCATCGTATGCGAACTTGACGGTCCTTTTCCGATTTTATAAATTTTTGTCAACGAATACATATGATTTGAAAGCCGTCCGCTTTCCCCCCTCTCCGAAAAAATATAAAATCATCAATTTTTAAAATGTCTCTCGTCGGTACAAAGCACGGCGATACGGTACTTGTCGCACAATTCGATCGTCTCGTCCGAACAGCTCGTCGCAATCGCCGCGGTAATCCCCGCTTTGCGGCACAGCTCAACGTAGTCGGCGGAAGAAAACGACGAATCGGAAGCAATTACGCAGCCTTTCCCCTCTCCCGCAATCGCAAGCGCGGTTTTCAGGGCGTGTAAACGGCTGATCTGTCCCGCTCCGATCCCTTTCGTTTCATATTCCGTTCCAACGACGATCGCGCTCGAACGGGCGTGCTTTGCAATCTTATAATTAAACTTCAACGCGCGAATCTCGCTCTCCGTGGGTTTCCGTTCGGTTACGCAGCGCGCGTTCTTGCCCGACGTCATATCGTACGTCTGAACCAAAACGCCGCCGTAAATTTTGTGTAGATCCAATGTAGAAAACAGCATTTTACTGCGGATATTGGAGATCTCCAGCAGCACAAGCTCTTTGCGGAGCTCCAACTCCGCCATCGCCTCGGGCGTGAAACCGACGGCAAGCACGACTTCCGCTTCCGTCTCCCGCAAGCGCCCCGCAATGCGCGCGTCCACAATGCCGTTCAAAGCGATAATGCCGCCTTTAAAATTCAAAGGATCGGCGTTGAAAGCGCGTTCGTACGCTTCGAACAAATCCTCTCCGACGCCCGCGCCGCAAGGCGTACGGTGTTTGCAACAAACGACGGCGGGACAATCGAATTCTTTGACTAACTCCAACGCGGCGTTCGCGTCGTTGATATTATTGTAAGTGAGAACGGGGCCTAAAAGCTGCCGCGCCCTAGCCAACGAACCCTTTTTGACGAGCGGATCGCGGTAGACTGCCGCAATCTGCTGCGGATTTTCCCCGTAACGCATATCCTGCGCCTTTTCATAAGTGACGGTAAGCATTTTAGGATAAGGGATTTTAATTTGCCGCGCAAGATACTGCGCGATCAGCGCGTTATACGAAGCGGTATAAGAAAACGCCTTATACATAAAATATTGCCGTTCCTCTTCGGAAATCGCTCCTGCGGCAAGATCGCACAATACTCTGTCGTAATCTTCGGGTTCACACACCGCGACCGTATGCAGATAATTTTTCGCCGCGGCATCCAAAAGAGCGACACCGCCCTCGTCTATATGATCGGCTGCCTCGCTAAAAGGAACGCCCGCCGCCATATCCTCTTTAAAAGGATAGAGGTTGATTACGACCAGCTCGATCGGATAAACCTCCTGCGCAAGACCGTCAAGCTGTTCCTCCGTGAAGCGACTGGCGATAATACCCGTATAAACGGCGGGATTCGCCACTCTCACCTTTCCGTCCAAAGGTTCCGGATATCCTGTCAGTTCCCGCGCGGAAAGCGCTTCCAACCCCGCTTCCGCAAGAACTTTATGCGTCCCTTCCGTAGCAATCAGCTCATATCCGTATTCGCTCAGATATCGGCAAAACTCGACGATCCCTTCTTTATTATAAACGCTGATATACGCTCTCTTTTTCGTACTCATTCTTATCGTCTCCGTTTTATTTTTCGGTAACAGAAGCATACTGTTTGCAAGATGTTCATTTTTTACGTGCTATTGACCGTCTATATCCTTGCAGTCAACTTTTATTCCTTTCGTCTCATCAAAACGCAGCGCGACGATTGGGAGTCTGGCGGCAACGTCTATTCTAAACAAGACGGCAAACTCTTTCTTGCCGCCGTTCTCGGCGGCGCGGTCGCTATTTATATCTCCATGTTCGCCATGCGTTTCCGTTTAAGCAATCTTGCTCTCATGATCTTTATGCCGTTAATCGCCGTAATCAATCTATATTGCTTTTTTATCGGATTCCGATCGGTTTACCTGTTTTTATAATCCAAAACCGCTGTGCTCTTCCAGCCATTTGGCGACGCCGTCCTCTTCGCAATATCCGATGACCCCCGTCGCCTTTTCTTTCAGCCACGCGTCAGCGTTCATTACGGCATATTTTTCATCGCATACGTCAAACATATCGGAATCGTTCGACGTATCTCCGAAGCAAACCGTTTTGTCGCAACCGAGTACCTGCTTTAAAAAAGACACGGCGTTCGCCTTACTCGCCTCGCGCGGCGATATCTCCATCCAAAAGTCGTTTTGATACGTCTCTTGATGGAAGATGCAAAGAAATCTGGAATCGAATTTTAGAATATCCCAGGCGCGTTCGAGCAGTTCGCGCGGACCGATACATTTAAAGTAAAATAAATTACCCGCAAGCAAATCCCCGTTGGAATTTACGGGATGCATTCTTCTGTCTTCCGTCCGGCGAGAAAGATAACGCTGTAACCCCGGCGTTTCGTTTCCTTGCACCCACTTTACACGTTCCCCGCCGATTTCTGCGGAAAAAACCAAGGGATGAATGCCGTGTCCTTGCAAAACGGAAAGCACGTACCCTTTCCAATCCTCTAAAAAGGTAATCGCTCTAAGGCAAGTTTTTGTTCCGAAATCATATACCATACCGCCGTTGTACAATATGGCGGGCGCGGCGATTTTCAACCCCCTGACGGCGGTCTCCGCACTCCATACCGACCGCGCGGTGGCATATGTAAACAGCATACCCGCATCGACAAGACGGTTGAGTTTGTCAAGGCTGTATGCAGAAACGTTCTCGTTCTTCGTTAGCAATGTTCCATCTAAGTCGGTCACGAATAAAGTTTTCATAGATAAATCCTTTCTGTGCGCTTGGATGCAATAATTTCCTATTTTCTATTTATTATAGCATAATCGAAAAATAAATTTCATAATTCAACGCAGATTTTTAGACAAATGCGAAAATTGAAAAATTATGACAAAAAAAGTAAAACACGAAAAGACGGTTTGCCAAACAAAACATTCTTTGCGCATAAATTCAAAAATGAAATGAGATATTTTTTAAGAAAAATCGGAAAGACGCGCGAAAATGATTGACAAGAAATACAAACTTTGGTAGAATATACGAGCGTTGATCGATGCGGGTGTAGTTCAGTGGTAGAATCCCAGCCTTCCAAGCTGGTCGCGTGGGT
>CAYZTP010000047.1:0-8361 GCA_964481555.1 uncultured Clostridia bacterium | reverse complement strand
CGCAGCGCGGGGCTTTCCCCCATTAAAATGGAGAACATTTTATCCGCTTCCACCGCATCTTTCATGCTTACCTTTACAAGCGTGCGTGTGGCGGGGTTCATCGTCGTGTCCCAAAGCTGTTCGGTGCTCATTTCTCCCAACCCCTTATAACGCTGATATTCCACTTTGTTGTTGTTCGCCGCGTCGAACGCCGTTTTTTCCTCTTCCGAATAAAGATACACGTCGTCTTTGCTTCCCTTAACCGTTGCTTTATAAAGAGGCGGCATCGCGGAATAGACGTGTCCGTGCTCGATGAGCGGCCGCATATAACGGAATAAGAAGGTGAGTAGCAAAATACGGATATGCGCGCCGTCTACGTCGGCATCCGTCATGGAAATAATGCGGTCGTAACGGAGCTTGCTCTCGTCGAAGTCGTCCAAAATACCGCAGCCGAACGCCGTAATCATCGCCTTGATTTCCGCATTTTCCAACACGCGGTTGAGACGCACCTTTTCGACGTTCAAAATTTTCCCGCGCAAGGGCAATATTGCCTGAAACCGTCTGTCTCTGCCTTGTTTTGCGGTGCCGCCTGCCGAATCGCCCTCGACGATATAAATTTCGCACAATTCGGGGCGTCTGTCCGAGCAATCCGCCAATTTCCCGGGGAGCGTGGTCGTTTCGAGCACGCCCTTTCTGCGGGTGAGTTCGCGTGCGTTCCGTGCCGCGTCGCGCGCTTTTTGCGCCGTGATACACCGAAGAACAAGCTCCCGCGCTTCCTGCGGATGCTCTTCGATATAAGTGCCGAAACGCTCCTGCACGCACTTGGAAACAAAAGGACGGATAAAACTGTTATTGAGCTTATCTTTCGTCTGCGATTCGAACTGCGCGTCTTCTAGCTTGACGGATACGACGGCGGTAATTCCCTCGCGCACGTCCTCGCCCGTTAAACGGTCGCTGTCCTTTAAGATATTCATTTTTTTGCCTGCGTCGTTGATGATTTTCGTGAGCGCAAGCTTCAATCCTTCGACGTGCGTGCCGCCGTCGATGGTATTAATGTTGTTCGCATAGGAATAGATCACTTCGTTATAGCTTTCGTTGTACTGCAATGCGATTTCGCAAACCGTCGTACCGTCGTGTTCTTCGAAATAGATCGGCTCCGAAAACAGCGTCTCGCTGCCCTTGTTGATTTCTTCGACAAGCTCGCGGATACCGCCCTCGTAACAGAAACTGTCGCGCCGCTCATGATCTTTCCGATTGTCCGTCAGCGTAATCGTAAGTCCTCTGTTGAGGAACGCAAGCTCTTTCAAACGCGCTTTTAAAGTTTCGTATTTGAACACGACCGTTTCAAAAATTTCCGCGTCGGGATAAAACGTAACCTTCGTACCCGTCTTTTGCGTATCGCCGATCACGGCAAGCGCGCGTTGCGGCACGCCGCGGTTGTAAATCTGCCGATAGATATGCCCGTTCTGATAGACTTCGGCTTCCAGCCATTCTGAAAGCGCGTTAACCGCCTTCACGCCCACGCCGTGAAGTCCGCTCGAAACTTTGTAACCCGAATCGCCGCCGAATTTTCCGCCTGCGTTGACTTTGGTGAACACGACTTCGACGGTGGAGACCCCCTCTTTGGGATGTATTTCGGTGGGGATTCCGCGCCCGTCGTCCTCGACCGTACACGAGCCGTCGGAATTGATCGTCACGTCGATATGCGTACAATAACCGGCGAGCGCTTCGTCGATCGAATTATCGACGACCTCGCTGACGAGATGATGCAATCCCTTTTCGTCCGTCGAACTGATATACATTCCGGGGCGTTTACGGATATGCTCCAATCCGTCGAGTACTTGAATTTGTTCGGCGCCGTAAGCGCCTTCTACTTTTTCCGCCATAAGTCCTCCGACTTTCTCGCACGCGTGCGCGCGCGACTATAATAATACCGTTTGTATTATACCATAACGGAGCGAACGGCGCAAGCGTTTTAACGGCTTTTCAGCGTTTTTCCAGACAGATACGCAAAAAAAGGCGCGTAATTCGCCTTACGCGCCAAATCCCCGAACATTGTATTTGGTATCCGATAACCGCTTCCCGCACGGCTGAGCGTAAATAAACGCGCTCATGCGCCGAGCCTGTCTCCGCTTCCGTTTTACGCTTCAAGCATGATTTTTAAAATTTCTTTGTCCGTTTCGCGCATTCCTTCGTGCGCCAAACGGGAGACGCTATTAATCGTATCTTCCACGCTCTCTTTGACAATTCCGTCGCCCGCATAAAATTCGTTTCCGTTGTAATACATCGTAAGTCCCAAAAGCCCGCTCTCTACCGCCATGGCGATTTTTGCCGCGCAACTCGCTTTCGCGCCGTCGCAAATAATCCCCGAATCGATGGCGAGCGCATTGACGAGCGTGTGCGAAATTTCTTTGATCCCGCCCCCTAAAAGGTAGGCAACTCCGCAAGCCGTGCCCGCGCCCGCCGAAACCGCGCCGCAATAGGCGGAAAGCGTGCCGATACCCGCTTTTAAATGCACGGTGATAAGGTTGGAAATGCAGAGCGCGCGATAGAGCGTTTCTTTGGGCAGATTGAGCGCGCGGGCATATACGATCACGGGAACGGACGCGGCGATCCCTTGATTCCCGCTGCCCGAATTGACGACGACGGGTAATTCGCAGCCGTTCATGCGTGCGTCGCTGCCCGCCGCCGCATACGCCTTCGCGGTGAGCTTGATATCGGGCTGATAGGAACGCAAAATGACTTTCCCGATATTTGCGCCGTAATCCGCCCGCAGACCTTCCTCCGCGATCGCCATGTTGTATTCGACCTGACGGGAAATCGTTTCCTCGATCACGCCGAGATCGATCTCCCTTGCAAAAGCGACAATGTTTTCTACGGTAAGCAGGCTCCTGTCCTCGCGCACGGTTTTTTCTTCCTCTTTCTCAAGCAGGATCTTCTCGTCCCGTTGTACAAGGACAAGATTGGTATGCCTGTCTTGAATGCGTACGCGCACGGTATGATTCCCGCCGCATAAAATGACTGCGACGTCGAAAATATGCGCTCCGTTAGAAACTTTTACGGTAAGAGGAAATTTTTCCGCCGTCTCCGCAATCTTCGGATAGTCCTCCCTGCAAATCTCCGCAAGAACTTCAAGCTTTTTCTCCGCTTTTCCCGCAACCAACCCCGCCGCGAACGCCGCGCGGATCCCCGTTTGACCGCCCGTGTGCGGAACGGTAACGCTCTTGGCGTTTTTTACGATATTCCCGCTCACTTCCAGCACGGCGCGCTCGGGAGCAATCCCCAGCGCATCCCTCGCGATTGCCGCCGCATACGCGATCGCAATCGGCTCGGTGCAGCCCATTGCAGGCACGAGTTCTTCTTTTAAAATATTCGCGTACCGCGCGAAAAGTTCCGATTTCTCCATCGTTCTCCTTCCTCTTTGTTCCCGCCGCGTCGGGATCTTTGACCGGTATTATAAAACGCCGCTTCCGTTATCGGATTCTTCCTGTAACAATTCTTCGGCAAGAGCGGCAACTTCCTCCGTCGTTTCCGCACGAAACAACCTGCGTTTGCCTTCCGCCGCATTTTTTCTGCCTTTGATATAGAACGCCGCCATTTTGCGCATAAATACGGCGGCAAATCGCTCGCCGTAGATATATTTCGTCTCCTCCAACTGCCGACGGAACAAGTCCGTCATCGGCTCGGGAGTCGTGCCGAGGATATCGCAGAACGTATGCGGACGGTAGAGCGCGGCACGCGCAATCATAACGCCGTCGGCTCCCGTGCGGGCGATTGTTTTTTCCATATCGTTTTTCGACCAAACGCCGCCGTTTGCAATCACGGGTATCTTCACCGCATTTTTTGCCGCAGCGATTTCGGCATAATCGGGCGGACCCGCGTATATTTTTTCGCGCGTTCTGCCGTGTACCGTAATCATGCACGCTCCCGCGCCTTCGCACAACCGCGCAAATTCCGCGGTAATCTTTTTTTCTTCCGTCACACCGATACGGAACTTCACCGAAATACGTTTTCCGCTCTTAACGCATGCGGCAATCGCTTTTTCCGCGAGAGGTAAATTTTCGAGCAGCGCGCTGCCCTCGCCGTTTTTTACGATTTTGGGCATAGGACAACCCATATTGAGATCGATCAGATCGAAAGACGCGAGTTCCTCGCTTTCGCACGCCGCGCGCAGGATAGCGGGATCGCTCCCGAATATCTGCGCCGCCTTCGGCGTTTCGTCGCCGTGGTACAACAAGAGTTTTGTCTCCTCGCTGCCGTACATCAACCCTTTTGCGCTCACCATTTCGGTAAACGTAAGCCCCGCGCCCAATCCGATACACATCTTTCGGAACGGATAATTCGTATAACCGGCAAGCGGCGCAAGCAAAACGTTGTTTGTAAGTTCCAGCCCCGCGATTTCAAGTTTATGTAACATCTTTCGCCCGTTGATAGTATGCCCGCCATTCCTCGTCGGTAAGATTGTTCACGTCCTTGCCGTCTTTGAGGACGAGCGATTCGAACGCGGTATATCTCTTCTGCACCTTTTTCACCGTATCCAAAAGCGCCTGTTCGCAGTCCGCGCCGACGACCCGACCGAACCAGATCGCGCTCATGAACACGTCGCCGAGCTCGTCCGAAATCGCGCGTTCGTCGCCCTTTTCGTACGCCTCGCGCAGTTCTGCGATCTCGGTGTTAACCTTTTCCGTCACGCCGTCGAAGGATTTCATCCCCTCGGAAGAGAAATCCCAGCCGCCTTTCCCCACCCGCTTTGCGACTTTTTGCGCGCGCAAAAGAGCGGGGAAGCCCTCGGGAACGTCGTTCACCGCGTCGGAAAAAGTTTCTTGGCGCTTCTCCGTCATTTTATTCTTCTCCCAAACGGAAAGCGCGCCATCCGTGCCCGCCGCTTTGTCCGCGCCGAAAACGTGCGTATGCCGCGTAATCAGCTTTTCGCACACGCCGCTCAACACGTCCGTCACCGTAAAATTGCCCTTCTCTTCCTCGATAAGCGCATGAAACGCCGCCTGCATCAAAACGTCGCCCGCCTCTTCGCAAATTTTATCGGGGTCTTTCAAATCGATCGCGTCCACCAATTCGTACGCTTCCTCGATTGCGTTGATTCGGATGCTCTCGTGCGTCTGTACTCTGTCCCAGGGACAGCCGTCGGGCGCGCGCAACCGTTTTAAAATATCGATAAAATCCTGAAAATCAAAGCGTTTTTTCTCCAAAAGCGGGATATCGGGCACGACAAGCGCGGTATCCCCGCCGTAGGACGACTGCATATCCGTTTCGAACAGTTTGATGAATTTGCTTTCCTTTCCGCTGAAAAAAAGCGCGTCGGCTTCGTCGCCGTACCGCTCCGTCAATACAAGTTTCACGTCGCCCGCAAGCAGTTTGTCGTCCAAATCGTAAATCACGAGCGGGAGACAGAACCTGCGCTCAGAAATTTCGTAAGCGGAAAGAGACGTATAACCGCCGCACAGTCCCGCAAGCGCCGCGGCTTTCGCGCTTTTGGAGACGCCCTCGATGACTTGCACGCCGCCCTTTTCCGTTAAAATATGCGCCGCCCTGTCCTCGCTCACGCCGCCCTCTACGCAATAGCATAAATCGATTCCTTCCGCCTGTTTGATTACCTCGGCGGCAAGATTTTTGGCAAGCGTATCGAAATTACGGCTCTTTTTGTAAATACCGTCGAGTACTTCAAACGGAACTCCGAGGTCTTTGAGCCCGTCCGAAACAGGCGACGCGTTCCTTACGAGAACTTTGTTCGCCCGCTTGAGCGCGGCGATCGCCCCCATGCTCAGATCTTGCGTTTCCGTTCCCAATCCAATGATCGTTATCATATGACTTTACCCGTTTTTTCTTTACAGTATAAAACAAATCAAGAAAAAAAGCAACCAGATAACACGCGTTTGCCGCGATTGCCGCCCCTCCGACGGAAAACGAAGGGTTGCGTATGAGAAAATATTGCAACGTAAATTTCACGAGCACGGCCGTCAGCATGGAAAACGCCGCTTGCTTCGCTCTGCCCATGCCCGTAAGACACGCCGCGAGCGTATCCACCCCCGCGAGGGATACGGCGGAAACGGACATGATCCGCACGAGCGAAACCATAGTTTCGGCGTCTTCCGTGGAGAGGGAAGAATAGAGAAGCGCGACGATCGGCTTTGCGAAAACAAACAATCCGACCGCGCAGGGGAGAGAAAGCGCAAGTGTCAACGCGAGCGCATAGAGCGCGCGGCGGCGACCCTCTTCCTCCATTCCCCTTGCAAAGTATGCCGAAACGGAAGGAACGGAAGCCGTTGCCAAGCCGCAACACGCGGTAGCCGGCAAACCGACGAGCGAGACCGCGCCGCCTGTGAACAATCCGTAAAGAGAGACCGCTCGTTCCGTATAACCGCTTAACAGGCGCACGACGAGCACGCTGTCCGCCGTTTGCGAAAGCGGCAACAGTCCCGCCGCAGCCATAACGGGCAGCGCCGCAAAGAGGATATCGCTTCCCGTCGTTCTTTTCACGCGCAAGCTTTTCCGAAATTCTTCGCCCCGAAAGCGCAAAAAAAGATAGCCAAGCGCGACGAATTCGGATAGGGTTACGGAAAACAGCGCATAAGAGACGGCTTTTACGGGATCTTGCGCAAATCGATAGGAAAAAAATAAGCCCGCGCCCGCTTTAAAAAGCTGTTCGATGATTTCCGAAGCCGCCGTAGGGAGCATATCGTTTACGCCTTGAAAATAGCCGCGAAATACCGCGATGAGCGCGACGAGAAAGACGGACGGCGCAAGCATACGGTAGCAAGGCAGCAAGCCCTGCTCCCCTTGCAACGCGCTCATAACGGGCGCGAGCAGAAACATAAGCGCCGTTCCGCATAAACCCAACAAGGAAAACAGCCGAAGCGCGGCGGTCACCGTAGATTTATCGATCCCCCAAGCGGCGCGCTCTTTGGCGACGAGCCGCGCCAGCGCCGACGGAATTCCCGTGGAAGAAAAGGTGAGAAGGAGACAAAAGAGCGGATACGCCATTTGGTAAAGTCCCATGCCGTATCCGCCCAAAAGCGTCGTAAGCGATATGCGGTATCCCGCGCCGATCGCTTTGGCGAAAAGCCCCCCGAACGAAACGATCGCAACGTTTTTTAAAAAATGCTTATGCTTCATTATGTAGGCGAAAACGCCGTCTCCCATGATCGGGAGAGCGACGTTTATTCGAATTGATTGGCGATGATATCCGAAGTGAGACGGGCAAGTTTTACCGCCTCCGCCTGCATGAGCGCGCCCTCTTCGGTAGAGAGCAGAACAACCGCGCCGAGGCAATCGCCGTTCGCCACAACGGGAACGATAACCTGCGCTGTAACCGTGATCTCCGCGTCTTTGGCGATGGGCAAAATATCGCCGCCCTCCGCTTTGTTGGCAAGATAGCTCCTGCGCGAAAGCATGACTTCCGTCATCTTTTCCGAAACGGTTTTCCCCGCAAGCGCCTTTTTCCCCGCGCCGCTGGCATGAAGAACGCCGTCCGTATCGCAAATGACGGCGAGATAACCGCTCTGCTCGCCGAGCGACTTCGCCGTGCCCTTTGCAAATTGCTCGATAGAGGCGATGGGCGAATATTTTTTAAGCATAAGTTCGTCGCGGTCGGTAAACAGCTCCAACGGATCGCCTTCCCGAATGCGCAGCGTTCTTCTTATTTCTTTGGGAATGACGACTCTGCCCAGCTCGTCGATTCTCCGCACAATTCCCGTAGCTTTCATCAATATGTTTCCTCCTATCGGGTACGGAATTTCTGCCGAAATCTTCCGTTTTCCCCTTATACTGTCATTATGCGAATATTAAATATTTCTATACGCGAAATCACAGCAAGAAAAAACGAGAACGTCCCTTAAAAACGGGGCGTTTTTAGCCGAACAAATCTAAAAACGCCCCGATAAGCGATTGATTTCTATATCCCGCGATCCCGCCCGCGCGCGGCGTCGCTCTGCAAAATAAAAGACGTCGGCGCGGGAAATGCGTATTCGAACTTATCTTCATTGTTCCTTTTCGGTTTTCTCCTGAATCGACTTTAAATTTTTGCCCGCCCGTATCATCATAAATACCGCCATTGCTATTATTACGGCGCATACGACAAACCCGACGGTATAGACGGTATATCCGAACGTTACGGCGGCGAGTCCGTAAAACGAATATGATTTACGAAACGGAAAAGCTACATTCCGAACGGTTAAAAAAAGAAAACGCAGCGTTGGAACAGCGGCTGAAAGGACAAAGCTTTCAAACGGCGTTCGTTTCCTTTTGCACGACGCGGGGACTGTACGAAACTTCCCGTAACGCTTCCGCCGCGGTTTCTTAACGGAAAAGCCGCGGTGAAAAGGAATGAGTTGGCAAACAAGTTTTTGAATTTTCAAATTTATTTTG
>CAYZTP010000046.1:0-8405 GCA_964481555.1 uncultured Clostridia bacterium | reverse complement strand
CAATGTAAATATTTTATCATAAAGTTCCTTTTATTCCCATTCGATGGTTGCGGGGGGTTTGGAAGTGATGTCGTACACGATCCTGTTCGCGTGTTTCACCTCGTTCGTGATACGGTTTGAAACCTTTTCCAGCACGTCGAACGGAATACGCGCCCAATCCGCCGTCATGGCGTCTACGCTGGTCACGGCGCGAAGCGCGATGACGTTCTCATACGTTCTGAAATCGCCCTGCACGCCCACCGTCTTGCTATCCGTAATCACGGCGAAATATTGCCATATCTCCTTATCCAAACCTGCTTTTGCGATCTCGTCGCGGAAAATATAGTCTGCGTCGCGCAGCGTTTCCAGCTTTTCGCGAGTCACCGCGCCCATAATGCGAATGGCGAGCGCGGGCCCCGGGCAAGGTTGCCGCCAAACGACGGAATCGGGAAGTCCCAGCTCCGTTCCCACGCGGCGCACTTCGTCTTTGAATAAATCGCGCAGCGGCTCGATAATTTCTTTGAAATCAACGACGTCGGGAAGTCCTCCCACGTTGTGGTGACTCTTGATGACGGCGCTCTTCCCCTTTCCGCTTTCGATCACGTCGGGATAAATCGTTCCCTGCACCAAAAAATCTACTTTCCCGATTTTTTTCGCCTCTTTTTCAAAAACGCGGATAAACTCTTCGCCGATGATATGCCGCTTCTTCTCGGGATCGGTCACGCCTTCTAATTTTTCTAAAAACAAATCGGCGGCGTCCGCTTTGACAAGATTCATTCCAAGCCCGTCGCGGAACACGGACATGACCTCTTGCGGTTCGTTTTTGCGGTGCAGCCCGTGATCGACAAACACGCAGGTAAGCTGCGCGCCGACCGCCTTGTGGATCAGCGTTGCCGCAACGGCGGAATCCACCCCGCCCGACATAGCGCAGAGCACCTTTTTGTCTCCGATTTTCTCTTTGATTTTCGCCGTCTGTTCGGCGACGAAGTTTTTCATCGTCCAGTCGCCCTTCGCGCCGCAAATTTCATAGAGGAAGTTTTCCAAAATGCGGTTGCCGTATTCCGAATGTACGACCTCGGGGTGAAACTGTACGCCGTAAATTTTCTTTTCCCCGCTGCCGTACACGGCAACGGGGCAACTCTCCGTTTTCGCAAGCACGTCAAAACCTTCGGGCACTTCGGTCACATGGTCGGTATGGCTCATCCAGCACACGCTCGTTAGGGGAATCCCTTTGGAGAGAGGACTTTCCTTGGTAAAAGAGAACGTCCTTTTGCCGTATTCGCTTGTGGGGGCGTGTTCTACCTTTCCTCCGAGCATATATGCGATGAGCTGGCAGCCGTAACAGATACCGAGTACGGGAATCCCCAGATTGAAAATTTCGGGGGAGACATGAGGCGATTTTTCGTCGTAAACGCTGTTGGGACCGCCCGTAAAAACAATGCCGATGGGATCGTACGCTTTGATCTCTTCAACCGACATATCGCACGGTTTTAAATCGCAGAAAACTTTCAGATCGCGTATGCGGCGCGCAATCAGCTGATTATACTGTCCCCCAAAGTCGAGTACCAAAACTTTTTCGTGTTGCATAATGTTCTCCTTTTTCTCTCTATCGAAAAACGCCCGCAAGGGCGTTTGATTTTTATTAATTTCTCGCCGAATAGTTGGGCGCTTCTTTGCTGATGGAAATATCGTGCGGGTGGCTTTCCAAAAGTCCCGCGTTCGTGATACGGATAAATTCCGAATTTTTCCGCAGATCTTCGATATTTGCTTTTCCGCAATATCCCATGCCCGAGCGCAATCCACCTTTCATCTGATAGATGATTTCGGATACCGTGCCGCGATAAGGGACTCTGCCCTCCACGCCTTCGGGAACAAACTTCGTCGAATTTTCTTGGAAATAGCGGTCTTTGGAGCCTGCCGCCATCGCGGAAAGCGATCCCATTCCTCTGTAAACTTTAAAGCTTCTGCCTTGATAAAGCTCGATTTCGCCGGGACTTTCCTTCGTGCCCGCGAGCATAGAACCGATCATGACCGCGCTGCCGCCCGCCGCGAGCGCTTTTACGATATCGCCCGAATATTTAATGCCGCCGTCAGCAATCACGCGTTTTCCGTATTTATCCGCCTCTTCCGCACAATCCATCACTGCGGTAAGCTGCGGAACGCCGATTCCGGCAACAATCCTCGTCGTACAGATGGAACCGGGGCCGATTCCCACTTTTACGACGTCCGCGCCCGCTTCAATGAGCGCCTTCGTCGCCGCCGCCGTCGCAACATTACCCGCGATGAGAGGCATATTCGGATACGCTTTTTTAATCTCCGTCACCTTATTGAGAACGAACTTGGAATGACCGTGCGCCGTATCGATTGCAATAATATCGACCTTAGCTTCGACAAGCGCCGCAACGCGTTCCATCGTATTCGCCGCCGTACCGACCGTCGCTCCTACCAAAAGGCGTCCGTTCTTATCGCGCGCGGAATTGGGATACTGAATGCTTTTTTCGATATCTTTTATGGTAATCAACCCTTTGAGATATCCTTTTTCGTCCACGATTGGGAGTTTCTCGATGCGGTGTCTGCCCAAAATTTTCTGCGCGTCCGAAAGCGAAGTTCCCACGGGCGCGGTGATGAGGTTGTCCTTTGTCATCACGTCGCTGATAGGCTGATCGTAGTTGGTTTCGAACCGAAGATCGCGATTCGTGAGAATCCCGACGAGTTTCCCGTTTTTGGTGACAGGCACGCCGCTGATACGGTATTTTTCCATGAGTTCGACCGCGTCCCTCACAAGACGATCCGGTTCGAGGAAAAATGGATCTGTGATTACGCCGTGTTCCGAACGCTTCACCTTATCGACCTGCGCCGCCTGTTCTTCAATGGTCATATTCTTGTGGATAATTCCCATACCGCCTTCGCGCGCCATGGCGATTGCGAGACGGTTTTCCGTTACCGTATCCATCGCCGCCGAGATGATGGGAATGTTCAAATTTATCCCTTCGACGAGCGTTGTACGAAGATCGACGTCGCCCGGAAGCACGTCGGACGCTTGCGGAACAAGCAGAACGTCGTCAAACGTTAATCCTTCCTTGATGATTTTACTCATTTAACATATCTCCTCCAAAAAATTGATAATATTTTCATAATCCTCGTTTGGGGTAAGATTCGCCATGGGAATTGTCTGCAAAAGGAAAGAACAAAAGGCGGCGTCTTCTCTATCCGCAGCCTCTACCGCAAGCTTGAGTACGGGATTACAGGGGTTAAACGCCGAATCCGTCTCGCTCAAAGCATATTGATAAATCTCTTCTTTCCTCTCCTCTTTTTCTTCTTCCGAACATACGGCGACGCACGCAAGACGGTATTTCACGCAAACGCCGTCCCCGAATACGGATTCGCGGTAGTTCACGCGCAACGTCGCCGTTTCCGAATACTCGAATCCGACCGGATTCTGTTCGTCGCAATATGCGTCGAAATTCTCATGCGCAATTAACTCTTCAAAACGCTCGTCTGCAATTTGATCCTTTTTATATTCTGCCGCAATTTCAAACGCGCGCGCCAAATAGTCGATCTCCGACGTCCGCTGATATGCCTGATACGCGTAATCTCCGCTTACATATTCCAACCCGAGAGAAGCGGTTAGATCCATCATGACCGCAGGCGCGCAGAACGACATGATTCCGAAAAGCGAAATCGAAATGATCACCAAGACGCCGAGGGTAATGAACGCTGTCTTTAAAATAAGCTTTTTCATTTGGAATTCATAACCTTTTAGATGAATTTCCACTTATTCTATCATATATCAAAAAAAAAAGCAACCGAAAAAGCAATAAAAGTGCTGAAATCTCATTTTACGGGCATAAGCATAAAACATGAAAAAATCACTTCGCGTATTTTTTACCGTTTTTTTACTCTTTCCCGCGCTGACCGCGTGTAAAACCATCGATTACACGCTCTATCTATCCGACGTGAGAAGCGATTTGTTTTGCGCGGAAACGGAAGAATTTTCTTTAACGCTTTCCTGCGTTTCAAGGGAATACCCCTTCGCGCTCGACGGAGTAGCCTCGGAAAGAACCAACCTCGTTGAAATCACGCTAACCGATCTCGGAACAAACGGTGCGGACTATGAAGTTTACGTGCTCGGCGATACGGTATGGGGAGGCGATATGTCTTTTCGCAACGTTTACAACGATTATTATTACTCGCGCGGCGTAGACCGGTTTCCCGAAGGAAGCGTAACGATCCGCGTGAAGCGGAACGGAGAAGCAAGAGAAATCACGGCGACCAGCGTAAAAAACGAAGCGACGCTTTCGCTTGACGACGCGCTCGACAAAGCGTTGACCGCAGAAGCGGAAACGATGCAACGGCTTACGACGGGAGGCGTGTTTGCAGGCGAAATCGCTTTGCGACTGCTGCGCCGCGATAAAAATTATTTTTACGTCGGCATAACGGATACCGCGGGGCAAACAATTTCGCTGTTATTAGACAGCGAAACGGGCGAAACGCTCGCCCGCCGCGTTTCGGGATAATTCCCCGCCTTGATCGCGCTTCCGAACGCGCGAACCGTTTTACACGTTAAACCGCTTGAAACGCTTTTTCGAAAGACGCAGCGCAAGCAGCGTAAACAAAACATACGCCGCGCAGCCCGCGCACAACGCCGCTAACTTTGCACCTATTTCGGTCGGATCCGGCGTATTCAGCGTGTCGCGGACAAAGGGAACGGTAAACCGCAGCGCGATAAACGCAAAGATTACCGCAAACATCGCCGCGCCCGCAAGGAAAAACGGCTTGCCCACTTTTTGCGGATCGGCGTAGTATGCGGGGAAAAACAGAAGATTGAACGTTCCCAAAAGAAACGCGCCTCCGCCGATGAAAGCGGTGTTCGCCATGATTCCCGCCATATTAATTTGATTCTCAACGGGAAAACATAGTTCTTTGACTGCCGTCATGACTGCCGCAAGCAAAATCAGCGCCAGTTGCAGCAGCGCGCACATGAGAATCCGTGCAACCGCCGCGTCCTCTTTCTTGACGGGCAGGCAGCAAGTAAACGCCGCGTCGCCGTTCTCCCGCGCCGTAAGGCATACAAAAAATACGGAAAGTCCCGAGAAGAAGAACATGACTTCATACGGGTAGTTCGGAATGAAAACGAACGCCGAAAAACACAAAAACAACAGACAAGTAGGATGCAGACAGAGCGTAAATTCCTTTTTTAAAAGCGCGCGCATTTCAATTTTTTCTCCCCTCGATTTCCAAATGAATCATAATATCGTCAAGCGTCGCTTCGGCGAGTCTTCCGTTTTCCGCCTTTTTCCCGCGTAACATAAGCCCCTCGAAGCCCTCTTTTACCGTTTTCAGCCCGATCGCCCCCGATCGCCGTCCGCTCTCTTCGTCGGGAAACCGCGCCAAAACATATTTTTCCAAAAGAGATTTCACCGTTTCGTCCGCGAAAACTTTCCCCTGCGACAAAAACACAACGTCGTCGGCAATCTTCTCCAAATCGGACGTGATATGCGTAGAGAACAGCACCGAAACCCCCTCCGAGCGCACCAATTCCAAAACCGTATCGCAAAACTCCTCGCGGGATAAGGGGTCAAGTCCCGAAGTCGGCTCGTCCAAAATCAACAGACGCGCCCCGTGCGACAGCGCGAGCGCAAGAAAAAATTTGACTTTCATGCCGTCCGATAACGCGGCGATTTTTTTATTCGGATCGATTGCGTATTTTGCAAGATATCCGCGGAATTTTTCCTCCCGCCATTCGGGATAAAACCCCGCCGTCGCGCGGGCGACGCGCGAAACGGTCTTCTGCGGATAATAGCGAAAACCGCCGCCCACAAAACCTATGGTACGTTTTACGGCGCGCTCGTCGTCCCGCAACGAAACGCCGAACGCCTTTACGTCGCCCGAAGTTTCGATTTGCCCCGTGATCCCTTTGAGCGTCGTCGTTTTTCCCGCGCCGTTTGCCCCGATCAATCCGCACACGCGCCCTTCTCCCACCGTAAAGCTTACATCGTCGAGCGTAAACGCGGGATATTCTTTACGCAAACAACATACGGAAAGCGCATTCATTTGTCGTCCCCTTTCAACCCGTTCACGGCGTTAAAAAACGTTTCAAGATAACGATAAGGCTGTAAAGCGATCCCCTGTCCTTTATCCGCCATTAACACGAGCGAATCGCCCGCTTGCAAAGCAAACATATCGCGCACTTGCTTGGGAATAACGATTTGCCCCTTGGGACCGATCTTTACCGTCGCCAAAAATTTCCCTTCCGGAAACGATTGTTCCATGAGTTCTCCTCGGTAAGAATTGTATTACTTTTCTTACTTTTTCTATATTATAATGCGTTTACGCGCATATGTCAAGTATTTTTTGGAAAACAAACAGGAGTTGACAGCCGAAAAAAAACGCTGTATAATGTACCAAAGCAAAAGGAGTCGCATATGAAAAGGGCGCTTTGCATTTTTTATAAAATACTGCTGTGGCTGCTTGCCGCCGTATTTATTTTGATCGCCCTCGGCGCGGCGTTTCTTTTAATATGCGACGCGGAAGTCGTAAAAACGGCGCGCGTGCTTCCCCCGTATGCGCAAACGGATATTACGCAAGTTTTGGAAAAAGAGGAATGGACGGACGAAGATTATAACCTTTTATACCATCAAACGGGCTTGGGGAAAAGCGCGCTCGACGAATTGAAAGGCGATTCCGACCGCATTCTCGAATTTCAAACGGCGCTGTTTTTCGACGGCACGGTCATACAGCAACAAGTTGCGTTTACCACGAAACACGATATGATGCAATCAAGCTATACCGCGCCGATCGTCGATTTGCAAAACGGCGACGTCATCGTAACGTCGTCTTGCCATACGTTCGGCTGGCGGAACGGGCATTCGGCGATTGTAATCAACGGAAAAAGCAAAACCGTTCTCGAATCCAAAACGTTGGGCGAAAACAGCAGATACGGCAACGTGCTTTGGTTTCAGCAAAGCGCAAATTTTATTGTACTGCGGTTGAAAGACGCAACGCAAGAGGAACGCGCGGAAATCGCCGCTTGGGCAAACAACGCGCTTTACGATGTAGAATATTCGATTATGGTGGGAATTTCATATCCCAAAGATCAAGGCGACGAACCGCAGGTAACCCATTGCAGCCATTTAGTGTGGCAAGCGTATTATCACTTCGGTTACGATATCGATCCGGACGGAGGTCCCGTGGCAACTTCCCGCGATATTGCAAGCTCGCCGTATTTCGAAGTCGTGCAGGTATACGGTTTCGATCCCGACGAATTATGGTAAAACCGCCCCGAGCGGGCGTCTTTCATAGAGGATAAAAACCAAATGTTTCAATGGGCGTACCGAACGATACGCCTATTTTTTTAAAGACAATTCGTAAATACGTTCGCGTTCCGCTTGCAAAAAAACTTGAAATGTGCTATATTACTTATGCTACACAAATTTAATGAACGAACGTGAGATAGAACTCTCTATTTTTATGGTCGTATTATACTATTTGCACTTATCTATGTTGAATTTGGTAAAAATGCAAATTCCACTTGGTGAGTGCAGAGAGAGTTCTCCGTCATTAAGATTTGTGTAGCGACAATCGGAGTTTGCGTTTTTCGTGCGTTGACTTCGGTTGGCGCACTTTTTTTTGGCAAATTACTTGCTTAAATGAGTCCGCCGTGATATACTAAACATGTCACACATTTTAATATTTAACCATGGATACAAACAGGCATTTTGTATCTCTTTATTCCATGGTTTTGAAAATGTGTGACAACAATCGGAGATACTGATGCAAAGGGTGTGCTCCGATTGGAGTACGCCCGATTTTTTTCGGAAAAACCCTTTGCAAAAATTAAACGGAGGAGTATTTTATGAAACACAAAATTTTACTAATTGCGTTTACGCTTGTAACGCTGTTCGCCTGCGCGTTCGGACTTTCCGCTTGCGGCGGCGAAGAACAATCAAACAACAGTCTTGCATATACGTTAAGTGCCGACGGAACTTCCTATATCGTAAGAGGAAAAGGAGCTTGCACGGATACGGATATCGTAATTCCCTCTACATACAAAGGTTTGCCCGTGACAGAAATCGGCAATCGTGCATTCTATGCTCCCGAATCGCTGACGAATGTGACAAGCATTGTGATTCCCGAAAGCGTAACCTCGATCGGTGAATATGCGTTCGCTTCTTGCGACTCGCTGACAAGCATTGTGATCCCCGACAGCGTGACCTCTATCGGTAGTTATGCGTTCGCTTCTTGCGACTCGCTGACAAGCATTGTGATTCCCGACGGCGTTACTTCGATCGGTATTTATGCGTTCTATAATTGCACCTCGCTGACATACAATGAATATGACAACGCCTATTATTTAGGCAACGAGAGTAATCCCTATGTCGTGCTTGTGGGCACAAAGAGTACCGACATTGCAAGCTGTACGATCA
>CAYZTP010000045.1:0-8544 GCA_964481555.1 uncultured Clostridia bacterium | reverse complement strand
CTAAAAAACGGGGAATGAAAGGGCAAAAAAAACGGCGAAAAAAACGGCGAAAAAAACGCGCCGCGCAAGGCGGGTCGGAAAGTCCCGTATGAACAAGGCGAACGCGTCGAATCGGATAAAAAAATCGAGCGGTGAAGTTCGTAGACGAAGAACGATAAAAGCCTTGATTTTTGTCCTTCGGTGTGTTATAATCGGATTATGAAAAAGAATCATACCGTTTACGAGGACAAAGCGGAAAAAGAGGCGGAACGCCGCAGAAAAGAATTGGAGTATCTCCAAAAGCATACCGTGCAGTGCCCTTATTGCGGCAAGGATATGCTCGATACGGAGACGCAATGTCCGAGCTGCCGTCAAACAGTGAAACCGACGGGTTACCGCCCCATGAGCGACAGTACGCTTCGGAAAGTGAAAATCATCACGTTTATCGTCGGCATGGTGATCGCCGTCGTCGTTGTGTACTTTGTTTTTCGATGAGCCGTTTATTCAACCGCAGGTTGTTCCGAATTCAACCGCGTATTTTTCGATTTCAATCGAACGCAAAAGCCGTTCTACTCATAGTGGAGCGGCTTTTTGGTATGGTAGAATGCAACAATTCGGGGTAGAAAAGGGATTTTGAAAAGTAGCGCGTATCATCTTTCGGGTAGGTTTACGAATCCCGTTTTTTTGCTTATACTGTAAATGAAAGCTTTAATTTATGATTTCGCGGCGTGATACCGCGAAAGAAACGGAGAACTTTTATGGAAGCAGTAGTAAAAACGCATATGTCGGATTGTCAAAAACCCAAAAAAAAGAAAGGCTTTACTTCTTTTTATACGAGAGGGGAGGAAATTTTTAACGCCGTGTCGCATATCGTCGGCGGCGGACTGGGGCTTGCGTTTTGGGCGATCGCCTTGGCGTTCGCCTATCCGAGTCCTTCGGCGATGATCGCGGTTTCGGTATTCGGCGCGAGTATTGTAATTCTGTATACCATGAGCGCGCTCTATCATTTTTTGCCGAATGGACGGGCAAAGGGCGTTTTCCGAATTTTTGACCACTGTACCATCTTCCTTTTGATCGCAGGGACTTATACGCCTTATTGCATGATCGCGCTCGGCGGCACGGCGGTCGGGTTTTGGGTGTTAGTCGTCGAATGGGGGTGCGCCGCGGTCGGAATTACCATGAACGCGATCGCCATGAACAACAAGATCGTCAAAGGGTTATCGATGGCGCTCTATTTCGTCATGGGGTGGCTGGCTTTGGCGCTCGTTCCGTATGCGTCGCAAGCGTTATCTCTTGCGAGTATGCTTCTTTTGCTCTTCGGCGGCGTCGCTTATACGGGCGGGATCGTCTTTTTCGCGCTCGGGAAAAAGGTGAAATATTTTCATTCCGTCTGGCACTTGTTCGACTTAGCGGGTACGATTTTGCAATTTGCAAGTATTTTGGCGATGATATTATAATTCACGAATTTTAGCGGCGTGGAAGCGCCGCTTTTTTGTTTTTAGGAATATCGGAGGAAAGGGGCGAAGAGGAAGTAATTTCTTTTTGTATAATTTTTTCTCACTTGCAAAAATTACTCACAGGAGGAAATTATGAAGAAGATTTTGGCAATCGGCGCGTTGACGCTTGTGCTTGCCGCTTCGGCTGCGGCTCCTGTTGCGGCTTACGCGGCTGTCCGCTCGCAAAGCGCAGCCGATACGGCGCAGACTGCCGTCGTCGAAACCGCGGTTCTCCGTCAGGGAGATACGGGCGGCGAGGTGAAGGAAGTCCAGCGCAGATTGAAAATGTGGGGCTATTATTCCGGCAATGTAGACGGGATTTTCGGCTCCGGAACAAAGAAGGCGGTGACGGCGTTCCAAAAGAAGAACGGACTTACGGCGGACGGAATCGTAGGAAAGGCGACGTATGCCGCGCTCGGCATGAACGATTCCTACAACGTGCTCGACGGAAGCTCTTCCGGCTCGAAAAGCAGCTCGTCGTATACCTCTTCCGATCTTTATTTGACGGCGAAGGCAATTTACGCCGAAGGAAGAGGGGAGAGCTACACGGGACAGGTTGCGATCGGCGCGGTGATTATGAACCGTGTGAAGAGTCCGTCGTTTCCCAATACGGTTGCGGGCGTCATCTATCAGAAAGGGGCGTTTACCGCCGTCGCAGACGGACAAATTAATTTGGAACCCAACCAAACCGCTTACGACGCGGCGCGCGACGCCATGAACGGCTGGGATCCCACCTACGGGTGTTTGTATTATTACAATCCCGCAGTCGCCACCAGCGCGTGGATCTTCAACCGTCAAACGGTTACGGTGATCGGCAAGCACGTGTTTGCCGTTTAAGGAGGAGATATGGAAGAAAATCAAACGGGTAAAAACGTATCGAGCGGAGCGAAGAAAGTGGAGCGTTTGGAAAAATCGCCTAAACAATCTGTTCCCAAAAAGACGAGCACAGGCTCGAAAGTAAAAAAATCAACCGCGCAGGCGAAACAGGCGGAAGCCGTCGCCGCGGAAAAACGGCTGGAAAGCGCAAAAGCCGCCGCCGCGAAAAAAGAGCGGAAATATTTGCAGAAAGCGGAAATGCAGCAAAAAAAGATGGAAAAGAAAGCCGCGTTAAAGGAAAAAGCGATGGAACGTCGCGCGGCGGAAGCCGCCGAAAAAGCGGAACGCAAAGAGAAAAAGCTCGAACGCGCGGCAGCCGTCAGACAGCGCAAAGCGGAACATAAGGCGGAGCGCATTGCCCGCCGCGAAATGCTGAAAAACGAGACGAAAGCGGAAAAACAAAAACGTCTTGAACGCGAAAAGAAAGAGCGTATCGCGCTGAAAAAGCAGCGCGCGCAGCAGCGTGAAAAAACGCGCGAGCAGAAAATGAAAGCCCGTCAAGCCGCGCATGAGAGAAAGGCGGCGGATAAGAAGCATAAACGCGAACAAAGAACAGAGCGCAAAAAGCACGCGCCCGGGTTCGGTGGTTGGCTTGCGGCGGTCATATCGCTGGGCGTCGCGTGTCTTGCGCTTGCAACCGTGGTAACGGCGGGATCTTTCCGTATGAACGATATGATGACGGAAAGCGTGAGCGGTTATCGTTCCGCGTTGTTCGAAATGGTTTCTGTTTCGGAAGAAATGGACAACAATTTAAATAAACTGCGCGTTTCTTCGGGTACGGACGAACAGAGAAAACTCATTACCGATTTATTGGTAGACGCCGCGCTGATGGAGAGCGCGCTTGAAAAGATTCCCGTCGATACGGTAACGAGCACGGATATATCTTCGTTTGTCAATAAGACGGGCGCATATTGTCGCAACTTACTTTCCAAGCAGGCGGCGGGCAACGCGCTTACCGAAACGGAACGGAACACGCTCGAATATCTGTATAACGTAAATACGGGGCTGTACCACGAGCTGAACGAGCTTGCCACGCACATGACGGAGAAAGAATTCCGCGCCTTTTTGGGCGGCGAAGAAGGCGTCGTTTCTCAGAAATTCGGCGAAATGGGACAGGGTACGCTCAGAGAACCGGAAGAGATTGTAGACGCGCCTTTTTCGGGCGAGGGCAACGTGGGCGAAAATCAAGCGGAGAACATGGAGGAAGTTTCGCAAAACCGCGCCGAAGAGCTTGTAAAAGAATATTTGCAGAACTATCACATCGCCGATGTCATGTGTACGGGCGAGACGGTTTCCAAGGATATGAAGTGCTATAATTTCTGTCTGACGGATAATAACGGCGTTGAACTTTACGCACAAATCACGAAAAACGGCGGCAAACTTGCCTTTTTCAACACTTACGAAACCTGTACCGAGAAAAACTTCGATCTTGAAACCTGCGATCGGCTTGCCAAAGAGTTCTTGTCGTCGCTCGGAATCGAAGAAGTGGAAGCGGTTTGGCTTTCGGACAGCGGCATGGTTGCCGATATCACTTACGTCGGCGTGCAAAACGGCGTGCGCGTTTATCCCGAGATGATTCGCGTGCGCGTATGCGAATCGAAAGGACGCGTCGTCGGCGTCGACGCGAAAGAGTATCTGCTTAACGTGGGCGAGCGCACGATCGGAGAAACGCTCTCGCGTGAAGAAGCGCAATCCAAACTCTCCAACGGATTGGAAGCGTACGCCGCGCACCTTGCCGTGATTCCTATCGACGGCAAAGAGGTTCTCGCGCATGAATTTGCCTGCAATTACGGAGAAGATGAATACGTCGTTTACCTTGACGCATTAACGGGCGAGGAGATTCAGGTATATCGGGTACGCAACAGCGCAAACGGCAGATATCTGAGATAAAGAAATACGTCGATAGAAAATCGGAATTTCGTAAGGAAATTCCGATTTTTTCCAATCTTTTCATGGAGAAGCGACGCGTCGATTGCCGTTCGTTATGTTTTGGGAAGCGCTCGTTCGATCGCTTTGATCCTGTTCATGGGCACGGGCGCGCATTGGTTCGAACACACTTCCACCTTTTTTACAACGCCTTCGGCGTAGCCCGATTTTCGGTACGGCACAAGCACGCGGTCTCCTTCCGTCACGGGAAAGGGCGAAAGATACCAGTACGGCGTACCCGAAATTTCAACTTTTGCAAAGGTGTAATACCCGTTATCGGCGATGATTCCGCCGCTCATCGAATGAATCATGTTCTTCTCCTAAAACAGCGGCGCGAAGATTTTTGCAATTTCGCAGATCCACCGCCATACGACGTTCTTTTTTGCGTCCTCTTCCGTTTGCATCTGCGAGATGACGAACGTTTTTTCGTAATCGTCTTTCAGCTGCGCGTTGGCTTTCGTGCCGTACATGAGAACCGCGTCCTCGTAATGGTGCATAAGCGAGCGGTAATCGAGATTGATCGTTCCCACGACGGCTACTTCGTCGTCCGCCAAAAAGCTTTTGGAATGTATGAAACCGGGCGTATATTCGTAAATTTTTACCCCGCCCTTGATCAGCGCCATATAGTTGGAGCGGGTGAGCGCGAACGCAAGTTTTTTATCGGGTATGTGCGGTACGATGATGCGCACGTCTACTCCGCGCGCTGCAGCGGACAGCATCGCCGCGCGCATTCGGCTGTCGATGATCAAGTAGGGCGTCATAATCCACGTATACCGCCGCGCGCCGTTTAAAATATCGATATACACATCTTCTGCAAGGTGATGGGTATATAGCGGGCGCGGTCCGTCTCCGTACGGATGAACGTAACCTTCTCCCTCGAATTTTTCGTAATGCGACGGAATATAGGGAGAAAAATCTTCCGCTTTCTTTTCGCGCAGATTAAAAAAGTGCAAAAACATAAGCGTAAGATTTTTCACGCCCTCGCCTTCGAGCCGAACGGCGGAGTCTTTCCATTTTCCAAACGGGTGTACGGCGTTAATGTATTCGTCGGAAAAATTGATGCCGCCCGTATAGCCGATCTTACCGTCGACGATCGTAAGCTTTCTGTGATCGCGGTTGTTATGGAGATTGGTGACGACGGGGACGAAAGGGTTGAATTTGATGCATTTGATTCCTTCTTTGCGCAGTTTTTTGTGAAATCCCGCGCGGAGCTTCCCCATGCAGCCGATGTCGTCGTAAAGCACGCGCACTTCCACGCCTTCTTTTACTTTTTCAAGCAAAATTTTATGGATCGTATCCCACATGACGCCGTAGGAGATGATAAAATATTCCAAAAAGATATATTCTTTGGCGTTGCGGAGATCTTCCGTCAAACGGGCGAAGAAATCTTCCCCCGTCGCGAAGTATTCCGTTTTGGTATAGCCGTGAACGACCGCGCGCGGGTTATTGAACGAAAGCTCTTCGCTTACGTCTACCCAATGTCCGACTTCCCGTTCCAGCGTCGGTTTATCAACCGAACGTCGCTCGTGTTTTTCCGAAAGCTCGTAAAGCGAACGCAGCATACGCCGCTGTTTAAGGGAGGGACGATTATAGGAAAACACCGCGTAAAGCGCAACGCCGAACAAGTTGAATACGATTACGCACATCAGCCACGGAATTTTCGTTTCCGGCATCATGTCGCGGTTGGAAATGTGAACGACCGTTAGAATGATTAACAGCCATCTCAGGATATCCGCAATCGCGTTTACAAGTTCGGAATAATTCGGAAACAAATATTTCATGTATTCCCGCAACGCATAAAAAGGTCCGAACGCAATACAGAAATCCACCAAAAACAGGAGAAAGATCGTAAGCGCTACGAACGTGAAACGACTGAAAAATATTTTAACATATTTCTTCATAATGAAAAACCAATCCAAATTTATTATACCGCAAATGCGGGGAGCATAATCGCTTTCCGTAACAAATCAATCGAACCGATATAAATAACAGCCGCAGGGAGCGAGTTCCGCAGGCATATCCGCCAAAACGGCCGCCGTGTGCAGAAAACGCAATCCCTTGCAATCCGCAAACGCGTCTTTTTCGATATTCTCCGCGGGAACGCCGCAAGTATTGATCTCTTCTACATGGGAACAACCGTAAAACGCGTGGCTCTTAATCACGCCGCCCGTTACAAAGATTCGTTTGAGCGATGGGGGAATCAAGAATCCGCCCGTATCGTTTTCACCGAATAGATACCAAAAATAACCGTTATATGCGGCGCCGTAAACGTTTCTTGCGCTTCCTACGAAGGGAATCGTAAGCTCTTCCAGTTCCGTGCAGGCGGAGAGCGCTCCCTCGTCGCAGAACGAGACGTTATCCGCCGCCGTGAAAGAAACGGCGTTCGCAAGCGCGGCGACCAAACGGATTCCGCCCGCCGTAGACAGATATAGCCCGCTTTCTTCGAAAAGGTAAGGAGGCTGCGCAACGATTTGACTCACGCGGGAAGAGATTAGATCGGAAGCGGTTATCGCCGCGCCTTCCCGTACGATCAGCGTTTCCGCGCCCGATTCCGCTAAAAACCCTTTTTGAAACTCATCGGATAGCAGGACGACGGTTTGCGCGTTCGTGCGATCCGATCGTGAAACGGACGTTCCGTCGTAAACAAAAACGTCGTCCGAATACCAAAGAAAGGGTTGAAACGTGCGGTAGAGCGCGGTGCGCCCGATATCGGCGATTCCGTCCGTATTCATAGCGAGCAATTCGGCAAGCGAACCTTCCGAGAGCGTCGTATATACGCGCATAAAATCGTCGTCTGCCGAGATCAGACCGCGAACTCCGTTTCGTTCGAGGACAACGCCGTTCTCTCTCGCGCAAACGAGCGCGGAAAAAGCCGTCGCGTAGCTTTCGTCTGTGATCGCGCCGTTTTCCCATGTGCAGACGTAACTTCCGTTTGCTATTCCCGTCGTTTTCGGCGGCGGAAGAAAGAGGGAGAGCGTGCAGCAGAGAAGCGCGAACGCGCCGAAAAGCGCATAAAAAACGCGGCGGATACGGTCGGCTACCATTTGAGGCGGTGCAATTCCCCTTGCAGGGAAAGTCCCCGAAACGCGTTTTGGCGGAGTCCTTCATAGACGGCTACGGCTACGGCGTTGCTTAAATTGAGCGAGCGGGTTTCTCCGATCATGGGAATACGCACGCATTGTTCGGGATAACGGACAAGCAGTTCTTCTTCCAATCCGCGCGTCTCCTTCCCGAAGAGAAGGGCGTCTCCCTCGCGGTAAGCGCAATCGGTATAGGCACGGCGGGCTTTCGTCGTAAAAAAATGTAGCTTCTCGGGCGGAAATTCTTGCAGAATTTCTTCGACGCCGTCGTGAATTTTTACCTCGACGAATTGCCAATAATCCAGTCCGGCGCGCTTTAAATATTTATCGCTGATTTCGAAACCGAGCGGACGGACGAGATGAAGCGTACAGCCCGTTGCCGCGCAGGTACGGGCGATATTTCCCGTATTTTGCGGTATTTCGGGTTCAACCAACACAATATGTAACATTTCGGCTCTCTTCGCCCCGATAACAGGGACTTTTTTATTTTACGACTTTTTTATGCGTTTGACAAGAATTTTATCGTTGTTTTTTTCTTCGGTAGGCAAAAAACGCTTGACAACGATCAGCGAACTTTTTATAATGGGTAAGGTTTGTTCGCAGAAGCGGTCAAACGCCTATAATGATCATCCATCCCATATTTTTTCTCATTAAAAAGCCGAGCGTTCGCTCGGCTTTTTAATGGTTTCGGTTTTTAAAACACTGCGGCGGTTTGGGAAAATCTTAACGAAACAGAGCAAAGGCGGATAATGCAGGCGCAAAAATAACGCAGACGCGAAAATAACGTCTGCGGGGACAAAACAGCGCGTATCGAACAGACGCTTTCATAAACCGAGAACTTTTAATCTTTTATATGTTCGATAACGTCTTCCACGTCGCAATCGAGTATGGTACAAAAGTCTTCTATTTTTGCGGTGCTTATGCCTCCGCCTTTTTTCATTCTGTCAATCGTAGCGGCGCTGATTCCATGCTTATAGATCAGCGTATAAGTTGTTACTCCCTTTTTCTTTAAAGTGTTCCAAAACGGAGCGTAAGAAATCATAATTCTATTATAAAATATGCTCAAAAACTTGACAATTATCATAATTATGACTATAATAGTGATAATAAATTTTAGGAGGGCATCCATGCGATTCAAAAAAAGACTTTTGGTAGCTTTTTTATCGGTTGCCTGCGTAACGATGGGG
>CAYZTP010000044.1:0-8902 GCA_964481555.1 uncultured Clostridia bacterium | reverse complement strand
GTTATAAAAAAGCGAAGATTTACAAGTCTTCGCTTTTTACTACCATTGATTGCGCGATTTGACGAAAAGAAAATTAAATTTTTATCGCTCAAATGCTTGACAGATACCCCTATGGGGTATATAATGACTGCAATAGAATACCCCACGGGGTATAATCGGAGGTCTTTATGGATCATTGTTGCTGCGGCGGAGATAAAACCAAGCTCCGTACGGAGGAAGAAAAGAAAAAAATAATCTCGCGGCTCAACCGCATTATCGGGCAGCTCAACGGGATCAAAAAAATGGTAGAAGAGGACAAATATTGCGACGATATTCTCATTCAGCTTTCGGCGGCGGATAAATCGGTGAAAAGTCTTGCCAACGTCGTGCTTGACAGTCATATGCACACTTGTTTGATCGAACATATTCGGAACGGCGATTATCAAGTGGTAGATGAGATCGTCGATTTATTCAAGAGGTTTCAGTAAATGAAAAAAAAGAGATTTTCGGTTACGGGCATGACGTGCGCGGCGTGCGCGCTCGGCATCGAAAGAACGGTGAATAAATTGGACGGCGTGACGTCTTGCGTCGTTTCGCTGATGGGCGAAAGCATGGAGACGGAATACGACGAGACCGTCGTCACGGAGGAGCAAATCAAAAAAGCGGTGTTTGCGCTCGGCTACGGCGCGTATGACTTTGGCGAAGCTCCGCAAAAGCAAAAGAAAAAGGGGAATCCGCTTTTTGTGCGTTTCCTCGTTTCGATTATCATTCTCGTGCCTTTAATGTACGTTTCGATGGGGCATATGTTCGGTTTTCCGATACCGCCTATTCTCGATCCCGATACGGAAACATATTATAACGGGCATTGGTTTAGTTTATATCAGCTTATTTTGTCCGCCGTCGTAATCGGCGTAAACTATCCGTTTTTCAAAAACGGGTTTATGGCGGCGATAAAGCGCGTGCCGAATATGGATACGCTCGTCTCCCTCGGTTCGGGCGTCAGTTTTATCTATTCCGCCGTCATTACGGTGTTCGTGTTCCTCGGAAAATATCAAAATAATATGGAATGGTACGAGCTGCATATGTCGTCGCTCTATTTCGAATCGGCGGCGATGATCCTTGCGCTTGTATGCCTCGGAAAATGGCTGGAAGACAGAAGCAAAGCGAAAACGGGGAAAGAGGTTGAAAAGCTTCTTTCGCTCGCTCCCGATACCGTGACCGTAGAACGCGACGGGAAAGAGGAGCGGATCCCTCTTTCCGAAGTGAAAGAAGGCGACGTATTAATCGTAAAGCAAGGAGAATCGATTGCGGCGGACGGAATCATCGTCGAAGGTCACGCGTTCGTCGATCAGGCGGCGATTACGGGGGAAAGCCTTCCCGTTGAGCTTCTTGAAGGGAGCAAGGCGGTGAGCGCCTCCATTCTCACAAGCGGATATCTGAAAATCAGAGCGGAAAAAGTAGGCGAAGATACGCTTCTTGCGGGCGTGATCCGCATGGTGCGCGAAGCGGGCGCAAGCAAAGCGCCCATTCAAAAACTTGCCGATAAAGTCGCTTCGGTGTTTGTGCCTGTCGTTGCGGCGGTCGCAGTCGTTACGTTCGCCATATGGATGATCGTTTCGCGCGAGCTTTCCGTTGCGATTAATTATGCGGTGAGCGTGCTTGTCATCTCCTGTCCGTGCGCGCTGGGACTTGCGACGCCTGTCGCGATTATGGCTGCGACGGGGCGGGGCGCGGCGTTGGGCGTGCTGTTTAAAAACGCCGAAGCGTTGCAACGAATGTCCGACGTTTCCACCGTTCTTCTCGATAAAACGGCGACGATTACGGAGGGCAAACCCAAAGTCGTGGAATTGCAGGCGTTTTCCGACGAAACAGAGGTGAAGAAAATCGCGTTCGCGCTGGAAAGTAAGCTCAATCACCCGTTGGCGCAATGCATCGCCGATTATTGTAAAGAGGGGAAGAATGCCGAAAACGTAGAGTATCTTACGGGAATGGGCGCGCGCGGCGAGGTGGATGGTAAAACTTATTACCTTGGCAACGACAAGCTGATTGCTTTTGCGAATCTTGATTTTACCGCGCAAAAAGAACGTTTCGCCCGTCTTTCGGGCGAGGGGAAAACGGTGTTGTTCCTTGCCGACGAGGAAAAGATTCTCGCGTTGTTCGCGTTGGCGGACACCTTGAAAAAGGGCAGCGCGGAGGCGATTTCCGCGTTGAAAGCGCAAGGGAAAGAGTGCTATTTGCTGACGGGCGACAATGCCGCCTGCGCCGCTTATATCGCAAAACAAGCGGGGATAAAAGCGGACAACGTATATGCGGAGGTGCTGCCCGAGGACAAACTGAACGCGGTAAACGGATGCAAAGCCCGTGCGGCGGAAATCAAAAGGAAACGCGCAAAACGCGGCGTCGCCATGATCGGCGACGGAATCAACGATTCTCCCGCTTTAAAAGGCGCGGACGTAGGCGTTGCAATGGGCGGCGGTACGGATATCGCGATCGAAAGCGCGGACGTGGTACTGGTCGGCGAGCTGTCCGCGGCGCCCAAAGCGTTTGCGCTCTCCCAAAAGACGATGCGTATTATCAAGCAAAATCTTTTTTGGGCGTTCTTTTATAACTGTATCGGCATACCGCTCGCCGCGGGCGTATTCGCTTGGGCGGATCTATCCCTCAATCCCATGATTGCGGCGGCGGCGATGAGTGTTTCATCGTTATTCGTGGTGAGCAACGCTTTGAGACTGATGCGGTTTATGCGGAAAAAGAAAGAAAAAACACAAACGGAGGAAGGAATGAAAAAGACGTTGAAAGTAGACGGGATGATGTGCGAGCATTGCGTGAAGCGCGTTACCAATGCGCTGCAAGACGTTTCCGGCGTAAAAAAGGCGCAAGTCGATTTAAAAAAGAAAACGGCCGTGGTAACGCTTGACGAAGAGGTGAATGCCGAAACGCTGATTTCTGCGGTAGCAGCAGCGGGGTATCAAGCGAAAGAACTTTCGTAAGTTTTTCGGACGGTTATAGACGTGTCGCTTGAAAAAGCGCCGAATTCTGTAAAAACCCTCTCTGTCGAGCATATTCGACAGAGATTTTTTCTTCTAAACGGCGGGCGGATCGCATAAATTATTGCACATAGATAAAAAGAGGTGTGATTATGAACGAAGAACTCGATTATGCCGAGATGCTGGAAATCCCCGTCGAGACGGTAACCGTCAATCGGAAGGAGCGTAAAAAACGCACGGAAGAGCCGGATCTTCAAGAACAGCTGATCGGCGAAGTCAACGAGCGCATGAGCGCGGACGATCCCGCTTATGCCGAGAGTACGCCGATTGCGCGGGAAACGGCGTATGAAACCCGTAAGGCGCGCGTCTCCCGCCGTATTATTTTGGGGGAATTCGTCGCCGTCTGCGCGTTGTGCGCCGCCATTTTTCTGACGAATATCTTTATGCCGGACAGCGCGATCAATACCTTTGTGCGCGGATTGTTCGAGGGGAGTTCGGCGCAGACGCAGGATACGCGTTTGTACACCGATTTCACGCTTGCCTCCGTTGTAAACGACACGGTGGATACCGAAATTGCCGTTTCCTCCGCGGGGGTATTGTCCTTTACCGCAAAGTGCAGCGTATATTCTCCCGTAGACGGCGCCGTCGCTTCCGTCAACGGAAACGCAGAGGACGGCTATTCGGTCGAAATCAAACATTCGGACAGTTTTTCAACCATCATGAGCGGATTGGATATCGTTTATTCCGACGTGGGCGATGCGGTGAAAAACAATATCCCTCTTGGTTTTTCGAACGGAGAGCGCGAGGTGCGCGTCATGTTCTATTCCGACGGCTCCCTCATTTCCGATTGTACGGTAGAGGGGACGACGCTTTCTTGGAGCTGATACGAAATTCCGTCTGCGCATTCACCCGCTCTTTTTCATCGCGGGCGTGTTATCCGCGTTCACCGGAGATCTGCCGCTGTTTTTATCGGCAACGTTTGCCGCATTGGAACACGAATGCGCGCATTCGTGTGCCGCGCGGCGGGCGGGGTTTACGCTGGATAAAATCGTCCTCATGCCCTACGGCGCGGCGCTTTCGGGAGATATCGAGGGGATCTCTCCCAAACAGGAGCTTACCGTTTGCTTGGCGGGTCCGCTTGCAAACGCGGTTACGGCGCTCGGATTTGTCGCGCTTTGGTGGCTGTATCCCGAAACGTATCCCTATACCGAAGCCGCGTATTCCGTTTCGCTGTCTCTCTTTCTCGTCAATCTGCTGCCGGCATGGCCGCTCGACGGAGGCAGAATTTTAAAAATCGCGCTCCGCAGACTGGGCGCCGCGCGCGCCGTGCGCGTAAGCAAAATCGTCGGTCTTTTTGTCGCGGCGGCGATATTGGGTTGGTTCGCGTACAGTTGTTTTTTCCAACCTAATTGGAGCGCTCTGTTCTTTTCGCTCTGTCTTGCGGCAGGCGGATTCGGCGGCGGCAATTACGGAAGAATTACGTTTTCCCGCAAAAAAAGTTTTGCGCGCGGGATCGAAGAAAGGCGCGTTGCCATTTCCGCCGATTGCACGCTTGCCGAAGCTTTGCGCTTTTTGCGCGAGGACAAATATCTTGTTTTCGATCTGTTTGACGGAGAGGAGTTTTTCGGCGAGCTGCCCGAAGAAGAATTTAAAAAAGCGTTGGAACGCGGCGAGCTTTCGCGACGGTTGGGTGAAACTCTTTCCGCAGATTCGAAAATCACTTGAAAATTGATTGCGCTTGTGTTAAGATATCGGTAGGAGTTTTATCACGTTGGAAGTACAATGAAGAAGGAATGGTTTTTTGACCGCTATTGCGGGGAGCAGATTGCCGTCTACACGGAGGACGGCAAGATCGTGGAAATCGGAGTGGAGAACGAACGCTTCGGCGACGTATTGGGAAACATTTATAAGGGGCGTGTAAGCAACGTCGTTCCCGGAATGCAGGCGGCGTTCGTCTCTTGCGGCATGGAGAGAAATTGCTATTTGCCGCTCGATGAAGGAGCGGCGCGTTTTTCCCGTTACGACGGCGAAAAAATGAGCGGCACGCTTTCCATATCCGAGGGGGACGAAATTCTCGTGCAGGTTGTAAAGCCGCCGCGCGGAAACAAGGGGGCGAAAGTTTCGTCCGATCTGTCCTTCGTCGGAAAAAATCTCATCTATCTTCCTCAAACGGATTTTTTGGGAATCTCCCGTAAGATTACCGACGAGGCGGTGCGGGAAACGCTTTTCAAGGAGACGGCGAAGTTCCGCGAAAAGGGAGAGGGATTTATTATTCGTACCGCTGCGGCAAACGCTTCCAAACGGCATTTAAAAACGGAATCGGAATATCTGAAACGGGTATATCGGCTCGTTCTCGAAACGGCGCAGACTGCCCCCGTCGGCGCGGCGGTCTATCGGGAATACGATCTTCCTCTTAAAATCATGCGGGACAGTTTGGGCGACGGCGTTACGCGGTTGTACGTCGGCGACAACGAACTCTACGAAAAAATATTGCGGTTGGCGCGGATGAGTCCCGATCTCGGTGAAAAAAAAGTCGTTCACTATACGGGCGTGAGCGGTTTGTTTGTCCATTACAATCTCAGCGATCAGATTTACGAACTTGCCGGATCGCGGATCAAGCTCGATAACGGAGCCTATCTCGTCATCGACCGCACGGAGGCAATGACGGTGTTCGACGTTAACACGGGCAAATATACGGGCGAGAACGATTTGGAGAGTACGGTGTTTGAAACCAATCTTCTTGCCGCCCGCGAAATCGCGCGGCAGGTGCGCTTGCGCAATATCGGCGGAATCATCGCCGTCGATTTTATCGATATGTCGCAGGAGCAGCATCGAACAGAGGTGGAGAAGGAACTGGAACAATCGCTTTCCGCCGACCGTGCCAAGTGCAGGGTATTGCCGATGAGCGATCTTTGCGTCACCCTGTTTACGCGGAAACGAACCAATCGGGAACTCAGTTCCTTTCTGCTCAAAGAATGTCCTCATTGTACGCGGCAGGGATACGTTCTTTCCGATTTGTATATGGCGATGCGTATTCGAAACGCCATTCTCGAACTGTTTACGAACGGTTACCGCGCCGCGATCGTCGATCTGAACCGTTCGCTGATGAGCAAGATCTTGTCCGAACGGTATTTTGCTTCCGAACTTGCGGGCGTTTGGAAGGGAAAACGCATTTACATGATTCCGCATTCTACCTATCACGAGGAACGTTTCGAAATCAGAGGAGACAACGCTCCCGTGCTGACACTCCCGGACGACGCGCAGATTTTGTATTGACGCGTTTCGAACGAGCTTCTTTTTGTACCGTCTGAAAGATTTCATTGCAAAACCGCTTGACCTTTTGTCATAAATAAGATAATATAATCGCATGGAAGGTTTTCGGCAAACACTTCCGATTAAAAAAACCGAGGTATTATTACATTGAAGCAATTTTTTACGACCAAGCGCATCTGCCGCGCGGGCATTATCGCCGCGCTGTACGTTGCGCTTACCTGTTCTTTCGGCGCAATCTCTTACAGCGGATTTCTTGAAATACGCCCCGCCGAAGCCATGTGTATCCTTCCCCTGTTCTTTCCCGAAGCGATTCCCGCACTGTATATCGGCTGTATGCTGAGCAACGTCATTTCGTCATACGGCGTTTACGATATATTTTTGGGTTCTCTGGCAACGTTGATCGCCTCAGTTCTTACCTATTTGACGGGGCGGTTGATCAAAAACCATGCGGCGCGCGTAATAGTAGGCGGGTTTTTCCCCGTGATCGTCAACGCAATCGTCGTTCCGACGATTATCGTGCTGTTATGCGGCGATTCGGGCGGATACGATTCCGCAGCAACCGCTTATTGGATGTATTTCGCTTCCATGCTGGTAACGCAGTCTCTCTGGGTTTATGCGTTGGGCGCGCCTCTCTATTATTTTATATATAAAATGAGGGAAAAAAGAATCTCCGCCTTTCTCGATCATCCTCAAAAGACGACGGGCGAAACGGAAAACGTTTACACAAAAAACGGAGCGTAACTATGTCTCAACTCGATTTAATGAAGCTGTTTTCGCAATATGAGGGGGAAGTCTCGATGAGCGATTTTTCTCCCGAAGAATTGCAGGAATACTTGTCCTATGCGAAGAGCGAAGACGCGCCGCTTTCTCCTGCCGAATGGAAAGCAAAGTATTTTGAATTTTATGACGACGTGAAAGATAAATCGCTCAAAAAGCAAGATTGGTAACAACGTAAAAAACCGAAGCCGTGCGGTAATTCGTGCGGTTTCGGTTTTTTTATCCACAATTCCACAATTTCATTGTGGATAACTTTATTTCAGAAACGCGTTGCGCCCGCGGTCGTAATAATATCCCGCTTGGGCGAGCGTGCTTACGATTTCCTCCGCGGAAACATCTAAATCCTCGGAGAGCGCTTCAAGCGAATGATAATCGTCGCGTAATTTGGTATTCACATAGCTGAGCAGCATCATCGGGTCTTTGGGTAAAGTCATAGCACGCCTCTCCTTTTATTATATCATATTTTTGCGTTAACGTAACGTTTTTCGCGCGATTTTAAAAACAATTCCGTCGTTTTATTTTTTATGTTTAGGAATTAATATTATTTTTCATAAAAATTATTTTGTTTTTCTTGACATTTTTTTTGTCTCCTCCTATAATTGAGACGTTCGTAAAACCAAACAGAGGGGATCATATGGGAAAAGAACAAGCGGAACTCGATGAGGATCTTGTTTATGCCTGGATGCGTTTAACCGCCGTTCTGAAAAATACGCGGATCACGCAGGGCATGATTTATAACGAGGCGATCGTAATGCTCGTTACCTATCAGCGTTACCGCAAGGACGGCGAAGGACTTGTCTCTTTTAAGGACATCGTCGCCGAGACGAAAATGCTGAAATCGCTTGCCCATCGTACAATCGAATCGTTGGAAAAGAAAGGACTGTTGGAACGTTGCGGCGGGAAAGATAGGCGTATGACCTTCGTTCGCCCCGTGAAAGATCGGTTGGGGGACTTTTTGGAAGTACACAACCGTTCGCTTGAACTTGCCGGTTTGATCAGGGATTTAATCGGTTTGGACGACGCGCAGGCGTTTGTGCGTCTTTCGGAAAAAATTATTGCGGCGGATCCCCTTACGCAAGAGGAATAAACGGGGGTAAACAATAAAGCGGAAAAGCGGCTGTAAGCCGCTTTTTTGTTATCGCGGGGCGATTTTTTTATAATGATATTATATTTTTTTAGGGGAGAATTGCAATGAAACAGGTACAAGTTCTAATACTTGAAAGCAACGCCTCGTTTGCGGAAGAACTGAATCGCTATTTTTCCGAACGGGAAAATGATCAACCGCGTAATCTCGCTCGGCGTGCGGGTATATATCGGCACGGAGAAGCCGACGAACAGTGAATTTATCGCGCTTGTAGCCGATAAGCTCATTCTCGAAAACATGGCATAAAACACCGAAAGGGGACAAACAAACAAGAATAAAAATAGTTAAAATGAAAACGCTATATTGCGCGCCGAGTTTTACATTTTTGTGAAAAAATTTGGAATGTAGTAATTTTCTCTTGACATTTTCAAGGACATACGGTAAACTATAATACTATCGGGTAGAAGCGCAGTAAGGAACTTCTAACTTACTACCCCTTTGGGTTTGCAAGCTCGCCGCTGTCTCCCTTGAAAAGGGGAAAGCGAGAGAAAGGGAATCAAGTCTCACCCCCAAGGGGGACAACGAGAGGGGATTGCCTGCCCCTGCCGTAGGCGGGGGTGAGACTTGACTTCTCCAAACAGCGCAGTGCGCTGTTTGGCAAGGCGAACTGAGATTTTTGCATATTTCGCAAAAATCGTGCCCGAGCGGGCAGTTCTCCTTGTTGCCCGCGAGACGGTGTCGCCGAATGGCGACGAAAGGGGGGAAGCGAGAAACGCGCGAAAAAGAATAATTTAGGCAACGC
>CAYZTP010000043.1:2385-9035 GCA_964481555.1 uncultured Clostridia bacterium | reverse complement strand
TTCGTCCGAGAAATAAATCACGGGCAGTCCTTGATAAATTTCCCGAAAGACTTCAATGTCCGAAACGATCGCTTGCGTACCCAAACACAACGCTTCCAAGGGCGGAAGTCCGAATCCTTCGTATTTGGAGGGCAAAACGAGAAAACGCGCCGCTTGAATTTGTTCGAAAAGCTCTTCGTCCTGCATCTTTCCCGTAAAAACGACGTTTTTATAAGCGGCTTCGTCCAAAGAAAGTCCCGTTAAAAAAGTATCTTTTTCTCCGATGATTTTTAAAACGGCGCCGTTCTGCGTGCCGTTAAAAGCCGCAAGAAGCGTCTTTAAGCCTTTATGCGGTTTTACGTTCCCCACAAAGACGATCGTATTGTCTTTCGCGCGGTGTTGGTGGGAACGGGCGTATTCGAAGACGCTATCGGAAATCCCGTTGTAGTTTACGATACACTTATCCGCTTTCTTTTTATAATAATAACGGCAGCGGGATCGGGTGAATTCGGAAACGCAAAATACTTTTTCCGACTTTTTCATACACCGTTTTAAAAGCGTTTTCTTCATCGTGCGGTCGATAATCCCCCGCGTCGTTTCCTTCACGTCGAGAAAAGCAAGGTCGTGCATGACGGTATAAACCGGAATACGCACCCCGAACGGAATGAGAAAATTCGGAATCAAAAGCGCGTCGCAAACGCGATTGCATTCTTTTTCGAAAGAAAACAATCCGCGTATAGAATACGGCTCCGTATCGTCGTTGATAATTTTCGCTTTGCCGTATTTTTTTAAGTTTTCGTATTTTCCGATCAGATAATATTCGTCTTTCTCATAATCGAGGTTGTTCAAAATCCCTTCGCACACTCTTCCGATTCCCGATTTTCCGATATATCTGCAATCAACAGCGATTTTCATTGTTTCATTTATATCGTCACAAAAATAATTTTACACTTTCCGCTTACGCGCGTCGCGTTGCCGTGTATCATCAAGGCGTCTCCCGTTTTGATCGGCTTGCTCTCTCCTACGGTAAATGCCGTTCCCGAGCCTTCGATCGCAAACGCAAACGTGAGGCTCGCCACGGGAAGCAGCAACGTCAACTCCCCTTCCGCGTCGTATTCCATCATGGTGCAGCGCTGGCTGCGTCCCATCAGCCCGTCGATATGTTTCTCCATGCTCATCATATCGCGGCTTTGCAGCGCGCCGACCTGCGTTTTTGCGTAATTGAGTACTTCCAGCGCCCTTTCGATATGCAGCTCGCGCGGCTTTCCGCATTGATCCGTTCTGTCGTAATCGTACATTCGATAGGTCAGATTGGAAGTCTGCTGAATTTCGCAGATCAAACAACCCGCGCCGATCGCGTGAACGGTTCCCGCGGGAACGTAATAAAATTCCCCTTTCTGTACGGGTACTTTATTTAAAATTTCTTCGATCGTACGATCTTTTAAACGCCGAGCAACTTCCTCTTTCGTCGTATCCCGATTAAATCCAAGATAAACAAATGCGTTTTCATCCGCTTCCACGATATACCATATTTCGTTTTTTCCGTGATCTTTTTCATGCCGGAGCGCGTACTCGTCGCTCGGATGCACTTGTATGGATAGATTTTCTTTCGCGTCGATAAATTTTACCATAACGGGCAGGCAATGAAATTTTGCGCCGTATTCCCCGGACTCTTCCCATCCGACCGCGTCAAAATATTCGCTCAACGTTTTTCCGTCGAACGCGCCGCCCGAAATTCTGCTCTCCCCATCCGGATGAGTGGAAAGTTCCCAGCTTTCCGCGATTCTTTCATATCCCTCCGTATATTTTTCAAGCATTTTCCGTATTTTTACGCCGCCCCACAAATAATCTTGAAAGACGGGTTTTAATCTGATGATTTTTTCCGTTAGCATTTTTATTCCTTATCGATTAAGAGTAATAAATCTTGTTTCAGCGCCGAAAGCCGCTTGCTCGCCCCCAAAAGGGAACTTTCCTTCACGCCGAAATAAAATTTGATTTTCGGTTCCGTTCCCGAAGGGCGCACGCAGCACCAACCGTCGTTTTCCAATTCAAAATACAACGCGTCGCTTTCGGGCAACGATAATTTCGTCGTACGTTTGCTTGCAAGCTCGTATCTTTCTCCGCATAAATAATCTCTCACCGCGATTATGCGATTTTCGCCGAGGCGCACGGGATAATCGCGCAGCTTTTTCATAAAACCAGAAATTTTCTCCGCGCCTTCCGCGCCTTGATACGTTCGATCCAGCAAATCTTCTTGATAATATCCGTATTTTTCGTAAATCCTTTTCATCTGATCCCATAGGGTCAGATTTTTCGTGCGGTAATACGCTGCGGCTTCGCATAGCGCCATCGCCGCGGCTACGGCGTCTTTATCGCGCGCATAGTCGCCGATCAGACACCCATAGCTTTCTTCGAAACCGAAAAGATATTCGTAAGCGCCGCATTCACTGTCGATCTTTCCGCCGTTTTTTTCCTTTGCCTCTTCAAAAAGACGAATTTGTTCGCCTATATATTTAAATCCCGTAAGCGTTTCTTTCAACGTGATACGGTATTCGTTAGCAATCGCTTTCGCCATATCCGAAGAAACGACGGTCGTTATCATCGCGCCGTCCTTGGCGCGCGCAGGCAACAGACCCAGCTCCTTCTTGCGGGAAAGTTCGTATTCCGCAAGAAGAAGTCCGCTCATGTTGCCCGTAAAGCGGATATAACCGCCCTTTCCGTCTTTTGCATACACGCCGAGCCGATCCGCGTCGGGGTCGGTTGCGAGAACGACGTCCGCTTCTTTCTGTTCGGCGAGCGCAAGCGCAAGCGAAAACGCAGAGGGATTTTCGGGATTGGGAGAAGAGACGGTAGGAAAATCGCCGTTCGGCTGTTCCTGTTCGGGAACGACGAAAAGACGACGAAAGCCGAGTTCTTTCAAAATCCTTTGAACGGGTAAATTTCCGCTCCCGTGAAGAGGCGTGTAAACGATTTTAATATCGCCCGCGCATTGTTTCAACGCTTCGGGGCTGAGTACGAGCCGTTTGATCGCCGCAATATACCGATCGTCCATATCTTTTCCGATTCGTTCGAGAAGTCCCCGCGCGATCGCCGTTTTTTCATCGACGTATTTCACGTCGGCGTAATCCCGAACGGCGTTGACCGCTTGGATGATTTGCTTATCGTAGGGCGGAACGATTTGTCCGCCGTCTTTCAGATACACTTTATACCCGTTATACGAGGAAGGATTGTGGCTTGCCGTAATTACGATTCCCGCGGATGCCTTTAACGTTCGCACGGCAAAAGAAAGCTCCGGCGTGGGGCGCAGACTTTCGAAAAGATACGTTTTAATTGCGTTCGCCGCTAACACGCGGGCGGAATCGACGGCAAATTCGTATGACTTGTGTCTGCTGTCATAAGCGATTACGACGCTTGCGTTCCGTTCGCGCGCGTTCAAAAAATCGGCAAGTCCCTGCGTGGCTTTCCCTACGGTATAGAAATTCATTCTGTTCGTTCCCGCGCCGATCTTCCCTCGTAAGCCGCCCGTTCCGAAGGAAAGCGTACGATAAAACCGATCTTCGATCTCTTTCGGATCGGTCAGACCAAGCAATTCTTTCCGTGTTTCCGTATCGAACGTCTCGTCTTCACACCAACGCCGAAATTCTTCCGCGTAACTCATTACAATACCTCTTCTCTTCCCCCTCTTTTGATTGCTTCCACAATTTTTTTCACATCTTGCGCCCTCTCTTTCGGACAAACAAACGTTACGTCGGACGTTTCGACCACGATTGTATCTTCCAATCCCAACGTCACGACGAGCTTGTTTTGCGCATAAATAATATTATTCTTCGATTGCATTTGCAGCGCGTCGCCGATCGCGACGTTGCCGTTTTCGTCCCGCTTGCGGAGCGCGGCGATCATATCCAAACTGCCCACGTCGTTCCATCCGAATTCTCCCGGAACGACGAGGATATCGCGGGTTCGTTCCAATATGCCGACGTCTACCGAGAGTGCGGGAATCCGCCCGTAGACTTCGTTCAGCGTTTGCGTTTCCCGCTCCGTTCCCGCGGCTTCGTAGATTTGCATAAGGGATTCGTAAACGTCCGGCAATAATTTTTTGTATTGTTGCAATATTGCCGAAACTTTCCAAACGAATATGCCGCTGTTCCAAACGTAACCGCCCTGTTTCAGATACTCTACCGCTTGCGCGTAGGCGGGTTTTTCCACAAAACGTAAAATCGGTTTGGCGGGTTCGTCCGAATCCTCTACGCGGATATAACCGTAACCCGTTGCGGGAAACGTAGGCGTGATCCCGATCGTCACCAATTTGCCCGTCGATTCCGCATATTGCACGGCGGTATTGAGCGTCCGCGCATATGCCTCTTTGTCTTGAATATAACTGTCCGACGGCACGATTACCATCACTCCGTCGCCGAATTCTTTCAAAATCTTAACGGCCGCATAGCCGACGCAAGCCGCCGTGTTCCGCGCGCAAGGCTCCAAGAAAACCCGCTCGTCGGGGACGCGGTTCCCCACCGTTTCTTTTAAACTTTCCGCCTGAGCGCGGCTTGTCACGATAAAGATATCCCGTGTAACGGCGGGCTGCAACCGCGCGATCGTCTCGTTCACGAGCGCGTCCTTCCCGCTCAGATTCAACAGCTGTTTGGGCGTTTTTTTCCTCGACAGCGGCCAAAGCCTTGTTCCGTCGCCTCCCGCCATAATAATTCCGTAAACGTTCATGATCAGATCTTAGAAATCCGCCTCCGTTTTTCTATTTTAAACAGGCTATCAATTTTTTTACGTTTTCGGCAAAGGCTTCCTCCGAAAACAATGCGTTTGCCCGCGCCTTTGCCGCTTCCCCGTAGCGTAATCTTAACGAACGGTCGGAAGCAAGCGTTTCTATCGCCTGCGCATAAGCCTTTACGTTTGCATTTTCCGTTTCTATGCCGGTAACCCCGTTCAACGAAACGTAATTCACGCCCGAGCCTTTAATCGTAAACGTTACCGCAGGCTTTCCGAACGCCATAGCTTCGGCGAGCGCAATCCCGAACGCTTCGTTTTTGGTAACGGACGGAAAACAAAAAATATCGCAAGCCGACAGATAGGCTTTTACTTCTTCGTCGGAGATTCTCCCCAAAAAGACAACCTTACCGTCCCCCTCCGCCGCTTTCTTTAACGATTCGGTCAACGGACCTTGTCCGCCGATCAAAACGGCGTAATCCTTGCCCAACAGCTTGCTTGCGGCAACCAAATTTTCAAGCCCTTTATAGGGGACGTGTCTGCCGAACGCGAACAAAATCGTTTTCCCCGAATAAGCGTTCCTTATTCTTTCCGCCTCGGTTTTTTCCGTTTCTCCCGCGCGCACCCGTTCCCGATTCGCACAGCAAGGGATTACGGCGCACTTATCGCGGAACGCGCGCAAAAAAGGACTTCCGTCGATATAATTGGGGCTTGTCGCTACGATTTTATCCGCCCGCCGCAGCAATTTAAGCGATTGTCTTTTGAATAACTTTCCCAACACTTTCTGTTTCGTGATATCCAAGTGCCACCAAAGAATCAGTCGACAGGAATGTTTTTTTAACAAGGGCAGTAAATAATGCGCGGCAAACGGATTGGGATAATGAAAGACGACGATATCGGGCTTAAAGTCCGAAAATTCGCGTTTCAGCAATTTACGGTAATGAACGGAAAGCGACTGCGAAGCGATTTTCGCGAAACAGCCTGCCCTTACCACTTGAATCCCGTCGATTTCGGAGCGTTCGTCTCTCTTTTCATGATGAAAACAGAACACTCTTTGTTCGTATCGATCCCGCAAAGCGTGAACGCAATCCCTTGCGACCTGTTCGATTCCGCCGATATGCGGGTAATAATAATTGCTGACGTGCAGAATTTTCATTCCTGTTTCCTTTGCGCTTTGATTGAATACAAACGAAGCGGTTATTTGGCTCCCGTCCGTTTCAAAACGCCGATCAACGTTTTGAATATGATTTTTATGTCTAACAGAACGGAACAATGATCCACATAATACAGTTCCAATTCCTGGCGCTTTCCGCTCTCGTAAGTGCAATTACTTCTGCCGTTCGCCGCCCACCAACCGATCATACCGGGTTTTACCGACAGCAATTTTTCGGCGGCGGCGCCGTATTTTTCTTCCGCTTCTTCTTTCATGAGAGGGCGCGGACCGATAACGGAGAGATCCCCTTTTAAGATCGACCAAACGTTAGGCAATTCGTCGAGGCTGGTTTTTCTTAAAAAACTTCCGATTTTCGTGATGCGGGGATCGTGATCGATTTTATATTCCTTCCTGTATTCTTCGAGTTGTTCGGGCGTTAAAACGTCCTCCAGCTTGTCCGCGTTCACTTTCATGCTTCGGAATTTCGGAATCGCGATCTCTTTCCCGTTCTTCCCCATTCTCCGATGCTTATAAAATACGGGGCCTCCGTCGCTGCATTTCACCGCTATCGCCAATATGAGATATAACCAACAGAAGAGGAGCAAAAATAATCCGGACGAAACAATGTCAAACAGACGTTTCACAAACAAATAACCGCCGTTACGGCGTTTTCTCCGCTCCGTATTTTCTGTTTTACGCTCCATCTTAAAATTATTATCCCCAACCCGTTCGGAAAGTATGCGTTATGAAAAAATAATACTTTCTATTAATATAACGAATCGACAACGCAAATTGTCCC
>CAYZTP010000043.1:0-2285 GCA_964481555.1 uncultured Clostridia bacterium | reverse complement strand
AAAAGCGTTTAACGAAGAGGCAAAGAGGTTATATAAATTCCGAAAGAAGAAAGGAGATATATCGTAATGGAAAAACAAGGCAATATCCGCATTGCAAGCGAAAACATGATGCCGATCATCAAAAAATGGCTGTATTCCGAAAAGGACATTTTCCTTAGGGAGATCGTCTCCAATGCGTCGGACGCGATCACAAAATACAGAAAGCTGGTCGACTTGGGCGAAGCGGAAAACGGCGGCGATTATCAGATCACCGTGACGACGGACGAAAAAGCGGGAACGCTCACCGTGGAGGACAACGGTATCGGCATGACCGAAGAGGAAGTGGAAACGTATATTACGCAGATCGCTTTCTCGGGCGCGGCGGATTTCGTCGAAAAATACGAAAAAGCGGGCGGCGACGGCATCATCGGGCATTTCGGTTTGGGCTTTTACTCCGCTTACATGGTTTCGGAATTGATCGAAATCTATACAAAGAGCTATCGCAGCGACGCGCCCGCCGTACATTGGGCGTCGGACGGAAACAGTACTTATACGATCGGCGATTGCGAAAAAGAAAACCGCGGCACGAAGATCGTAATGCACCTTGCGAAAGAAGAAAAAGAATTTTTGAAAGAGGCGACTGTCCGCAAACTGTTAAATAAGTATTGCTCTTTCATGCCTTATGAAATTTATCTCAATCCCAAGAGCGAGGAAGAACTCAATAAGAACGTAAAAGAGGGAGAGGAGAAGAAGAAAAACGAGCCGGTTAACAACACGCAGCCGCTCTATCTCAAACAGCCTAAGGAGTGTACGGAAGAAGAATATCAAAAATTCTACCGCGAAACCTTCTCCGATTTCAACGAACCGCTGTTTTGGATTCATCTGAACATGGAATATCCTTTCCGTCTGAAAGGCATTCTTTATTTTCCCAAAGTGAGAAAGCAAGTCGAACTCGAACGGGGGCAGGTCAAGCTTTATTGCAATCAAGTATATATCGCGGACAACGTCAAGGAAGTGATTCCCGAATTTTTAATGCTGTTGAACGGCGTAATCGATTGTCCCGATATTCCGCTCAACGTTTCCCGTTCTTTTTTGCAGAACGACGCCCAAGTGCAGAAAATCGCAAAGCATATCACCAAGAAAGTCGCCGATAAACTGACCGCGCTTTATAAAAACGATAAGGAAAAATACGAAAATTGCTGGAAGGATTTGGCAACGTTTATCAAATTCGGCTGTATCAAGGACGACGGTTTTTATCAAAAAGTCAAGGATATTATCATCTTTAAAAATTTGGCGGGAGAATATCGTCCCATAGAGAGCTTTTACGGCGAAGAAATCAGCGAAGAAGAATCCAAAGAAGGGAAAGAGCCGAAAGCCGTTTATTATGTATCCGACGAGAATAAGCAGGCGCAATATATCGCTATGTTTAAAGACGCAGGGCTGGACGCAATCGTTTGCGATACCTTTATCGACCCCCATTTTATCAGCTATCTCGAATATAAAAACCCGACGAGAGTGCGTTTCCTTCGCATAGACGCGGACGTGGCGGGAGAGCTGAAAGAGGAGAGCGGCGAGGACAAAGAGATTGAAGAAATCTTTAAAAAATACCTTTCCGAGAAGAAACTTACCGTAAAAACGGAGAAGCTCAAAGGAAATGCGCCCGCAATCGTCAACGTCTCCGAATTTATGCGCAGAATGTCCGAAATGAACTCTTTCTATCAGATGGGAGAATCCGCTGCGGACGTCACGCTCGTCGTAAATACGGGCTGCGCGGCGGTACAGGCGTTGAAAGGCGCGGAAGAGGACGCGCAAAAACGAGCCGTCATGCAGATATATTATCTCGCGCTGCTTGCCTATAAACAGCTGTCGCCCGAAGAACTTGCGGAATTTACGCAAAATCAGACGACCCTTATCGAAAAGTATCTCGGACAGTGATTTTTTTCGGTTTTTCTATTGACAATCGCCGAGAATTTTGATACAATAAATAAGGTTTCGGCGATTTATTCGGGTTAAGAATTCTGTAACCGCGCCAGGAGGTATAATAGTGAACGGAACTGTTAAATGGTTCAATGACGGAAAAGGGTTTGGATTCATTTCCAACGACGACGGCGGCGACGATATCTTCGTGCATTTTTCCGCCATTCAAATGGAGGGATTTCGCACGTTAAAAGAGGGACAGAAAGTCAGCTTCGAAGCGGAGCCTGATCCCAAAGACAGCGGGAAGCTCCGTGCGATAAACGTAGTACCCGTACAGTAAAGAACAACTGAGCAAAAACGCGGCGCCGCCGCGTTTTTTGTTTTGTAAC
>CAYZTP010000042.1:0-9804 GCA_964481555.1 uncultured Clostridia bacterium | reverse complement strand
AAGACGAGATTCGAACTCGTGCTACCTGTAACGGTACTACTCCCTTAGCAGGGGAGCCCCTTGAGCCTCTTGGGTACTTCTGCATGATATCTTCGATTGTCCGTCTTTTGTCTACTGACAAGTCGTTTCGACGGAAGCTATATCAATATACCATAAATCTTTGCGAATGTCAAAGTATATTTCCCCCCGAAATGAAAAATTTTCAAGAAAATTTTTCATTCATGCCTTGCAGAAGCACATAAAGTGTGGTAAAATAGGAAAGTAGTAAGGAGAAAACAATGAATATTTGGCACGATATCGAACCCGAACGTATTAAACCGAACAATTTTGCCGCGCTTATAGAAATCCCGAAAGGCTGTAAGGCAAAATATGAGCTGGATAAACACACGGGTCTTTTAACGTTAGACAGAGTACTCTATACATCCACGGTTTATCCCGCTAATTACGGGTTTATTCCGCGCACGCTTGCCGAGGACGGCGATCCTCTCGATGTGCTCGTCCTTTGTAACGAGGTGATCTATCCCATGACGCTGGTGAATTGTTATCCGATCGGGGTGATTAAGATGATTGACAGCGGCGCAATGGACGAAAAAATCATCGCGATCCCGTTTAAAGATCCTACTTATAATACTTATTACGATATTCACGAATTGCCGAAGCATATTTTTGACGAAATGATGCATTTTTTTGAAGTGTATAAATCTCTCGAGCATAAAAAAACGGCGGTGAGAGAGATCGCTCACCGCGACGAAGCGGTGGAGATCATCCAAAAATGTATTGAAATGTACCAAGAAAAATTTGGGAAATAAGGGGGAAAAATGAAAATTTTGTTTTTTGGGGATTCGATTACCGAATCCGGACGTAATCCGCTTGATAAAACCGATCTCGGGGTGGGTTATGTAAAAATCGTTTCGGGAAAGTTACGTCTGCTCTATCCGGAAACACCGTTTGAGTTTATCAACTGCGGAGTGGGCGGTAATACGACGGGCGATCTTGTGAAACGGATAGACGAGGACGTTGTTGCGGAACAGCCCGATTGCGTTGTCTTGCAGGTCGGCATCAACGACGTATGGCGGAGATTCGATCTCGGAATAGAAATATCGCCCGAGGAATTTCGCGCCAATTACGAAGAGTTGGTCGTGCGGATAAAAGCGACGGGAGCGAAGTTGGTAATCATACAGCCGTTTGTATTGAAAATAGATTCGAAACAGCGGTTCCGTCCCTATTTAAACCAATTTATTGCGATTATCCGAGAAATTGCCGAGCGGGAGGGAATCCCCGTCGTGCCGATGGACGAAATTTTTACAGGCGCGACGATCGATATCGCTCCTTCCCAATTTTCGCAGGACGGGGTGCATCCCACGCACAGAGGCTGCCGTTATATCGCGGATTTTCTGATTAAAGAATTGAAGAAGAGCGTTTTATGAAACGGTTGCTTGTTGTAATCGATATGCAAAAAGATTTTATCGACGGCGCGTTAGGCTCGAAAGAAGCGCGCGCCGTCGTTTCCGTTGTAAAAGAGCTGATACGTCGGGAGCGGGAATCCGGCTCGGCGATCGTCTTTACGCAGGATACGCACGGAGCGGATTATTCCGAAACGCAGGAGGGGAGGCTTTTGCCCGTGCCGCATTGCATAAAAGGGACGGAAGGCTGGGAGATTTCTTCCGAACTGACGCCGTTCGCCTCGTCCGCCCGAATTTTCGAAAAAAACGCGTTCGGAAGTATTGCGCTCGCGGAATATGCGAAACGGGAAGCATTCGAAGAAATCGCGTTATGCGGCGTATGTACGGATATCTGCGTTGTTAGCAATGCGTTGTTAATCAAGGCGTTTTGTCCCGAGGCGACGGTAAGCGTTATGAAAGACGCGTGCGCGGGAACGACCCCGCAGAACCATGCCGCCGCGCTTGTTACCATGCAAAACTGTCAGATTAAAACGATATAACGGCAAACGGAAAGAGAGTTGTAAATGAAAACGCTGTATGTAAGCGATTTGGACGGCACGCTCCTGCGTTCGGACGTGCGTTTAAGTAAATATACTTGCGACGTGATCGACCGCTTTGTAAACAAGGGCGGCGTATTTTCTTATGCGACGGCGAGATCTTTGCAGACGGCAAGCGTCGCGGCAGAGGGCATACGCGTGCGGATTCCCGTTATCGTTCACAACGGGGTGGAAATCGCGGACAGCTTTACCCGACGACCTTTATACTCGCTGCGTTTTTCGAAAGCGGAAAAGGAGGAAATCTTTTCGGCTTTTTTAAAGGAAGGATTGATGCCGTTAACCTATTCTTATATCGCGGACAAATGCCGTTTTTCTTATTTTCGCAGTCGCTGTTCCAAAGGACAATGGGATTTTATTCTCTCCCGTTTTCACGACGAACGCGGACGGGAGATTTTTGCCGAAGAACAGGCGCTCGACGGCGAGGTTTATTATTTTGCTTGTATCGACGAAGAAAACCATTTGCGCCCCGTTTACGATGCAATGAAGGAGAAATACCGCTGTTATTTTGCACGGGATATTTATTCGGGCGATATGTGGCTGGAAATTTCGCGCAAAGAAGCGAGCAAGGCAAATGCTGCTCTGCGGCTGAAAGAGATGCTTCATTGCGACAGGATCGTTTGTTTCGGCGACGAGACCAACGATATTCCTTTGTTTGAGATTTCCGACGAAAGCTACGCCGTTGCAAACGCGGCGGAAGCGCTCAAAGAAATCGCCACGGGCGTCATCGCTTCTAACGACCAAGACGGCGTTGCGCATTGGCTGGAGAAATATGGTAAGGAATGACGTTATTTCGCGTCGGATTTATGGGCGTCCGTCGTCATGCGGGCGCTTTTTTATTCTAAAAGAAAACCGCGGCGCCCGATTTCGGACGCCGCGGCGTTTTCTGATTTTTGGACGGCGTAAATTACGCGGATGTAACAATATCTCCGTCCGAACAACGGACGCAATGGCTTCCGATTTTTTGATCCCAGTTTTTCCCTTTCAAAACCGTTTCCCATTCCGCCTTCGTTCCGGCAAAGGAAATACTCTTCAACTGTCTGCAGTTGTAGAATGCGTAGTCGCCGATTTTTTTCAATCCTGCGGGCAGAATGATTGTTTCCAAAGAGATGCAATCAAGGAACGCATAACTCCCGATCTCTTGAACGCCCTGTCCGAGGACGACCCAACTTAAAATCGGACACGTTTCAAAGGCGCTCGTTCCGAGGCTTTCCACGCTGTCCGCAACAACGACGGAGCTTAGCTTTCTGCAATCATGGAACGCGTAGTCGCCGATCTTCTCTACGCCGTTTAAAACGTTGAAACGGTAAAAGTTTTCATTATAACCGTATACGTTTTCCATGTCGGAGAGATTGCGAAAATCGTATGTGGTCTCTAAGTAATATCTTTCGTAGTCGATGAAACAGGTCAAGAGGAAAAAACATACGCATGGCAGGAGAATTTTGAGGAGAAAATCGGAACTCGTCATAAGCGGACGGGCAAGTGCGATGCCGAGAATCAGGAAGAGTACATAGACGATATAGGGGATAGCCCGTATCGCAGCGTGCTCTCCGATGGGCCTTCTGACGAGCCGATAGCAAAGATTTGCAAGAGTTCCGGCAAGACCGATCGAGAGAAAGACAAGGATGGCGATCACGGAGGAGACGATGGATTGCTCCGTCGCAATCTCCGCTGTGAGCTTCGTTTTTTCGGCGGAATCTCCTGTGAGGGAGAGTTTTTCTGTGAGGGAGGAGATAGCTTGTTGTGCATTTTTCAGTTGCGTCAGGAAGTTCCCCGGGACGAAGCAGGCAACGAAGAAGGCAAGAGAGAAGAGTGCGACCAAGATTGCCGGAAGGTATCTGAGCACCCGATGAATGCCCGAGACTGTCTGTGCGGAAATATCGTTGACGAGGCAGGCGCTCTCATGAAGGATAATATGTCTCTTCGGATCGCAAAGGCGGTAACCGCTTATGGTTTTATAGCGTGATTTTATCAGATCGGCCACTCGGCTGACCGCAAGCGCGACGGCGGAGACTGTCAGAATCGCGACGCCGCATTTTTTCGACGGAACGGTAAGCTCTCCTACCGCAAGGATCTTCGTAAGGAAGAGGCAGCCGAAAATAAGCCCGCCGAGATAAAAGAGATAGGGGATTTCGTTCAAAATCGGATTGATTTTTTCGGTAAAACGCGCAAATTTCCACTTAAAGAGCAGACAGAGAACGGAGAGCGCACAGGAGACCGTCGCGATGGCAATGACTGCCGTCGTAATATTCAGAACGGTTTTTATCTCTGTTTTGAGTTCGTCGGGAGAATCTTTAGAAAGATCTTTGACGTAAGAGAGCAGTTGATAGACGTCCATCGGATCGTTTTCTTTCATCGTACCGGTCGCTACGATTTCCGCAGCGGGCGCAAGAAGACAGAAAAGAAGCGCGATAGAGAACAGAAAGAAAAGGATAGCGGTAAACGTTTCAAGAAGCTCGGTTCGCGCTTTTTTCACTGCATCGGGCGTGAGATAGGCAGAATGAGTTCGTAAAAGGAAGAGCGAAATAAACTGCGGCGTTCTCTTCGTTCCGCATTCGGGGCAGATTTTACCCTCGAACTCTGTCCCGCATTTGTGACATTTGTGCATAAAAAACCTCCAAAAAAATAAGGGCGTTCCAATTAAGGAACGCCCTGCAGATGAGTATCCCTTAATTGTCTTGCCCTACAATTTCACTACGTTGATTTACCGCACGCAGATAAAACGGGATACACAAATGCCGGTGTAGTCCGCGAGCGATAAAATTATGAAATTGTAGGGCAGAAAATATTATACCATATAATATTTCTGAATGCAAGCGCTTTCCGAATTTGAGGAGCGGACAATTAATAGATTTTTATATGTAATTTAAGGAAAGAGCAAAAGGCTTTTGAGAGAATTATGATATATTTGCATACTTTTTCGATATTTTTCTGTCGATAAAACAAGAACGGGTTGCGCGGACAAAAAAACATGATTGACAGGAAGAGGCGGATTTGGTATAATAAAAAAAGCGTGTTTGGAATCAAATAAAAAGGGAAGGAAACGTATGTGGTTTGACGAAAGTGTGTTTTATCAGATTTATCCTTTGGGATTTTGCGGGGCGGAACGGGAGAACGATTTCGCCTGTACGCGCCACCGTCTCGGTAAAATCGAAGCGGAGATCCCCCGATTAAAGGAACTCGGCGTGAATGCCGTGCTGTTTAATCCGCTGTTCGAAAGCGAGCGGCACGGTTACGATACGGTGGATTTTTATAAAATCGACCGCCGTTTGGGTACGAATGAAGAATTTAAGGCGTTGGTTGCAAAATTTCACGAGGCGGGAATCAAAGTCGTTTTAGACGGCGTGTTTAATCATACGGGAAGGGCGTTTCCGCCCTTTCAAGAGGTGCTGCAAAAACGCGAGGGGACGGATTACCGCTTTTGGTTCAATATCGATTTTGGGGGCAATTCCCGATTCAACGACGGACTCGGTTACGAAAATTGGGAGGGTCATGCGGAGCTTGTAAAACTCCGCCTTGATAACGCGGATTTGCAAAATTATCTGATGAACGCGGTGCGGTATTGGATCAGAGAATTCGATATCGACGGATTGCGGCTCGACGTTTGCTATCTTTTGCCCGTGTGGTTTATGGAACTTTTGCGTCGCACGGTAAACGCGGAAAAAAGCGATTTCTTTTTGGTGGGAGAAGTGATCCATTGCGGCAATTTTCAGAATAATATCGCGCCCGAACGCTTGAATTCGATTACCAATTACGAATGTTTTAAAGGCATGGTTTCGGCGATTAATTCTGAGAATCTATTTGAAATCGAATCTTCCCTTACGCGGTTGTTCTCCTCGCAGCCGTGGGCGCTTTACACGGGGAAACGGATGCTCAATTTTGTAGACAATCATGACGTCGTACGCGCCTATACCGCGTTAAAAGAGAAACGGAATTTGTGTAATTTATATACGCTGATGTTTACGATTCCGGGAATTCCCTGCGTATATTACGGTTCGGAATACGGGCAGGAAGGGGATAAATCCGACTGCGACTATATGCTGCGTCCTTGTATCGACGACGTGGATAAAACCAACCATCCGGAGTTATACGCGCATATCCGAAAGCTTGCGGCAATCCGCAAAAGCAGCCGCGCTCTTTCTTACGGGAGCTATCAAAAAGCGGCGCTGCAAAACCGTTGGTTTGCCTTTATCCGCGAATGCGACGGGGAACGGTTGATCGTCGCCGTCAATATTTCCGATTGCGATTGCACCGTCCGCGTGGAAGAGGCGGAAGGATACGATCTTTTAACGGGACAAGTACGCAACCTGAACGATATTTATCTGCCGCCTTTTACGGCGAGCATCTACCGCAGAAACTGAGCGGAAATTTTGGCGCGTATGCGTTGAATTAATAGACGAAAACAAAAAGTTGTGCTATAATTGCGGGGTAACGAAGGTTGTTATCCCATTTTTTTTGAAAAGGATTTTAAATATGGCAAAGGATCGGTTTGTTTCTCAAATCGCGGATATCGAAAGCGATTTTCCGCAGTGGTACACCGACGTAGTGTTAAAAACGAAACTCGTCGATTACGGACCCGTAAAAGGGACGATGGTCATCCGTCCGTACGGTTATGCTATTTGGGAGAATATTCAAAAGGAACTCGACGCGCGTTTTAAAGCGACGGGACACGAGAACGCATATTTTCCGCTGCTGATTCCCATGAGCTTCATGACGAAAGAGGCGGAACACGTCGAAGGATTCGCGCCCGAAGTCGCCGTCGTCACTCATGCGGGCGGCGAGGAGCTTTCCGAGCCTTTGTGCATTCGCCCGACGAGCGAAACGATTATCGGCAATATGTATTCCAAATGGATTCAATCGTACAGAGATTTGCCCGTGTTGATGAACCAATGGTGTAACGTAATGCGTTGGGAAAAAACGACGCGTCCTTTTCTGCGTACCAGCGAATTTTTATGGCAGGAAGGGCATACCGTACACGCCACGGAGGAAGAGGCGATGGAAGAAACGCTGAAAATGCTCGGCGTGTATGAAGAATTTGCGAAAAACGTACTTTCTATGCCCGTACTCACGGGAAGAAAGACGGAGAAGGAAAAATTTGCGGGCGCGGTCGCCACGTTCGGAATGGAAGCGATGATGCACGACGGAAAGAGCTTGCAGGCGGGTACCTCGCACTATCTCGGGCAGAACTTCGCAAAGGCGTTTGAAATTAAATTTCTCGATAAAGACGGCGTACAGAAGTACGGTTATACAACGTCTTTCGGCGTTTCTACGCGGCTCATCGGCGCGATCATTATGACGCACGGAGATCAACGCGGACTTGTTTTGCCGCCCGTCGTCGCGCCCGTACAGACGGTTATCGTGCCCGTTGCCTCCAAGAAAGAGGGGGTTTTAGAGGCGTGCCGCGCTTTGAAAGAACGGTTGCGGAACGCGGGCGTGCGCGCCGTTTTAGACGACAGCGACAACTCCCCCGGGTGGAAGTTCAACGAATGGGAGATGAAAGGCGTGCCCGTGCGGATCGAACTCGGACCCAGAGACCTTGAAAACGGAAAAATGCTGTGCGCGCGGCGGGACACTTTGGAAAAGAGCGAAGTTGCGCTTTCGGACGCGGAAAACGCCGTAAAGATGTTGCTTGCGGCGATCGCGGACAATATGTATCGAAAAGCCAAGGAGCGTATGGACGGGCGTATCGTATGCGCGGAGAACTTGGAAGAACTGTTAGACGGCGTGAACGGCGGCAACTTTGTGCGCGCCGGTTGGTGCGGTTGCCGCGAATGCGAGGATAAAGTGAAAGAGTTTGCCCAGGCGACGTCCCGCGTAATGGACGGGGAGAACTCTGCGTCCGTGTGCGTCGCGTGCGGAAAGAAAGCGGAGAAGACGGTGATCTTCGCCCGCGCTTATTAATTCGGATGTATAGATACGAAACGCATTTGCATACGGCGGTTACGAGCGCGTGCTCTCATTTTCAGCCCCGTGAAGCGGTCGAAAAATATACGCGGCTTGGGTTTGCGGGCGTGTTTGTTACCGATCATTTTTTAAACGGAAATACGACCGTACCGCGCGATTTGCCCTGGGAAGAGCGTGTGACACGCTTTTTCGACGGATTCCGCGCCGTAAAAAAATGCGCGGAGGGAACGGGGTTGGATATTTTCGCGGGCTGGGAATATTCCTATCAAGGGACGGATTTCCTTGTGTACGGGCTGGGCGGGGAATGGCTGCTCGCGCATCCCGAAATCATGGAGATGCGGGTAACGGAATTTTGTCCGTTTGCGAGCAAAGAGGGCGGACTCATCGTACACGCGCACCCTTATCGAGAAGCGTTTTACATCGACCACATTCGTTTGTATCCTTCCTGCGTGGACGCCATAGAGACGATAAACGCCTGCCGCGACGAGCGTTGCAATTATCTTGCGGACGTTTTGGCGGAAGCGTATCGTTTGCCTAAAACGGCGGGATCGGATATTCATAATAAGGACTTAAAAACTCTTGCGGGTATGGAATTTGAAACAAAACTTGTTTCCGAACGTGATTTTGCGGAACGGGTGAAACGGGGCGAAGGGGAACTCTTCACCTTGAAGGATGAGATATAAGGAGTCATCATGAAACACACGGATATTTATGAGGTTTTAACGAACAAAACGCTGCTTGGAAAAGAAACCGTCGTTTGCGGATGGGTAAGGACGTACCGCGAATCCGCTGCGGTGGCATTTTTGGAGCTTGCCGATGGAACGAGCTTTTCCCGTTTGCAAGTCGTAGTGGATAAGAACGTACTGTCTCTCGATCCGGAATGCACGAAAACGGGCGCCTCTGTGTGCGTGAAGGGCGAGGTTGTAAAAGCGTTTAAAGGAGAGGGGAGCGAACTCAACGCAAAAGAAGTCGGTCTGCTTGGGAAAAGTTCGTCCGAGTATCCGATTCAGAAAAAGCGCGCGACAACGGAGTTTTTGCGCACGATTCCCCATCTGCGGCTGCGTACGAATACGTTTACCGCAGTGTTCCGCGTTCGTTCGGTTGCGGCGCAGGCGATTCACCGTTATTTTCATGCCCGCCGTTTTTACTATATCAACACGCCCATTATCACGGCGAGCGATTGCGAAGGCGCGGGCGAAATGTTTCGCGTAACGACGCAGCCGTTTAACGCAAAATTCGCCTCCGAGGAAGAATATTATAAAAACGATTTCTTCGGGCAGAAAGCGGGACTGTCCGTTTCGGGACAGTTGGAGGGCGAGGTCGCGGCGACGGCGTTTTCGAAAATTTATACGTTCGGTCCCTCTTTCCGTGCGGAAAATTCAAACACGACAAAGCATCTTGCCGAATTTTGGCACGTGGAGCCGGAGGTCGCGTTTGCCGAGCTTCCCGACATCATGGAGATTGCCGAGGAAATGATCAAATATGTGATTCGCGCGGTGATGGAAGAATGCGCGGACGAGCTGACTTTTTTCGACAGTTTTGTGGAAAAAGGCTTGAAAGACAAATTGCTGAACGTAGTCGACAGCGAGTTCGGCGTTTGCGAATATACCGAAGCGGTTGCGCTCTTACGGAAAGCGGACGTGCAATTCCAATATCCCGTTGATTGGGGATGCGATTTGCAGACGGAGCATGAACGGTATCTTACCGAACAAGTATTTAAAAAACCCGTGTTTGTGATCAACTATCCCAAGGAAATCAAGTCCTTTTATATGAAACAGAACGGCGACGGAAAGACGGTTGCGGCAACCGATTTACTCGTCCCCGGAATCGGCGAAATTATCGGCGGAAGTCAGCGCGAAGCGGACTTCGATAAGTTGGTTGCCGTCATGCGGGAACGGAAGATG
>CAYZTP010000041.1:0-9810 GCA_964481555.1 uncultured Clostridia bacterium | reverse complement strand
TTCGGGTTATGAGCCCGACGAGCTACCTGGCTGCTCCACCCCGCGATATTGGTACTCGGTTTCACCGAATAGCCTATTTATTTTAACGGAAGAATGATTATTTGTCAACCCTTTTTGAATACAAAATCGCAACAATTTTTATTTTTTTTGGATTTCGTCGTTGCAAATCCAACCGCTTCGTGTTATACTGTATAAAGATATGGAGCTTTTCCCCTTAAAACCGTATTGCGGTAAAAGCGTTTGCGTCGCCCTTTCGGGCGGCGCGGATTCCGTTTGTCTGCTCCATTATTTTTACTCTCACGCCGCCGAATATGCAATTAAGCTTTCCGCCGTCACTTGCGAACACGGCATTCGGGGCAAAAAATCCATAGAAGATCTTGCATTCGTTGAAAATCTTTGCAAAAAATGGAACGTTCCCTTGCGCGTATTCCGCGCAGACGTCCCGCAAATGGCGAAAAATGCAAAAATCGGATTGGAAGAGGCGGGAAGGAATTTTCGTTATGCTTGTTTCGACGCGATGCGGCAGGGTGCGGACGGCGTGGATTTCGTCGCAACGGCACACCATAAGGACGACCTCATCGAAACGGTTCTCTTCCGCCTCATTCGCGGCACGTCGCTTGGCGGTTTAAATGTTTTTCCCGAGCGGAACGGAATCATACGCCCGCTGTCAAACGTCTCCCGCGCGCAGATCATGCAATACGTTCGGGAAAATTCGCTATCTTATGTTACCGACGAGAGCAATTCCGACGAAACATACACCCGCAACTATCTGCGGCGCACGGTCTTGCCCGCGCTCGAACAGGCGGTGCACGGAGCGGGAGATCATTTGGCGGATTTTGCACTCCGCGCCGTGCAAGACGACGATTTTTTGCAGCAAATGGCGAAAACGTCTATTCGATTTTTCGCGGGGGAATACTGTATTCCCGCCGATTTGCCCTCTCCGCTGTTCACGCGCGCGTGTGTTGATATTCTAAAACGACACGGCATTACCAAAGATTATACCGAGACGAATTTAAAAGAAATCGCCGCGCTGAAAGCGTTACAGAGCGGAAAACGGGCAAGTCTTCCACAAGGGCTTTGCGCCGTTCGGGAATACGAAAACATTGTTTTTTATCGTCCCGATAGCCCGATGCAAACGCCGTTTGACGGTGAAATCCCGTTTGACAAGGGAACGTTTTCCCTAAACGGAAAGACGCTGATTGTTGCCGAGGCGCTTCACGGTGCGAGGGAGAGAGGGAATTTTGTCGATTCGCGCGTTATTCCGAGCGATACGCGTGAGTCGTTAAAAGTCGATTTAGACGCTTTCCCTCCAAGCAGCGTTATTCGCACACGCCGCGAAGGAGACCTGTTTACCCCTTTCGGCGGGAACGCAAAGACGCTGAAAAAATTTCTTACCGATAAAAAGATTTCCGCGAGACGGGGGAGACTTTTGCCGTTGATTGCAAACGGGAACGAAATTCTTGCAATCTGCGGCGTAGAAATTTCCGATAAAGTAAAAATTACCGAAAAGACGACGAGACAAGGATATCTTACCGTCGCCCCGTTTTCCGAAAACGAATGAATCATTTTTTGCAAAAATAAAAATTACATATACGGAGGAAACACTTATGCACAAGGATTGCGAACGCATTCTCTTAACGGAAGAACAAATAAGAGCCAGGGTAAAAGAGGTCGCCCTTGCGGTCGATCGGGACTATCAAGGAAAAAACCCGCTCGTCGTAGGCATCTTAAAAGGGAGCATTATCTTTTATTCCGATTTTATCCGCTGTCTCTCCATGCCTGTCGAACTTGACTTTATGGCGGTTTCGTCATATGGATCCGGCGCGGTTTCTTCGGGAAAACTGAATATCAGAAAGGATCTCGATAAAGACGTTGCGGGCAGAGACGTGATCATCGTAGAGGATATCATCGACAGCGGGTTTACGCTTGCCAACTTAAAAACGCTTTTAACGGAACGCGGGGCTTCGTCGGTAAAAATCGTTACGCTTTTGAATAAAGTAGGAAGAAGAGAATACGATATCGCGCCCGATTACAACTGCTTTTATATCGAAAACGAGTTCGTCGTCGGTTACGGCTTGGACTATAACGAGCAATACCGCCATTTGCCCTATATCGGCATTTTAAAACGGGAAATTTACGAATAAAATAAAAACCGACGGAAAAAGCGCCCGACGGGCTGAAAATTCCGCCAAGAACGCGAAAAGAGGGGCGAGCTTGCCCCTCTTTTCGTTGTGATCAATCTTAAAAAGCCGTTTTTTCGACGAGATAAGCGGCAAGGGATTGCATGGGAAGACGGATTTGCTCCATACTGTCCCTGTCGCGCACCGTAACCGTGCCATCCTCCAACGTGTCGAAATCGATCGTTACGCAATAAGGCGTGCCGATTTCGTCCTGCCTGCGGTAACGCTTGCCAATCGAACCCGCCTCGTCGTAGGTAACGCAAAGCGTCTTTTTTAGTTTTGCCAGCAATTCCTTCGCTTGCGGCGCAAGATTTTTCTGCAAAGGCAGAATCGCCGCTTTATATGCCGCGATCGCAGGGTGAAACCGCATAACGTTTCTCACGTCTCCGCCGTCGAGCGTCTCCTCGTCGTACGCTTCGGAAAGCGCGGCAAGCATCAGTCTGTCTGCGCCGATGGAATATTCTATCACATAGGGAATATACCGTTCGCCGTTGACCGGATCAATATAAGTCAGGCTCTTGCCCGAATACTCTTGGTGACGGGACAAATCGTAGTCCGTTCTGTTGTGAATCCCGTTCAGCTCGCTCCACCCCATGGGGAAGTCGTATTGAATATCGCACGCCGCTTTGGCGTAATGGGCAAGTTTATCGTGATCTTTAAAGCGCAGATGCTCGGCTTTGAAGCCCAAATCCAGCAAAAACTGCCATGCCTTTTGTTTGAATTGATCGTAATATTCCCCGTCTGTTCCCTCTTTGCAGAACCATTGGTGTTCCATTTGTTCGAATTCGATAGTACGGAAAATAAAGTTTCCCGGAGTGATTTCGTTGCGGAACGCTTTTCCCACCTGCGCGATGCCGAACGGCACTTTCGCGCGTGTAGAACGCTGTACGTTCATAAAATTAACGAATTCACCCTGCGCCGTTTCGGGGCGGAGATAAATTTTATTCTGACTTTCGTCGGTTACTCCGCGCGAAGTTTCGAACATTAAATTAAATGTGCGGATGCCCGTCCAGTTGAATTTCCCGCAGGAGGGACAATGGACTTGATGCTCTTGAATGTAAGCTTCCATCTCGTCGTTCGTCATCAGATCCGGATTGACCGTCCCCTTGCTGTGCGCTTCGATTAAATTGTCTGCGCGATAACGGCTTTTACATTCCTTACAATCCATTTTTGGATCGGAGAAAGATACGGTATGACCGCTTGCTTCCCACACGCGGGAATTCATTAAAATCGCGGCGTCTACGCCGTAAGAATTATCGCTCTCCTGTACGAACCGCTTCCACCATGCCTTTTTAAGATTGTTTTTAATCTCAACGCCCACGGGACCGTAATCCCAGGTGTTGCCCATGCCGCCGTAAATTTCGCTGCCGGGGAAAATAATCCCTCTGTTTTTGCACAATGCGACGAGCTTTTCCATTGTAACCGCTCTTTTTTCCATATTCGCGCTCCTTAAAGCCTGTTTTCTGCAATATCTTATCATTTTGCTTTCGTTTCGTCAAGCGTTCGCGCCGTTTCCGATAAAAATTCGCCGCCGAAGATAGAAAAACCTGCGCGAAAAAGTTCTCTTTTTCGTTCAAATATGCTATAATGTCCGCGTGAAATCAACATCAACATAGGCGGCGCGGTTGGCGCACAAGGAGAAACCCATGACGGAAGCTGCAAATTTTATCGAACAGATTATCGACGAAGATCTTGCCGCAGGTAGGGTGAGCGCGGTGCAAACGCGATTCCCCCCCGAACCTAACGGATATCTTCATATCGGACACGCAAAGAGTATGTTCGTGAACTTCGGTACGGCGTTAAAGTATCACGGAAAATGTAATCTGTTTTTCGACGACACAAATCCATCGAAAGAGAAAACGGAATTCGTAGACGCGATACGCGCCGATATCCGCTGGCTGGGCTATGAATGGGAAAAGGAAGTTTACGCTTCCGACTTTTTCGACGTCATTTACGAGTATGCCGAACGATTGATTCTCGAGGGTAAGGCGTTCGTATGCGATCTTTCCGCCGAGGAAATCAAAAACACTCGCGGCACGCTTACCGAGCCGGGGACGGAAAGTCCCTATCGCAGCCGCACGCCCGAAGAGAATTTGAAATTATTCCGTGAAATGAAAGACGGTAAGTATGCGGACGGCGAGCGGTGTTTGCGCGCGAAAATCGATATGAGTTCGCCCAACGTAAACCTGCGCGATCCCGTTATCTACCGTATTTTGCACGCAACGCATCACCGCACGGGAGATAAATGGTGTATCTATCCCATGTACGATTACGCGCACCCTATCTGCGATTATTTGCAAGGCGTCACGCATTCTCTCTGCACGCTCGAATTCGAAGATCACCGTCCCTTGTACGACTGGGTAGGCGTTTCCCTCGGATTTTCCCCCAAACCCCGTCAAATTGAATTTGCCCGCTTAAACGTGACGAATCTCGTGATGAGTAAACGGTACTTGAAAAAGCTCGTCGAAGACGGATCGGTACACGGTTGGGACGATCCCCGTATGCCCACGCTTGCGGGACTGAGAAACCGCGGCATTCCCGCGGAAGCCGTGCGCGACTTCTGCTCGCGGATCGGCGTAGCCAAAGCGCAATCCGAGTGTGAAATCAGTTACTTTGAAGCGGTTGTGCGCGATTGGCTGAACGCGCGCGCGCCGCGCGCCATGGCGGTTATCGATCCCATAAAACTTACGATCGTCAACTACGAAGGCGCGGAGGAAGTCGATTTCGAAATCAATCAAACGGATCCCGCGGCAGGCACGCGCAAAGTGACTTTCGGAAAGACGCTGTATATCGAACGGGGCGACTTTTCGCTCGATCCGCCGCCTAAATACTACCGCGGCAAAATCGGCGGATACGTTCGTCTGAAAAACGCATATATCGTGCGCTGCGACCAAGCGATAACGGATGAAAACGGAAACGTTACCGAAGTGCTTTGCACATATTTTCCCGAATCCAAAAGCGGCAGCGACACGAGCGGCATCAAAGCCAAGGGCGTCATTCATTGGGTGAACGCCGAAACGTGCGTGAGCGCGGTGTTAAAACAGTACGATCACCTGCTGCGCGACGCAGACTATGCGGGACAGGATTTTTCCGAACGCATGAATTCGGACAGCGAGCATCTCTTTCAAGCGAAAGCCGAACCTTATCTCGCGCAAGCGGAAGAAAACACTGCGTTCCAACTCATGCGAACGGGATATTATAAGACTTGTAAAGAACAAGACGGCACGCTGTGTCTATCGGAAATCGTGTCGCTGAAAGACAACTTCAACAAATAAATTTGCTGCGCGCCCGATCGCTTATCCGCATGAACTTTGCCCGAAACGGCAATACTGTGTGCGGAGATATCTATGTTAGACAAGCGGACGAGCGCGCTGCTTTTTAAAATCAATTCCATATGCTCCGCAGGAAGCTATCAGATCGTCGAAGAAGGAGAATTGCTCTCCTGTTTTCCCGCAAAATTCGGCATGGACGCAGAGGGGCTGCAACGCATACTCTCCTATCTCGAAGAACGGGGGTTTATCGAAATCAAATATGCCGACGACGGCGTTTATTGCATAAGTCCTCTCCCGGACGGACGGCTGTATTTTGAAAACGTTTTGAGCGAACGAAGCGAAAGCGCGCGCAAAAAAAGAAACCTGTTCGTCCTCACCGTTATCGGAGCCTTGTTGGGCAGTTTTGCGGGCGCGGCAATCGTCTGCTTGCTGTTTTCGTTATGAGAAGCGCGTTGTTCAGCGAAAAACTCAACCGTAAAGAAAACGAAGTCATGCGCGCCGTATTCGATTTATCGGGCGGGAAAGAGCGCTTTCTCGTTACTTCTTACGAGCTTATCGCCGCGCTCCCCACAAAGGGCGGTTACGACGAAGAGACTCTCGAACGCCTTTTACGCGCGTTGGAAATAGACGGCTATTTCGACTTCATCCTCTCCGAACGGAAAGGAGAAAAAACATATGTCGTTCATATGCGGGAAGCGGGGCTTGCCTACCGTCGTTCGGACGTTCAGCGCAAGCGCGGACTCATGTTCAAATTCGGCGTTGCCGTCGTGAGCGCGCTCGTCACCTTTTTCGTCGGGCTTTTGTTGAAGTTGATTGTAAAATAATGCGGAGAATTTCTTGACAAACGGGAACGGTTGTATTACAATAGGCGCAAACAAACGTTTATATTTTTAGAGAGCCAATGGAGCATTTCGAATTTCAATTACATTCTCCCTTTCAGCCCACAGGCGATCAGCCCGAAGCGATTGCTAAACTTTCGCAGGGCGTTGCCGACGGAATCAGAACGCAAGTGCTCGTGGGCGTAACGGGCAGCGGCAAGACGTTTACTATGGCAAACGTCATCAAAAACGCAGGCCGTCCCGCGCTTGTGATCGCGCACAACAAGACGCTCGCCGCGCAGCTGTGCAATGAATTCCGCGAATTTTTCCCTGACAACCGCGTAGAATATTTCGTCTCTTATTACGATTATTACCAGCCCGAAAGTTACATTCCGCAGACGGATACTTATATCGAAAAGGATTTGTCGATGAACGATGAAATCGATAAACTCCGCAACGCCGCAACCTGTTCTTTGGGCGAGCGGGACGACGTGATCGTCGTTTCCTCCGTCTCGTGTATTTACGGATTAGGCGCGCCCGAAGAATTCTTCCGTTTGGGCATATCTCTCCGTCCCGGACAAACTTTGGAGCGGGATGAATTGTTGCGCCGCCTTGTCGAAATTCACTATTCGCGCAACGATATCGATTTTAAACGTTCCACGTTCCGTGTTCGGGGAGACGTCGTGGAAATTTTTCCCGCTTCCAATTCCGAAGTCGCAATCCGCGTGGAATTCTTCGGCGACGAAATCGAGGAATTGGGCGAAGAGGACGTCGTAACGGGAAAAATCATTTCCCGACTCAAACACGCCGTCGTTTTTCCGGCAAGCCACTACGCGGTGGGAAGCGAGCGTCTTGCAACCGCGCTCGCTATGATCGAGGAAGACCTGCGCGGCGAAGTGAAAGCGTTTGAGGACGCAGGAAAACTGTTGGAAGCGCAGCGGCTCTCCCAACGCACGGAGCACGACCTCGAAATGTTGCGGGAGATCGGGTACTGTTCGGGCGTGGAAAATTATTCGCGCTATTTCGACGGCAGAAGCCCCGGCGAACCCTCCTTTACCCTTCTCGATTATTTCCCGAAAAATTTTCTCGTTTTTATCGATGAAAGCCATATGACGATTCCGCAGATCCGCGCTATGTACAACGGCGATCTGGCGAGAAAAACCAATCTGGTCGAATATGGCTTCCGTATGCGTTCGGCATACGATAATCGTCCGTTAACGTTCGAGGAATTCGACGAACGCATACCCCAACTCATCTGCGTTTCCGCAACGCCCGCGCCTTACGAGCTTTCGCAGGCGGGGCAGGTTGTAGAACAGCTTATCCGTCCCACGGGGCTTTTAGATCCTCTCGTTACCGTTAAACCGACGAAGGGACAGATCGACGATCTTCTCTCCGAAATCCGCGCCGCGGTAAAGAGCGGCGGCAGAGTACTCGTTACCACGCTCACCAAGCGCATGGCGGAGTCGCTCACCGACTATTTGAAGGAAAACAACGTCAAAGTGCGGTATATGCACTCGGACATCGACACTTTGGAACGCATCGATATCGTGAACGGGTTGCGCGCGGGCGAATTCGACGTACTCTGCGGCATTAACTTACTGCGCGAAGGGCTTGATCTTCCCGAAGTGAAACTCGTCGCCATTCTCGACGCGGATAAAGAAGGCTTTTTGCGCAGCGAGACCTCGCTTGTGCAGACGATCGGAAGAGCGGCGCGAAACGCCGAGGGGCGCGTCGTTATGTATGCGGATGAAATGACGGGAAGCATGGAACGTGCGATCGAAGAGACCAACCGCCGCCGTAAAGTGCAGGACGAATACAACAAGGCGCACGGAATCATTCCCAAAACGATTATCAAAGAAGTCAAATCCTCGCTGAAAATCACAGCGAAAACGCGTGCGACGGAGAATGTCCGCCTCAAAGATATTCCCGAAGAGATCGAAAAATTAAAAGCGCTCATGAAAATCGCCTCCGCTCAGCTTGATTTCGAACGCGCGATCGAGCTGAGAGAAGCGATTGCGGAGCTGAAAAAGAGGTTGCGGCAATGACCGACGACACGCAAAAGTTCAACGGCAAAGCAGCGGCGTATGATGCGAGAAACCGACTCGCCGTTCGGGAAATTACAACAAAACGGCAGAGCGGTCACGGAATATGAAAGCTGCGCCTACGACGGAAAAATCGGGAACGACTTATGAAAATTGCGGTGGATATCGACGACACTTTGAATATTGTAGAGCGCGTGAAATTCGCAAGCGAATATATCGCGCGCAAAAAACTGCCCTATCGGATCAAGGACGAATTTTCCAATATGTTCGTTCAAGTGTACGATTGGGAGATCGACGCCGTGCTTGAATTTATTCACGACGGCGGCGTTGCGGCGTTCACGGAAGCGCAGGCGCGCCCTCACGCGCGGGAAACGCTGGAACATTGGAAAAAACAAGGGCACGAAATTATCGTCTTAACCGCCCGTCAGGAGGATTGGTTCGGCGATCCCGAGGCGGTCAGCCGCGAATGGTTGGACAAAAACAACATTCCCTATCATAAAATCGTCGCAAACATTTCTAAACACGCTAAGGGAAAATATTGCGCCGAAAACGGCATTTCCGTACTCGTTGACGACAACGCGGACAGCTGCCTCGGCGCGCAGGAGTACGGCGTTCATGCGATTCTCGCGCTCGGCAGACATAATGCGGCGCGGGCGGACGAGATCGCCTTCGGCGGCGAAAATTGGCGGGAAATCGATCGGCGTTTGCAACAGATCGCTCAAACGGTGCAAACGCAAGACGCGCTCATGCGCTGCAATCCCGCCATGAAAGAGGAGCAATACGACGGGTGGGCGTTTCGCTTCGATCGGCGAGGAAACCGCCGCCTCAACAGCATTCGGCTTACCGCGCCTTCGGTCAAACAGATTGCCGAAAAAATCTCCTTCGCCGAAGAGCGTTATGCCGCGGAGAGAAAACCTTGCCGCTTTCTGCTGACTCCGTCCGACAAAGCGCTTGACGGCGCGCTCGGCGCGCGCGGTTACGCACTCGAAAGCCCGTCGGAAGTATGGACGTTAGAAGAGATTGCGCGGCTTCCCCTGAGGAACGGAATCATAACGGAAGAAACGCCGTCGGAGGAATGGCGCGGCGCGTTTGAAACGCTCAAACAAGAGTCTTTTTACGGCGTTCGCAGCGAAAACGGGCTGTTCGTCCGTCTCTATGAAAGAGACGAGCCGATCGCCGTCGTCTGCGGTGTAACGGAGGGCGTCACGCTGTGCGTATATCATCTGTTCGTGCGTGCCGACCGACGGAGAAAAGGTTACGGAAAAGCGATTTTGGAGGGTCTCCTCTGCGAAGCGAAAACGAGAGGCGCAACCCGCGCCTGTTTGCAGGTGGAAGCGGACAATTTCGTTGCGAAATCGTTATACCGCGCGGAAGGCTTTGAAAAAACATACGAATATTGGTACAGATTACAGTCAAAATAAGGATCTTATGAAAGAAGAAATTTTCGTAAAAGGCGCAAAGGAAAACAATTTGAAAAACGTGGACGTGCATATCCCCC
>CAYZTP010000040.1:0-10157 GCA_964481555.1 uncultured Clostridia bacterium | reverse complement strand
CCGATTTTTTTGCTTTTATCAACGCTTATTTGTTTCCATCAACGCTCTTTGGTTCTATCGTTCAAACGCACCGTGCGGAGCATAGAAACAAAACTTTCGTCTATTTTTTTAAGAGTGATTTCAAATACGCTTCGTATTCTTCATCCGTAAGCTTTGGAAGTCTGTTCTTTTTCGTCATACCCGAAACACCTCTTTTCTCAGAATAATTTCAGTATTTCCAAAACCGTGCGCTTTTATTCCGTTCTGAGCGCGATGACGGGATCTTTCTTCGCCGCCGCCGACGCGGGAATTAAACCGGAGATCAGCGTAAGCGCGACGCTGATAACCACCATGACGAACGCCGTAAGAACGGGCAACGCGGCTATTTCCGAAATTCCCGACAACGTATAGATGACGGCATTAATGGGAATGGACAGAAGGTAGGCGACGGCGACGCCGATCAGTCCTGCGGCGAGCCCGATAATAAACGTCTCGGCATTGAACAGATTTTTGATATCCCGTTTGCGTGCGCCGAGCGAACGCAGCACGCCGATCTCTTTTACGCGCTCTACCACCGAGACATAAGTGATAATCCCGATCATGACCGACGAAACGATGAGCGAGATCGCCGTAAACGCCACAAGCACATAAGTAATCACGTCGAGCATCGTCTGCACCATACCCATTAATAGTCCCACCGTGTCGGTGTAGGTGATCTTATCCGCTTCCGAAAGCGTTACGCCGCCGTAGCTTTCGCCTTTCTCGCATTTTGTATTCCACGCGTCGAGATAATCGATCACGGAATTCTTGCTATCGAAGTCGCGCAAATACAATGAGATCGAATTCGGCATATCGTTTCCGCCGATAACGCGCAGCGCCGTTTCGTCGGTCGCATTGAGGTAATACGTTTGTCCTAAAATCTGTTGTTCAAAATAATAATCGTTGAGATGCTCGGCGGGAGATACATAGTACTGTCCGTAAAGAAGATTGCTCTCGTTGTTCATCCATTGCACGATTGCCGATTGCATATTGTGCGCGATATAATCGTTGACGAGCGATTCCGTCAAATACAGCCCGCTGTCAAGACAGCCGTACGTCATGCCTTCTTTGAGGCGCAGAATTCCGCTCACGGTAATCGCAACGCCTTCCCCGTCCGAAACTTCCAGCGACTGTTTTTCTCCGCTGTATGTGAAAGCATAGTTTCCTTCTTCGTTTTTGGAATAAACGGAATCGTTATAATAAAGGACGTAAGGATGCTCGGTGATCTCTTCAAAGGCGACGGAAAGATAGTCCTTTCCCGTCTCGTTCTCCGAAAGCACGGAAATGAAATCCTTTTCGGAGAGCAAACCAAGCTGGACGAGGGTCAAATCGGTGACGTCGTTGTTTTCGCCGATCACGAGAACCGCTTCGTTTGCGTTTTGCGGAAAAGAACCCGCCACAACGTCATACTGTGAAAGAATGTATTCGCCGTAAGTATCCGACGACAAATCGGTACCGGGCATTTTTCCCACGATGGAACCCAAATAATCGACAAGATAAGCAAGTTCGGCATATTTTGCCGTTTCCTCCCGTTTCGTCAGCTCAGAGACGTAGAACGTTTTTAAATCGCCGAGCGACATATAACTCATACTCTCCGAGTCGTCGTTATCCCGATCCATTACCAACGCGCTTGTAAAAAGATTATCCGACAGCGTCGCGCCGTATCCGTACTGAATGGCGTAATACCAACTTTCATCCATTTCGCCGATATAATCGAGATAGTTTTGGGATATATTATTTCTTACCGTCATGCCTTGCGCGATCCCCGTCAAAAAGGAATTGACGTAGACTTTATCTTGCAATTCGGAAAGATCGGGCATATTGGAAGTCGAATTAAATCCCGCCATCATCGACGTCATATCGAACGCGCTTTCCGTAATCTGCACAGGGTAGTATGAGAGCATATCCTCTTCCGTATGCTTTATGTAACGATTAAACCCGCTGGAAAGCGCCAATACGAGACAAACGCTGATAATACCGATGCTTCCCGCAACGGACGTTAGAATCGTCCTGCTCTTTTTTGTTAAAAGATTTCTGCCGCTGAGAGAAAGCGACGTAAACAAACTCATGCGGGCGCGCGCTTTTTTCTGCTTCTCGCCTCCCGCCGTAAGCTCTTTTTCCGTTGCGACGGTTTCACTGTACTCGGCTTCTTCCTCTTCTTTCGAATAAGGATTGGAATCCGATTCGATCAATCCGTCTTTCAATCGCACAATACGCGAAGCGTACTGTTCCGCAAGATCGGGATTATGCGTGACCATAACGACAAGCCTCTCCCCCGCGATCTCTTTGATGAGATTCATAATCTGTACGCTTGTTTCGGAATCGAGCGCGCCTGTCGGCTCGTCGGCAAGAAGAATATCGGGATTGTTCACAAGCGCGCGCGCAATCGCAACGCGCTGGCATTGCCCGCCGGAAAGCTGATTGGGGCGTTTTTCAAGCTCCCCGCCCAATCCGACGCGCTCCAACGCAAGTTTCGCTCGTCTACGACGTTCCTCGCGGCCGATTCCCGCAATGGTGAGCGATAACTCCACGTTCCCCAAAACCGTTTGGTGAGGAATGAGATTATAGCTTTGAAAAATAAAACCGATTCGGTGGTTTCTGTAAACGTCCCAATCCCTGTCGCTGAAATCCTTCGTGGATTTCCCTTGAATCACCAAATCACCGGAAGTATATTGATCAAGTCCGCCGATAATATTTAACAGGGTTGTCTTTCCACAGCCGGACTGTCCGAGAACGCATACGAATTCGTTTTTACGAAAAGCAAGATCGATCCCTTTGAGCGCAGGAACGACTCCCGCAGCAATTCTGTAATCTTTTTTTATTCCGATAAGTCTTAACACCCAATTACCTCACAAAACTTCCGTTTCAATTACGCTTTGTCTCTGCATTTTCCCCGCAGCAGCGGCGGAATACCTTGGCGAATTCGTCATACTCTTGCAAAAGCGACTGCAATCTTTTTTCGCCGTATTCTTGCAGCACGTTGTCCATCACTTGATTCAAATGATTCAGTTGCTCGTTAAAAACAGAGAGCGCGGAATCGGAAAGCTGCACATAGGCGATCTTCCTGTCCGTAGGCGACGCAACCCGTTTTACAATATCTTTTTCTTCGAGCTTGGTAACGATTTGGGAAACGGCAGAACGCGTAATTCCCAATCTTCTCGCCAACTCCGAAGAAATGATATCCCTTCCCTTCTCTCTTTCGAGAATCACTTCGAGAACCAAGCGGAATTCCGTTTGCGAAAGTTTCGCTTTGTCCATAAAGAAATTACTTCCGTCGAGCGTTTTGACCAATTGCAGCATTCGCATAAAGTATTTGTTGATTTCCATGTATTTATTCTCCTTCATAATTGTATGTTACTAAACACCGATTCAATTATACCGTCGGGAAAACCCGTTGTCAACACAAAAACGGGACGTTCGAAAGATTTCACGCCATTATCATTTTTTGTTTAACAGTAACTCATTTTTTACACAAAAAACGAAAAAATAAAAAAATTTTCGGCTCCTTCCCGCAAATTATACGGCGCATCGTCAAGATTGTTTTTCACGTTTCACGTTGACGGATACGTTTGGCGCGGTAGCTGAATAAACGGCACTCGATATTGGCGTTAAAAAGCGTTTTCGTGCGATCCGCTTTGCCGAACGCGCGCTCCGTTTCCGCATAGGAAGTAAGAAAGGCGCAATCCCAATCCTTTAAACGGCGGTACACGCGCGAAAAATCGCGATAGAGCGGAAAGAGATCCCCTTTCAGCCGTTCGCCGTAGGGCGGATTCGAAAGCAGCAGCCCGCCGCTTTCCGACGAGGTAAAACTCCGCATATCGGCGCAAACAAAGTCGATATGCGACAAAACGCCCGCCTTTTTGGCGTGATAGCGTGCAATCGAAATTGCGTTTTCCGAAATATCCCCCGCAAATAAATGCAATTTAGAGACGCGGTCGCGCACGTCTTCCGCTTCTTCGCGGGCAAGGGGAAGCGCATCGGGCGCGCACTTCCAACGGATAAAATCAAACTCCCGTTTGCTCCCCGGCGCGATATTCAAGGCGTACATGGCGGCTTCGATCGGGATCGTGCCGCTCCCGCAAAACAGATCGGCAAACGGTTTTCCGGCGCGGAAATAAGCGTTTTCCGCCATTGCCGCGGCAACCGTTTCTTTCAGCGGCGCTTCATAAGCAAGCGCGCGGTATCCGCGCTTATGCAATCCCTCGCCGGAAGTATCGAGCGTGACGGTAACCCGATCGCAGAAAACGGAAATTCCCACAATCGCGCGCTCTCCCTTCTCGTCGAACGAAGAAACGGAAAGTTTTTCTTTGAGCCGTCTTAAAATTGCCTTTTTTGCTACGCCGCCCACTGCCTTTACCGCCATCAGCGCGCTTTTAAAACACTTGCCGTCCATTAAAATTTTACTGTGCGGGGAGAGATATTCTTCCCAAGGAATACCAAAAACGCCTTCGAACAATTCGTCGAAGGTGGTTGCGGAAAATTCGGCGAGACAAATAAGCACGCGTTCGCCGGAACGCAGAAATACGTTCAAACGCGCAACGTCGTCCCAGCCGCCGTTCACGGCGATTCTGCCGCGATCCGCGGGACAGTCGCCGTAATTTAATTTTTTCAACTGCCGTTTTACGGTTGCCTCTAATCCCGCCGCGCAGGGAATGTAAAGTTTCATGATATCCTCGTTTCTCGGCTCTTCGATATGCCGCCGCGGCGCTACCTACTCTTCCGTCTCGTCCACGTTTTCAACCTGTTCCGGTTCGGGAATAAAGGGCTGCAAGGGCGCGGTAACGGGCGTTAGATCGTATTTATCGTCCACGTCGCCGATCAGTTCTTCGATGATATCCTCGCGCGTAATCAGCCCCATCGCGTTGCCCTCCGCACCGACGAGAACCATCTGTTCGCGCATGGATTGCATCCGCTTCATCAGTACGGAGAGTTTCACTTCCGGCGTCGTCCAAGAAACGGGTCGTACAATATTTTCAAAATTATTTCTTCCCGCAAGCAGGTTTTCGTAAAAATCGGCGCGGTACAAAATACCGATGAGATTTTGTTTCGTCCCCTTATACACGGGAATCCGCGAAAAGTTCGTTTCACGGAAGATACGATAGACCAACGGCGCGCCCGCGCGTATTTCCACGGCGATCACTCTGTCGAGAGGGATCATGCAAGAGCCGACGTGAAGATCGTCGTAACGCAGCGATTTGGTGATAAGATCGTGCTCCGTATCGTTCAACACGCCCTCTTCCTTGACGTCCGTTACGAGCATTTTAAATTCTTCCTCGGTAAATTTCGGTTTCTTTTTATTCAAACCGAACAAGGCGAATATCAGCTTCTTCCATTGCGCGAACACCCAATTAAGCGGCAGACATAGAACAGAAAACGCTTTCAGCGGATACGCCGAAAAACAAGCGAATTTTTCGGGCGCTTCCTTAGCGAGAGATTTGGGCGTAATTTCCCCGAAGATAAGCACCGCAACCGTTAAAATTACGGTGGACAGAGCCGATCCCAGTTCTTCGCCCCACAGCCGCGTAAAAAGCACCGTTGCAATCGACGCGGCGGAAATATTCACGATGTTATTGCCGATAAGCAGCGTCGTGAGTACGTTATTATAGTTCTCGCTCATTTTTAAAGCGAGGCGCGCAGAGCGTTTTTTTTGCGCAAAACGCCGCATTCGCACCGTAGAAAAGCTCGTGTAAGCAGTTTCGGTCGCGCTGAAAAATCCGGACAAAAAGACAAGCACGACAAGCGCGCTTACCAGTCCGACCGCCGCCCCGTTCGAAACGGCGATAAGACTACTTGGGGGAACGTCCAATAATGGGCTAACGTCCATACCGGCAAATAAATCTCCTTTTTACAAACAAAATTTTCCCGACGGGAATCCTTCTAATATATGTAAACGCAAAATTAACGCGTGAAACATTTATTCAACGGCTTTCAACGATTCGTTCATATCAATTTTTACGATTTTGCGGCGAAGCAATATCGTAACCAAGAAAGTAAACAGTAAAACGATCAACGGCGCGACAAGCCACATAAACCAACTCACCCCCGAAATCGTCCCTACCTCCATAATGTCGAACAAAAACCACATGAGCGGCAAAGACAAAACATATCCGAACAGAATGCCGATTACGGTATCGATATAAATTTCACGGTAAATATAGCCCGCAACTTCGCCGTCGAAGTAACCCAAAACCATCAAAGTGGCAAGCTCCCGATTGCGTTCGCTGATATTGATATTCGTCAGCGTATAGATTACCACCGCGGTTAACAATCCCGCAAAAACGACGACCACGACGGCAACCAACATGACGGAAACGGATTCCAGCCCGCCGAACAGACATACGTCCAACAGCGCAAGCCCCGCAAGAACCAACGCCGTAGATACGGCGACGGCGATCACCGTCATTAAAAAACGATATCGGTAACGGAGAACGTTGCGCACCGTCGATTTATATTTGAAAGAAAGCCTGTTCCAAATAAAGGGAATCTTTTCGATAATTACCTTTCTGCCCGCTCTCGGCGATTTGGGACGAAGCAGATCGGCGGGCTTTTCTCCCGCAAGTTTATGCCCCGCCGAAACGGTTGCCAGCAGCGTAGCCGCTACGATGACGGAAAACGTGATCAAATAGAATACCATAGCGATATGCGACGACATTGCGGGCATCACGAAAGAGTAGGAAAACACCCAATAAAGGAGTTTGGCAATCCCGAGGCTCACAAAATAAGAGCCAACGCCGCCGATTCCCGTGGCAATCATGGCAAACAGCAAGTATTTAAACACAATTTTCGCAGACGAATAGCCGATGGTTTTCAAACAAGCGATTTGCTGCCGTTCCTCTTCGAGCAGTCTTGTCATGGTGGAAAGCACGACAAGCGCGGTGACAAAGAGAAACGCTACCATTATCACATAGCCCACGCCCATCACTTTTTCGCCGTAAGATTGCAAGGAGACGAAACTGTAATTATCATAGAGCGTGATGACGCGCACGCTTTCCGCATCCAAACGGGACGTCAGCGCCGTCTTTTGCCCGTTTATATAATTCTTATAAGGGACGGAAAACGCATTGAATACCGACCGATCGGATAGCGCCACATATATATCGCCCGTCCCCAAAAGCGGTTCCTTCAACGTTTCTTCGGGAAGAAACGCTTTGTACTGTTCGGGTACGATATCCTCATATAAGGGTATCGCGCTCGACGGCAGGTAAAGAATATTGTCGAGCGTGATCATTTCGTTCACGCCCCCTACCGTATCGGGAATTTCCGCGTCTTCCGGGTTGAGATAGCTCGGTTCGCCGTCTTTTGCAAACGTCAAGGGACTTTGCACGATCTCTTCCACGCTCACAGTAACCGGTTCGAGATTTTTCAGCAACGCTTGATAAGACGAATCAAGCTCCTCGCCGTTCCGATCGGCAAGCTGCAACAAAATATCCGCAAAATCCAATTCGATCTGCGTTCCCGCTTCCAATTCTTTTATTTTGTTATCGCTCTGTTCGCTTTTCGCCCGTATGCCGGAAAAACCGCTTTGCGCGATCTCCACGCTCTCGGGAATATTCACCGTCGGATGATCGTATTCGTCCAAAAAATACAGTCTTACAAGCCGCTCTTCGCCGTCGATCGCCAAATATACGTCTACCGACATTCCCGTGTCGACGTTGTTTTCGCCGTATAATTCTTTCACGGCGGCGATCTCCTCGTCCGTAAAGCCGTCGCCCGTACTCTTTACGATGAAATCGCTTACATTTCGGGCGGCATAATAATCGGACATAGAGTAATTGATCTTATCCGTCGCCGAACCGATCCCCGAAACAAACCCTACGCTTACAAGCACGATTAAAATGATAGACAACAGCCGCGCAACGTGTTTTTTGAACATACGCGCCAGCGTTTTTAGATAGGTTTTCACCACTCGATCTCCTCAATCGGCACGGGAGCGGGATTGATAGCGACGTCCACGATTTTACCGCTTTTGATGCGTATCACTTTATCCGCCATATCTTTGAGCGCGGAATTGTGCGTAACGACGATAACAGGTTTCTTCTGTTTCTTGGAAACGTCGTACAACAGTTTTAAGATCATTTTGCCCGTATTGTAATCGAGCGCGCCCGTCGGCTCGTCGCAAAGCAAAAGCTTGGGATTTTTCGCCATTGCGCGGGCGATGGAAACGCGCTGCTGCTCTCCCCCCGAAAGCTGCGCGGGAAAGTTATGCAAACGGTCTTTCAAGCCCACTTCGGTGAGAATTTCTTTGGGATCGAGCGCGTTTTTGCAGATTTCCACCGCGATTTCCACGTTTTCGAGCGCGGTGAGATTGGGCATAAGATTATAAAACTGAAACACAAACCCCACGTCGTACCTGCGGTACTCCGTAAGTCCGCGTTTTGTGAGCTTCGTCACGTTTTTTCCATCGAGAATAATTTCTCCTTCGGTCGCGCCGTCCATGCCGCCGAGTAAGTTCAAAAGCGTGGTTTTGCCCGCGCCCGAAGAACCTAATACCACGGTAAATTCCCCGTCCTCCAAACCGAACGTAATGTCTTTCAACGCTTCTACCGCAACGTCTCCCGTTTTATAAATTTTGCTCACGCCCCGCATGGAAAGATAACTCATTCCCGAAACCTTCTGTTTAGAATTGATTTTAGGCGACGACCGCCCGTCTCTTTGAAAAAAATCGTTTAATATATTATACCATACCCGATCGAAATATCAACGTCGAAAATGAAAATCAATGTGAAAAAAAGAAAAAAACCGTGTGAAAACCATATCCCTCAAAAGATACAGTACAACCTATATCGTACAGTCGCATGATATCACGGTAAAACGCGCTTGTCAATAGATTTACGAACATTTGTTTATATTATTTTCGAAGTTTTTCTACGTTGGCAAAAGAAAAACCCCGTTGAGCCGAAAAGGCAAGAAAAATACCTCTCCCCATGGAAACAGGGAGAGGTAGCTGATTGCGGGAAAAAAGGAGTAAGCAAACTTTTTCTTCCGCTAAACGACGGAATGTTGCGGGCGTTAAAAGGGAAACAACCCGCTCCGTCACGGTTTTGGTAAGATAATTAAATTTTTAGGCTGCTGTGCCTTGAACCTGCGCTACAGAGATCTTCAAGTCCAAAGTTACCGTCGTGGACGCGGTGTAAGTATCACTATACGCGGTGCTTCCGTTCGAGATCTCGCCCAAAATGGTATCGTACCCGTTGTTCGTGTCGCTCTCTTCAAACTTCCACTCCCAGCTGATTTTGTACGTGCCCGCGTTGGTAAACAACTCCGTGGGATTTACTGTGACACCGGTCTCACCACTCGTAAGCGTGTTGAGATAGCTAATCAGAGATGCGTAAGTATTGTCGGATAATAAATTAGTAGTCCCGCTGTCTTTCGTCACCGTCCACTTGATCGGCTCGTAAGTCTGTTCTGTGTTTTCGCTGTCCGTCCATTTCAACTGAACCGTCGTGCCTTCCGTAGCCGAAATGACGATTTTGCTCCGCACTTCCGCAGATCCTGAAATAGAGAACGTCATACTGCCGCTTGTACCGGGCGCGACAACGTTGGTTGTTGTGGTAGACGACGCCATCACGTCCAATGCAGAAGCCTCTTTTCCGGTAGTGATTTTGTTGTTCACATACTGTGTACCGAACAACTCCGATGTTTCCGCGCTGACCGTCCAGCCCCACTTTGCGACGTTCGCGGTTTGGCTTGGTACCGACTTTTGGGATATGTACTTTGCATAAGTGAATCCGCCCATGCCGAGCACGACTGCAATGCAAAGCAGAATCGCAACCAACAGTACGATGAACGACTTGCTTTTCTTGTTTGTCTTTGTTTTTTCCATTCTTGTTTCTCCTTCTAAAAGAATAAATTTTTATTGCAACTTCCGTCCCTTTCTTACGGAAGGCGTTGCCACATTGTTCACAAAATTGTATTTCTTTTCCGTGCGTTTTTTTCTTGTTTTCCTTTTCGTCATTGCGAGGCAATTTATTGCCGTGGCAATCCAGACGTTACCGCCACTTATGGGCGCGTTTTCTGGATTGCTTCGTCGCTCCGCTCCTCGCAATGACGGTGGGTGGGCAACGAGGCAAAGTGCGTTCCTATCGGGGAATTCCCCCTTTCGTCGCCTTTCGGCGACACCTTCCCCCGCGTAGCGGGGG
>CAYZTP010000039.1:0-10229 GCA_964481555.1 uncultured Clostridia bacterium | reverse complement strand
TGAAGTCTTTCGGGAAATTTATCAAGGACTGCCCGTGATTTATTTCTCGGACGAAGCGGATTTAATCGAGAAGCTAAACCGCAATCCCATGGAAATCGACTGCTGCGACGAAATAGAAAGACGGTATAATTACGCCGCGTGTGCGCGTCGCCTGTTGGAAACAATCAAATCTTGAATATGTATGAGTGAATTTTACACAAATCAAACAAGGGAGAAAGAATCGACCTTTCATAAAATTAAAACGCGGATAGCAAATACGAAAATCAATTTGGATTTTTTTATTCACTGTTTATGTTTTATTTCCGTTCTTCTGATCGGCGCGGACAGATGGGGAATTACCCTTTTCGGCGTAAATTTTCGATTGGATCAAATTTTTCTCTGTATTCTTGCATTTTTACTCATTGCAAAAAACGCGCTGCGTTTTTCGTTTGACGTTTGGATTATGGGGTTTGCCGTATGTTCGTTGATATCGTCTGTTTTTGCCGTCAATTTTGCGCGCGGCATCATCTATTATTGTTCGATTATTTATAATATCGTTTTTATATTTTATGCGCTTTCTTCCTATGTGATAGCCTACGGTATTACAAAATTTGTAAATATTTTCCGTGCAACCTGTTATGTACAGTTTGCCGTAATTCTGATACAATTCATTCTGAAAGTCGTCTTTCGGTTTGAATTATCGTTTTTGCCATCCTATGATTATTATTTTGGGATTCCGCGTTTTCAAATATGGTTTTATGAGCCGAGTTACCTTGCCACTTATTTGATTTTTTGGTTTGCGTTCTCGTGTTATATGTTTTTAATAGCCAAACAGAACGGGTATATATTCGATATTCTGTTCGCCCTTATCATGTTCGTCATATCAACTTCGACTTCGGGCTTTATCGGAATCGCGCTTGTCGTTGCTTCCGTTTATCTAATGTGGCTGATTCGCGGGGTTTCTGCAAAAAAAATCATGGTTGCGGCGGGGATTATCATCCTTTTGATAGTGTTTCGTTTTGCTTTTAGCTCTATATACGACGTGTTTATAGCAAGATTGTTTCACTCTTCGTTGGACGACGCATCCGGCGGGCGCATTACGGGATGGACGGAGTCGTGGCAAGTTTTTCTCGAAAATCCCTTTTTCGGAGTCGGACCGGGTAATTACGGCTTGTATCTGAATCAAGACGCGGGATATGTTCCAACAAACGTTACGTTCGATCTTTTGGCGACGTTAGGCATTTTCGGCTTTCTTACGTTTTACGGGCTTACCGTTTCGTTGATCGTGCAATGTATTAAGCTTTACCGTAAGAAATTTGCGCCCGAAGCGGCCGTCTTGGTCGCATTGGCGTTTGCATTGATTATATTTACCGCCATCTTGCAATTTAATCAAGGGTATCTCAGACTTTATCATTGGATGTTCTTTGGCGTGTTGGACGGCGCCGTTAAGTCGTACAATTTGCAATTACATCCCGTTTTTATCAAGAAATCAACGGATCCCGTTTTATGAGGAATTGAATGAACCGTATGAAAAAGATCAGCGTTATCGTTCCCGTGTATAACACGCAGGATTATATACGGGAATGTATCGGAAGCATCCTCGCTTCCGAAATCGATTTAGAAGTGATTGCCGTTGACGACGGCTCAACGGACGGCAGCCTTGCCGTTTTGCAATCGTTTTCCGATCGCCGTCTTAAAGTGTATTCCAAATCCAACGAAGGAGTCTATAAGACTTGGCAATACGGCGTATCCGTTTCCACGGGGGATTATATCGTTTTTGCCGATTCCGACGATTATGTGGATCCTGACTTATTTGCGTGCATAACGAAGATTGTCAGTCATCGCGATTACGACTTGATCCAGCATGATTGGACGGAAATATACGAAAAAAACGTGAAAACCGTTCAAGGATTATCGCGGTTTGATGAAGGGGAATACGTTGGAGAACGGCTGAAACGAATGATCGACGATAGCGTATATTTCTTAAACGGAGAGCGGGAGCCTTTCCCCGTGTATCGTTGGGGGAAGGCGTTCCGCGCGCAGCTTTTAAAAAGCATTTTGCCTTATACCATAGAAAATATCACGATGTTCGAGGACGATAGTATTTGCCGCCCTTATTTGACGCAGATCAAATCGCTGTATTATCTGCCGCGGAGTTTTTATTATCATCGCTGCCGCGTGAGCGGATCGCTTTGTAACTCTCCCGAAAAACTTTCATCCTATCTGCGCGACTGCGAGAATCTTTGCGCTTATTATACGGCTCAAAGCGAGAGGTTCGGCTTCTCTAACATAACGTTAGATTACTATTATTACGCTTACCGCACGGCGGTTTTGGGAGAAGCGGTTGTTGCTAAAAATAAAGATTTGACGCGGCGCATATTAAACGACGACAAGTACCGCGCCGCTCTGATAAAATATCATAACATTAAATCATTCTTGTTGCGTAATCGTCTTTTCGGTGCATATAGATTACTGCGCAATTTGAAAAACATAATAGAGAAAAAACGCTGAGGATTTTTCGTTGGATAAAAAGAAAGGTATAAAAAACATAACTGTTTCTATTCTGTTTAAAGCGTTGATATTAGTCGGAACATTGCTTGTAAGAAGGGCGCTCATCCATTACATCGGCAATGAAATAAACGGATTGAATTCGCTTTATACGAGCATTATCGGGTTCCTTGCCGTTGCAGAATTGGGCGTGGGAAGCGCGATCACTTTTTGTATGTATCGCCCCATAGTGGAGGGCAATCATCAAAAGGTTTCCGCGCTCTACCATCTTTTCCAACGCCTTTATTTGGTTATAGGCGTTATTATCTTAGTTTGCGGCTGTATCCTTATGCCGTTTTTAAAATATTTGGCAAAGGATTCGGCGGAGTTGGACGTCAATCTTTATCTTACGTTCGGGCTTTCTTTGATCGCCGTTGTGCTGACATACGCTTACAGCGCTAAAACTTCCCTAATCAACGCCTATAAAGATAATTATATTACCACTGCGATTACTTCCTGCGGGCAAGTTTTGCAATTCGGATTGCAAATCGCGGTCGTAATTCTTACGCGGTCTTTTGTTTGGTATCTCGTCTGTGCGATCGGAGCAGCTTTGCTGCAATGGCTTGTCACGGATATCGTAGCCAAACGGCAGCACGGCGATATCATGAAAGACAAACAATCGGTAGACGCCGAAACGAAAAGGGAAGTCGTAAAAAACGTCAAGGCGTTGTTTATGCACCGTATCGGAACCGTATTGGTGAATACTGCCGACAGTTTGATTATTTCCGCTTTCCTCGGTACCGTCGTTTTGGGAAAATATACGAATTATACTACGATTATGACAGCGATGACGGGATTGATCTCGCTGTTTTTTACGCCGCTTACTTCTATCATCGGTCATCTTTATGTGGAAGAAAGCGGGGAAGGACTAAAAAAATATTATCATTTCTTTCATACTTTTAACTTCATAATCGGAACGGTTTTCTTCCTCGGCTATTATGCGATCATCGATAATTTGGTCTCGTTTTGTTTCGGTACGGGATTGGAGCTGGAACGTTCCGTCTCTTTCGTCATTACTCTCAATTATTTTATACAATTCATGCGGCAAGCGACGCTTTTGTTTCGCGATGCAACCGGCACTTTTTACAACGACAGATGGAAACCTTTAATCGAGGGTTGCATCAACGTCATATTGTCCGTCGCGTTTGTGTTGTTGTTCGGCGTAGTGGGCGTAATAGTGGCTACCATTCTTACCAATCTTTTTATCTGTCACATTGTGGAACCTCATGTGTTTTATAAATATGCTCTGCATGAAAGAGCAACTTCTTATTATATCAAAAATTACTTATACATCTTATTGTTTGCGTGTTCGTTGATCGGGTTGAATTTTGCGATGCAAACAGTTGAAAGCGGATGGTTGGAGTTGTTGACGAACGGCTTTATCGCCGTGGGGATCGCCGTGATACCGTGTTCGCTTGCAATCGCTTTCGACGGACATTTCCGCAGCTATTTTAAAAAATGTTTTCTCAAAGTAAAACGCAAGATATGCAAGCAATCTAAGAATACAGAAAAAAACTGAGAAAGCAGACAAAATTTTCCCGTAACGTCTTGACGAAAGGGGAAATGATTGTTATAATAATTTCGATAAATTTGCCCGCGGTATGAAAGGCGGGCAGGGGAGTTTTTATGGTTCGTTTTACCTTAGACGCAAACAAAAAAGGGATTGATGTTTCCGATCATCTGTACGGATTATTCTTCGAAGATATCAACCAGGCGGCAGACGGGGGGCTGAACGCCGAAATGGTCATCAACAATTCGTTTGAATTCGAGTATTTCACATACGACGATTTCAACTGTGAAAGCGCGGTGGAGGCGCGCAGCCAGCAACGCAACTATTGGGATATATACGGTGCGGGTCCCAAAAAGATTACGAAAAAAGGCGGCATGAACGCGAATAATCCGTCTTATCTGCTGCTGGATATCGGCGGAATTTATCATTTGGAAAATCCCGGCTACTATACGAACGGCGGTTACGATATGTACGGAATGCCCGTCGAGAACGGAGAAACGTACAACTTTTCTATGTTCGTAAAACGGCTCGGATTCCAAGGACGTGCGAAAGTGTATATCAAGGGCGCGCACGGCAGACATACCACGATCGGCGAAATTGCCATTCCCGCGGGAAACGACGGCGAATGGATTAAGGTGAGTACTTCCGTCGTTGCCGAAAAAGACACGATGGGACGGCTTTGCATAATTTTCGAAGGAAATGGGAAAATCGGGATAGACTACGTTTCCTTGCTGCCTTCGAAAACCTGGGGGGATCCCGATAAGTACCGCAACGGGAAACTGTCTCCCCGTATCGTACAAGCGTTAAAAGACTGTCATCCCTCGTTTATGCGTTTTCCCGGCGGCTGCGTGGTGGAAGGCGACGTGGATTTCGAATATCAGTATAAATGGAGAAATACGGTAGGACCTTTGGAACAGCGCAAACAGATTCCCAACGTATGGCGCTATCTGCAATCGTACGGGATCGGTTTTTACGAGTATTTCGCTTTGTGCGAAGATTTGAATATGACGCCGTTGCCTGTGCTTCATTGCGGTCTTTTGTGCCAAATCAGAATGGGCGAACAGCGTAAAACGGGCTATCAGAGAATCGTCCCCGGCACGGAAAAATTCCAAAAAGAAGTAATCGACAACGTTGCGGATCTTATCTTTTTTGCCAAGGGCGATATCGCTTCCGCCGATCAGAACGAGTCGTATTGGGCGAAAGTGCGCGCGGATATGGGACACCCCGAGCCTTTCGAGCTGAAATTTATCGGAATCGGAAACGAAAACTGGGGTTACGAATATTTCGATAATTTGGCGTCCTGTTTGCTGGGCGTTCGGCAATATATGTACAAAGGACGGTTGACCGATTTGTTAAAGCTGTTCGATATTACCGTCGTTACTACTTGCGGCGTAGATATCCGTCCCGAAGATTCTAACGAATCTTGGAAAACGATCAACGAAAAATATCGCGACATGATCGTAGACGAACACGTTTACAATTCATATCAATGGTTTATCGATAATACCAAGCGTTACGATTGTTACGACCGCGACGGAGCGAAAGTGTTTATGGGCGAATACGCAATGCACACTATGGCGGATGGCAGAGGGCGTTTGAACGGCGATAATAACCTGCGTTCCGCATTGGCGGAAGCGGCGTTCTTAACGGGTTGCGAACGCAATTCCGACGTTGTAAAAATGACTTGCTACGCGCCTTTGTTCGCATCTACTTACAATTATCGTTGGACGCCCAACTTAATTTGGTTTAATGCGCGCGACGTGATGCTCACGCCCAATTATTATGTGCAGCAGATGTTTGCTTCTAATACGGGCAAATATACTTTGAAAGACGTGGCTCCCGTAGACGATGATAATGCGGGCGGACTTCTGATTGGCGGTCATAGAACGGCCAACGCGGTTTCGTCCGTCACCGTAAACGATCTCGTAAGCGGAAAAACCATTTATCATCACGATTTTAAGAACGGGTTGGGAGGCTGGAAAGTTTATCCTAATTGTCGGGGCGGACATATCGAAGACGGTAAACTCATCATTGAAGAGAGCGACGCGTTCAACGGATTCTATTATGACGCGCAAGATTTTTCCGAGTGCGAGGTTATCATCGATTTTTGCAGACTTTCGGGCGAACAAAGTTTTATTGCGGGAGTAGGCGTTGCGGACGTTCGCGACGCGGGAACAATGGATTGCGCAGGCTATTCCATTTGTTGCCAATACGGCAAAAACCATAAGGGTTTCGACGTATCCTTTGATAAGCGCGTTGATTTTATTAGAACGGTTTGCGAAATGATGGGGAAGGACAAATTCATCGGTTATAGTCCGGAAGGGAACAAGATGAAGCTTGTCTATACCCAAAAGACGTTTACCGCTTCCATCTATAAAGACGGAGATTGGCACGAGGTTTTGTTTAAGAACATTTGGAAAGTCAACGAGCGTCTGTTCCAAAGCGCGACGGTCGGCGAGGACGGAAAGATTTATTTGAAAGTCGTTAATGTTTCGGGTAAAGACGAGGAACTTTCCGCCGAGCTTGTCAATTTCGGGGTAAAGAGGAAAGCGAAAGTGACTACGCTTTGGCACGAGGATCCGACCGTGATCAACGAAATCGGTGTAAAATTCGGGAAACACACGAATATAGAACCGACTTACAGCGAACTTGCCGTCGAAAACAATGTATTAAAAGCGACTTTGAAAGATAACAGCGTGAATGTTTTTGTAATCGAGTAAACAACAAAAAACGATACTCCGCCGTCCGTCGGACGGCGGAGTATTTTTCTACGGTATTTTTCATAATTTTGCTTGCCGATCAAAGAAAATTCGGCTATATGGTTTGCTCTGTTAGTTTATTGTTCGGCGCGGCGATTTTCGTATGATTCTCTCGTTTTTCAAATGCTTTTTCGGTAGTATTTATCAACAATGAATGGTTATTTCTTTTCGCATTAGGGATAATTAGTACTTAAAACAATTATTCATCATTCTAAACAATAAAAACGTAATAAATTCAATAAAAAGCTTGACAACCCCCGATATTTAATGTATAATTATAAATATTTAAAATAGCTCTCGATTTTATGATAATAAGGAGACAAGACCAATGCCTAATTGAATGCGAAACCTATTATGTCAAAGCCCTACAAAATCATAAAAAAAATAAAAGAGAAACGATATGAAAACTTTAAAATCGGTTAAAATGCGTTTTTCCATTTAAGAAAGGAGGTCGGTTTATGAAAAAAAATATTTCGGTTTGTCTTTGCGGGCTGATGTTTCTATTTTCCATTACGCTTTCGTCATGCCAACAGTCGGGCGGACCATATCGGTTAGCCGAACCGAGTAATTTTGCGCTGACCGACGGGGCGATCGTCTGGGACGAAGAGCCTCTCGCGATGGGATACGCGGTTGTATTTCGCGATATGGAGACGACGACGGCGGAGTCCCGCTTCCTGCTGCCCGAGGACCTCGCGGGCGGCGTCTATCAAATCGAGGCGCAGGCGCTCGGAGACGACGAAAGTTATGCCGATTCCGAATGGGCAAGCTTCATCTTCGCGATTGAAGAAGCTGACGAAGACGAAGATGACGATAATGCCGAAAATGGAAATTCTCCCGTCAAATCGGGCTACGACGAGGAAGGGTGGGAATATACGCTGCTCGACGACGGCTCGGGCTATGAAATTTCACGTGGAAAAGTCGACCTTAACGGCGTGCTTGAAATCCCCGCTTATTTCAAAGGGCTGCCCGTCAAAAAGATTGCCGATAGTGCGTTCATGTATCAGGTGGGACAGCAAATGCCCAATCCGCATACGGGGGAGTATTGCAATGTTGACACGACGGCAATTGAAATCCCCAATACTGTCACAGAGATCGGAGACTTCTCTTTTGCCTGCATCAGCAAGTTGGGAGAGCTTACGATCCCCGATACCGTCACGAAGATCGGAAAGTGCGCTTTTTGGGGGTGTACAGCGCTCAAACATATCACGCTTCCAAAGGGATTGAAAGACATTCCCGAGGGTTGTTTCAAAGACTGCGCTCTTTCCGAAATTTCTTTTCATGATGGTTTGGAGGAAATCGGCGAGGAGGCGTTCATGAGCGAGTATTATTCAGTCGGAAATATCAAGCAGTCCGATCAAAGTTTCACAAAAATCGATCTTCCCGATTCCGTAAAAAGGATCGGAATGAGCGCATTCAGCGGCTGTTTGAAACTAACAGAAATCACGTTGCCCGACGACCTTGAATGGATGGGCATAAACACCTTTTATAATACGGCATGGTTGGATGCTCAACCCGACGGTTTTGTTGTGCTCGGCAACGTTCTCTATGAATATAAAGGCGACATGGCAGAAGGGACAAAAATTACTATTCCGTTTCACGTCAAGTATATTGCAAGCAACGCCTTTTTCCGTCAAAAAAATCTCGCGGAAATTGTCATTCCAGACGGAGTGAGACTCATTGGGGAAAGAGTCTTTGGCAGCTGTTCTTCTTTGACACATATCAAACTTCCCTCCGATTTGACCGAGATACCATCGAGTACATTTGCCTATTGCGAAAGTCTTGTTCATATCGACATCCCGAGCAGCGTTACCGAGATCGGAGAAAAGGCGTTCAACGGGTGTTCTGCCCTAGAAGAAATTGCCCTTTCGGACGGACTGGAATCTATTGAGGGTTCCCGCGTATTCGCCAATTGTACATCGCTCAAGGAAATCATTCTCCCCGCTTCGCTAAAGAACCTTGGATATCGTCCGTTTGAGCGTTGCGACAATCTTTCGAAGATTTACTATGAGGGAACGGAAGCGGCGTGGACGGCTTTGAAAGCGCAGAATAACGAGGTGTATATTTCCCCGAACGGTATGAGGGTTCCCGTTACCATGCAACAAGCTTTTTCTAACGCTACGATCTTTTATTTTTGCGAGAACACGCCGCAGGGATCGGGTAATTATTGGCGGTATGTGGACGGCAAAGCTACCGTTTGGGAAATGTAAATCAGGTTCTTAATTAAATCCTTGATTTTTATGTTCTTTTGCCTAATTGAATGCGAAACCTATTATGTCAAAGCCCTACAAAATCATAAAAAAAATAAAAGAGAAACGATATGAAAACTTTAAAATCGGTTAAAATGCGTTTTTCCATTTAAGAAAGGAGGTCGGTTTATGAAAAAAAATATTTCGGTTTGTCTTTGCGGGCTGATGTTTCTATTTTCCATTACGCTTTCGTCATGCCAACAGTCGGGCGGACCATATCGGTTAGCCGAACCGAGTAATTTTGCGCTGACCGACGGGGCGATCGTCTGGGACGAAGAGCCTCTCGCGATGGGATACGCGGTTGTATTTCGCGATATGGAGACGACGACGGCGGAGTCCCGCTTCCTGCTGCCCGAGGACCTCGCGGGCGGCGTCTATCAAATCGAGGCGCAGGCGCTCGGAGACGACGAAAGTTATGCCGATTCCGAATGGGCAAGCTTCATCTTCGCGATTGAAGAAGCTGACGAAGACGAAGATGACGATAATGCCGAAAATGGAAATTCTCCCGTCAAATCGGGCTACGACGAGATCGGACTGCTTTATACGTTGCTTTCGGATGGAAGCGGCTACGAGGTAAGCCGTGGGCTGGCGGGTCAAAGGCTTGCGGGAACGGTAACGATTCCCGAAACGTACCAAGGTCTTCCCGTCAAGCGGATTGCGGACTACGCTTTTACGATAAACACATGGAATCGCGGTCCTCTTTATGAATACAACACGAATTCGATCACAACGAGTATCATCTTGCCTTCCACGATCGAGGAAATCGGGGAGGAGAGTTTTGCCTGTTTAACGCGCGTGGAGGAATTTGTCCTTCCCGACACGGTCAAAGTCCTCGGCAGGCGTGCGTTTTGGGGCTGCACTCACTTAAAGCGCATCAATATACCGTATGGAATTACGGAAATTCCGGCATGTTGCTTTGAAGACTGCGCTCTGGAAGAGATCGAAATTCCCGATAGTGTGGAAAAAATCGGCTATTTTGCATTTAAAGGAAGCGAAGTAGATACGAGCAGCTATCCTAATCTTCCGGATATTTCCAGAAGTATGCAGAATTTAAAAAAGATCGTCATACCGGATTCGGTGAAAATCATCGAGAATGCGGTTTTTCAGGGATGCAGCAACCTCGAGGAGATTACGCTTTCTAAGAATCTGGAATGGCTTGGAGAAAAATGTTTCATCGACACGAAGTGG
>CAYZTP010000038.1:0-10255 GCA_964481555.1 uncultured Clostridia bacterium | reverse complement strand
AACCTACACACGATTTCCAATCGTGCTCCTTAAGCCACTCGGACATCTCTGCAAACAGCTTGCTTATTATAACTTATTCTTTCCCAAATTGCAAGTGTTTTTTTATAACTATCTTAAAAATCGTAAAAATTTCCTTTCATCCCGATCGACGAAATGCGTTCTGCGAACGAAGTACCGTCAGAGGATTTATTTTAAGAATTTGCCGTAAACCTCGCTTGTGGGAGCAAATGTGGCGAATGTTTCGGGATATTGTTTGATAATGCGCTGTACTTCGGCAATCTGCCGTTTCCGAATAATGCATACGAGCATTTGTCTGTCTGCATGGCGATACATTCCTACCGCGTGCAATTCGGTTACGCCGTGGTGCGTTCGTTCCATAATCTGTTGCGAGATCTCTTCGGGGTGGTCAGTAATGATTTCAAATTTATAAGCGACCTTAAAGCCCTGTAAAATGACGTCGCAGACTTTGCTGGTTACAAATAACGATACAAGCGCAAGGAGTACGGGATCAAGTTTATCGGTAAAACTTGCGCCGTGGTTGTAGACGAAGAAAGACGCCAAAACCACGCAAGCGTCGAATGCCGAAGTCAGCCAGCTTACGTTGATAAAGCGGTATTTTTTGTTCACAAGGGAAGCAAGCACCGTCGTCCCGCCCGAGGTTCCGCAGCTTTTCAGCATGATTGCAAGCGCGGCTCCCAAAAAGATACCGCTTGCAACCGCCGCGAGCAATGCGGTGTAATCGGGTTGATAGCGAATCTTTTGCATAAACGGAAGCTTGTCAAACAAAATTAATAATCCGGAAGAGAGAAGCATAGAGAGAGTAGAGATGATGGCTTCCCGTTTCCCCAAACAGAAAAATGCTACGAAAAACAGCGGCACGTTGAGCATCAGCAAGAACCAACCCGAATTCCATCCCGTTCCGTATTCGAGCAGCACGGAAATACCGTTAATTCCGCCGGGTGCGAAATTATTAGGCGATACGAAGATATAAATCCCCAGCGCCCGTAAGATTCCCGAAAGCAAAATCGGAATCACTGCGGACGCCAACAATCTTCCGAGTGTATTTCCGAGTTTTTTTTCGTTTTTCGTCTGATTTTCTTCTTGAATTTCTTCCTTTTGCTCTTCAACCATTTTTTTATTCTCTTTTTGTTTTTTGCGAGTAGATTATAACATAATCGGCGAGAAAACTCAATACCTTTTTGGAAGATATGCGTAAAAATTCATATAAATTATACTGCGGGCGCGAGAGAATAACCTTGTCCGAAAATGTCCGCTTGCAAATAAACGTCGGGCACTTTTCCGACAAGAACGCTTTCGCAAATGAGAACCTCGGTTAACGAAGCGAAGTTGCGTGTTTTCGTAGGCAGAATGATAGAGATATCGGCAACGATTTCCAAGTAAACGGAATGTTTGGTTTGATTTACGCCCGCCTCTTCGAACGAGGAAGAAAAGCTGCACGCCACATTGGAAATAGGCAGGATTTTCATGTTGATTTTCGGACCGAAGCCCGCCCAAGCGCCGATTCCCGTGAAGGCGCCGAGGGGGACGTCCACGCCGCTTTCGCTCATTTTGCTTAAATTTTGCTGGGACATATACGCCGCGTCGCGGGCTATGCGGTTGATTTGAAACGCGTTTGAAGTAACGGCGGTAATCAGTCCCGATTCGTCGCGGCTGACGGATACGAGATCCTCGTACCGAATTTTATCCGACAGCGTATAATAAACGGCGTCGTTTACGGCAACGGTTGTAATCGAACGCATGGAGGCTTCCGCCACGGAGACGAGAATGTTGGTGATATTGACGTGAATCAGCACGACCAGCGCAAGAAGTCCCGCAAAAAAGGCGGCGAAGATGAATTTTCGCCGTCGTTTCTTTTGAAATGAGCGGTAACGTTTCACGTTTTATCGTATGCGGAATCAAATATCGTTATGCGCACAGAAACGGCTTGTCCGTTCATAGGATACGTTATGGAAGATTTATTCGAAACGATCGCATACGACAGAGAAGCCGCGCGCGCCTACGCGAGAAAATGGGCGTTCAAACGCAATCCTTCCTATTACGATTTCAGTGAAATCGGCGGAGATTGCACGAATTTTGCCTCGCAATGTATTTACGCAGGCGCGGGCGTCATGAATTTTACGCCCGTGTTCGGGTGGTTTTACCGTTCGGCGGAGGATCGTACGGCAAGCTGGACGGGCGTGGAATATCTTTATAACTTTCTCGTAACCAACGGGGGAGCGGGACCGTTTGCCGAGGTCGTGCCGCTCGACAGGGTGGAAATCGGCGATATCGTGCAGTTGGGAAGGCGGACGGGCGATTTTTATCATTCGCCCGTCGTCGTCGGCTTTTCCGGCAGTCATATTTTGGTCGCGGCGCATTCCTACGACGCTTACGGACGGACGCTCGCCTCTTACAACGCCGCGCAGTACCGCGCGATCCACATTCTCGGCGTACGGAAGCCGACGGGAGAAGGGGAATAAGGCGTTCGGATAAAAAAAGAGCGGCTCGCTCCGTCCCAATAGTATATTTTTGCGAAAAATTTTCCAAATTATAGTCATGAGAAAGATCAAAGAAAACCCTCTGCAAAAGACGAGGGAGGAGAGGGAGTCCTGCTTTCCTGTGTGCGGCAGAGAGGAAGCGCGCGAATGTACGCGGAAAGAGGAATTATGACGGGAAAATCGCGCGAAAATTACAACCGCAATTATATTAACTACGTCAATTCGTTCGATCCGCCCACCAAGCATTTTAAAACGTGTTGGAGAGCGTTTCTCGTCGGCGGATTTATATGTTCGATCGGTCAATTTTTCCGCTATATGCTCGAATTTGCGGGACTTTCGGGCGACGAGCTCGCGGGAGCGGTCTCCGTGTTGCTCATCTTTTTGGGAACGCTTTTAACGGGATTGGGCGTTTACGACAGAATCGGCAGAAACGCGGGCGCGGGCAGCATTGTCCCGATTACGGGATTTGCCAATTCGGTTGCTTCTCCCGCCATTGAATTTAAAACGGAAGGGTTGGTTTACGGAATGGCGGCAAAAATGTTTCTCGTTGCGGGTCCCATCATTGTGTTCGGCGTGAGCGCGGGCGCGGCTGTCGGGCTTTTATATTGGCTTTTGGGCTTATGATTTCTGCGATTTGCGGTATTCTACGGGGGAAACGCCTTTTTCCTGTTTGAAAAAACGGGAAAAATTATGCGGATTTTGGAAGTTGAGATAATAAGCGACCTCCGCGATGGTGTAATCCGTTTCAAGCAGAAGCCGTTCGGCTTCGCGCAGTCGCTGCATGGTGAGATAACGTTTCAGCGAAATCCCTTCCGTTGCGTGAAAGACCTGCGAAAGATATTTTTCGTGATATCCCAGTTCTTTTGCGATGTCGGTAATGCGGATAGACGAAAAGCAATGCCATGCCACGAAATTTTTTACCTTTTCGCATAAAACTTTCTGCGGCGGGAGATAGAGCGCGTCGTCGGTTGTCTGCGGGCTGTGTTCGCACAGTTGAAGCAACATGAGACTGGCAAGATATTTCGAACGCAATCCGCGCGGCTGGATTTTTTCCGCCGCAAATAACCTTTCGGCAAGTTCCCCGACGGCGTTTCCGTCGGGCGTTTTTCCGTGCGCGGGCAGAGAAACGGACGCGGGCAGCGCGGGACATTGGAAATGCAGCCAGTAAAACCGGCAGCGGCATATCTTCGTGCCGTGCTGGCAGCGCGTGGGGGACATGATCAAGTATTCTCCTTGATGAACCTCGTATTCTTCGCGTTCGTCGGCTATGAACAGCGTTCCCTCGGTAACGACGATCAGTTCGTATTCGTATAACGTGCGGGTCAAATGTTTCCAGCCTTTTTCGGGCGAAATAAATTCTCCGAACCAAAGCAATTCGACGGGGGATTGCAAATTAAAATGCAGCATGATCTTACCTTTTGATACCTTAATGTGGAAAAATGAGATTGGAATTTCTGTTGCGATTGCTCTATAATGATTGTAGCATAATCGGACGGAAAAAACAAGTCCGAAATATTGACGTAGGGGGTATAAAATGAAATTCACCAAAAGGGTTGTTTCGTTTGCGGTTGCCGCGGCGCTGGTTATGCCGACGCTTACGGGCGCTTTAACGGGCTGCAATCATGAAACGGGAAGCACGGATGACGACCGTTTGGGCTATTACGGCTTGGACGAGGTAACGCTCAACGACGATTACGCCGCAAACGCGCTTGAAAAAGAGTACGAATATTTGATGAAACTCGACGAGGATAAGCTTCTTTATTGGTTTCAAAAGAACGCGAATCTGACGACGGTCGCGTCTGCGGGATACGGCGGCGGATGGGAGAGTTCGCTCATCGGCGGACATACGATGGGACACTATCTTTCCGCATTGGCTCAAGCGAGCGCGAACGCGGGACTCACGGAGTCGAAGAGGGCGGAAATTCTTGAAAAAACAGAAGATATCGTCGACGCGCTCAAAGAATGTCAAGACAACACGCAGGGCGAGGACGGATTTTTGTGGGGCGCATCTTATAAGACGAACGTCGTAGAAAAAAAAGGAGTGGAATTCCAATTCGATAATGTGGAAGCGGGTTTGAGCAACATTGAAAACGAAGCGTGGGTGCCTTGGTACACCATGCACAAAATTTTGCAGGGACTTATCGACGTTTATACATATACGGGGAACAAGACGGCGTATCAAGTCGCGGTCAATCTCGGCGACTGGGTTTATAACCGTGTGTCGAAATGGTCGGAAGCGACAAAAAACACCGTGCTTTCCATCGAATACGGCGGCATGAACGACTGTCTTTACAACCTTTACGCGATTACGGGAAAAGATAAATACGCCGTCGCCGCCCATCAGTTCGACGAGGAGAGTTTGTTTGAAAATATTCTCGGCGGAAGCAGCAACTATCTGAACGGTTTACACGCCAATACGACGATTCCAAAAATTATCGGCGCGCTCAACCGTTATATCGTATGCGACGGCAAGAAGATAAACGGAGAAACGGTGGACGCAAGCGAAATGCTGGAAGTTGCCGAGCTGTTTTGGGAACGCGTGGTCGAACACCATACTTATGTGACGGGCGGCAACTCCGAATGGGAGCATTTCGGGCGTGACGACGTTCTTGACGCCGAACGGACAAACTGCAACTGCGAAACGTGCAATACATATAATATGTTAAAGCTTTCACGGATGCTCTTTACGATTACGAAGAACGTGAAATATCTCGATTATTACGAGGGAACGTATTATAATGCGATTTGGTCGTCGCAGAATCCGGAAACGGGCATGACGACGTATTTCCAGCCCATGGCGACGGGATATTATAAGGTATATTCTACGGAAGAGAAGAGCTTTTGGTGCTGCACGGGCAGCGGCATGGAGAGCATGACGAAGCTCAACGACAGCATTTATTACAGCGCGGAAGAGGGCGTTTACGTTTCTCTGTATTTGGAAAGCGAATTAAAGACGGACAGTCTCGATCTTATACAGACCGCCGACCTTGAAAATTCCGACGAGGTCAGCTTCCAAGTGGTAAGCGGTTCGACGACGCTCTATCTTCGCGTCCCCGAATGGACGGACGTTTTCAACGTGAAGATAGACGGGAAGGACGCTTCCGTTACGGAGGAGAACGGTTTTGCCGCCGTATCCGTAAAGAAGGGGAACACCGTTTCCGTCACGATGGAAAAGAAAGTGACGGCATACAACCTTCCCGACGGCGAATATACGTATGCGTTCAAATACGGTCCGTTCGCGCTTTCCGCGGAACTCGGCACGAAATATTTCGCGCAAACGACGACGGGCGTTTCGGTTTCTATTCCCGCCGTAAAAGATCTCGGCGATCTCGAATCCGAATATATCGACGTTACAAACGGAACGGTTGCCGACTTTATCGCAAACATCAACGATTATATGGTAAATAACGGCGACGGAACGTTCACTTTAAAGGGAATCAATCAAACGCTTACTTATTCTTATCACTTCCGTCAGTATACCCAGCGTTACGGTTTGTATTTCTATTTCACCGGTTCGGATGTGACGGTAGAAGACAAATCGACTTATCAATACGAGAAGATCGATACCGTACAACCCGGCTACGGACAGTATGAAAACGACGATTGGCACAAAATGAACGACCAAGACTCCGTCGGATCCACCAACGATACGGTTGCGGGCGGCACTTCGCGGTATGCGAAAGAGGGCGGCTCGTTCGCATACGATATGGCGGTTGATAAGACCGTAACAAATTATCTTGTCGTATACTTCTGCGCGGATGACGCGGGAAAGAGTATTTGTATTACGGCGGACGGCGTAGAAATTTACAGCAAGACGCTTGCTTATACGGAGGACGAGCTGTATGAAGTTCTCATCCCCATTCCCGATTCGGTCGTTAGCAACGCTGCTACCAAGACGGTCGACGGGGAGACGCGTACCGTAATCAACGTGAAATTCAGCGGCGTGAACGGTGAGCGCTCGGCGCGGCTCGGGAACTTTATCTATACGGCTTCCGTTACGTTTAACGAAGACCTTTCTTTCAGCGGTACTCGCGACAGTTCGCTTGCCTATTTCGTCGATTGCGGCGACTACGATACGAGCACGATTTCCGAGGGCGACAAGTACGGTATGTACAATTCGCTGACCGAACAGATTTTCGGAATCGACTATGCGACGGGAAAATATTGGGGATTGGTTGACGGATCCGACCCGACGAGCGGGACGGCGGGTTCCGCGTGCAGCGCAGGCGGACTGAGCAGTGCGAATACTTGGCCGTATGAGTATAACAACGGCGACGGATTGGATAAAACGTCCTCCAACCGTTATACGAAGAATCAGTATGAAAGCGGGAAGGATCGTTATCTTTGCTACCTGTTCGAGTTGGAGGACGGCGACTACGAGATCGAAGTGTACTTCTCCGATCCTTGGAATTGTTCCAAAAACGTGTGCGTGAGCGCGAACGGCGAAGAGGTGATTTCGAACGCTGCTTGCGGAACGGCGGTGAAGGCAAGCGTGGTTGTAAAAGGCGGCTTTTTAAAACTTGAATTTACCACGACCGACCTTTGCATCAACGTTTGTTACATAAAAATTGCGTTTGCAAATTAAAATATTCAAAACGGCTCCGAAAGGAGCCGTTTTTCGCGCCGCTTGGTATATTTCGTTTGAGACGGTACAAACTGAATGCAGGAGGCAAAAATGGTTATTGCAAATCTGATTTCTTATATCCTTGTACTCGTCGGAGCTTTGAACTGGGGCTTGTTCGGAATTTTTGATTTTAATCTCGTATCAAGCGTCTTTGGCGGGGCGCGCACGCTCGGCGCGATTATCGTTTATTCGCTTATCGCGCTTGCGGCTATTTGGCTGATCATCTCTCCGATCATCACCAACGGGATGCTTAAACTGATGGGCAACCGTGAAGCGCGCGAAACCGACCGCACTTAATCCGTGCGAAATAAAAGAGAGAATGCGGACAGGGCATAAAATTCGCCCCGTCTGCATTTTTTATGATATGACGTTATGTGATTTGCGGCGCGGCGACTGTGCCGAGGTATTAAACGTAACCGCGCCCGAACAAATTAAGGCGCGGTTGAGCGCGTTAAATCTCCGCAAGGGCGCGCGGTTCGCGCTGATTAAGGTTTCCTTTCGGAAAAGCGTCTTTTTGGTTCGGGCGGGGAGTTTGATCGCTATTAGAAGGGAGGCGGCGGAATGGATTCAAGTGCGGAAGATCTCGCGGTTTTACTGATCGGCAACCCCAATGCGGGGAAAAGCACGCTGTTCAACGCGCTTACGGGCGGACACGCAAAGGTGGGAAACTGGCACGGCGTTACCGTAGGCGCGATGGAAAAAGAGGCGGTTTTAGGAAGCCGACGCGTCGTTGTGCGCGATTTACCGGGTATTTATTCTCTTACGGGAATGAGCATGGAAGAAAAGGGCGCTTGCGAAGAGATCAAAAAGAGCGAAAACGCCTTTTTGTGTTTTGTCAGCGAATGCGCCGCCTTGCAGCGTACGCTTCCGCTTGTTAAAGCGCTTGCAAAGGGTAGACGCGCCGCGCTTGTTTTAACAAAACAAAAACAGTTTGAACGCGCGGGCGGTAAACTCAACCGCAAGGCGGTGGAGGAATGGCTGCATATGCCGGTTTTATGCGCCGAAGGGCTTAAAAGAAAGGCGCTCGCGCAAAAATTTTGTCGGTTGCTTGACGCTCCCTCTTTAAAAGACTGCGTCCCCGACAGTTTGCCTTTGGAAATTTATCGGCCGCCCCAAGCGGCGCAGAGCGTTCCCGATAAAATTCTTTGCAATGGATTTTTTGCGGTTCCTATCTTTTTGGCGACGATCGCGCTTGCGTTCTATCTTACCTTTGCGCCCGGTTGCGTCGGCGATATTCTGAAAAACGCGGTGGACGGTTTGTTTTCGCAAACGCTGTACGGTTATGCGCAAACGATACCGTTTCCCGTTTTACGCGGGTTTGTCGGAGACGGTTTGTTAAAAAGCCTTGGCGGCGTGTTGTGTTTTTTGCCGCAGATCACGCTGTTGTTTTTCTTCCTCATTTGCATGGAGGAGAGCGGTTTTTTATCGCGGCTCGCCATGCTTTCGGACGGCGCGTTATCCAAAGTCGGATTAAACGGAAGGGCGGTGTTTTCGCTGCTTATGGGCTTTGGTTGTACGGCGGCGGCAATTATGACGACGCGGGGATTGGAAGACAAAAAAATACAACGGCGGGTAATCTTGTGCCTACCCTATATCTCTTGCAGTGCGAAGCTGCCCGTTTACTTAACGCTTGCCTCTTCGTTTTTTTCCAATTCGTTTTATGCGGTTGTTCTGCTCTACGCGCTCGGCGTCGCGTTATCGTTTACCGCCGCCGTTCTTACAAAGGAGAAAACGGGTTTGCCTTTTATTATGGAGCTTGCGCCCTTGCAGGTTCCGCGCGCACAATTCGTGGTAAAATCCTTGTTTTTTCAAATAAAACAGTTTATAATAAAGCTTGCGACGGTCATTCTTGCTTTTTTTCTTCTTTCTTGGCTGTTGTCGTCGTTTAGTTTTTCGTTGGAATATTGCGCGCCGGAAGATAGTATGCTCGCCGTGCTTTGCGGGGGAATTCGCTATCTGTTTGCGCCGATCGGCTGCTGCGATTGGCGCGTTGCCTACGCCGCGCTTTCGGGATTGATCGCAAAAGAGAATGTCGCGGGCGCGCTCGCCTTGTTTTTCGGAGGATTTCCCTATCCGCCTGCCAGCGCGTTTGCGTTTGCGGTGTTCATGCTTGCTTGTTCGCCGTGCGTTTCTGCAATTACTTCGGCCGCGCGGGAAGTGGGCAAAAAGCGCGCCGTTTTTTACGCAGTCCTGCAAACGGTAAGCGCGCTGTTGCTTTCTTATGCCGTATATTTCGCTCTGAGCGGCGGTTTCTTGCTTTTCGTTGCGCTCGCCGCGCTGTTGTGCGCCGTTTTTATCATAAAGGAGACAAAGGTTGAAAAAATTCATAGTAAGAGAAAAAAATTCACTGAAAAACTTCACCGATAATACCTATGCGCAAGCTTCGTTTTGCTTCCGCACGCTGTTAAAATCACGGGAAATTCGCGTTAACGGACAAAAGGTATCCGCCGACGTCATGCTGAATGCGGGCGACGAAGTTTGTTATTATTTAACGCCCGCCCAAGAGAAGATTCGGGCGTTCGAAGTGATTTTTAAGGACGATAACGTGATCGTGGCGGATAAAGCAAGCGGCGTTCATTCCGAGGCGGTATTTTCCGCGCTGTGCGAGATGGGAGAAACGTATTTTATTCACCGTCTTGACCGCAATACGGCGGGACTTATGATTTTCGCCCGAACGAAAGAGGCGGAAGAAGAGCTTCTACGCGCGTTTCGGGAACGCAGAATCAAAAAAATTTATCATGCGCTCGTCGTAGGGCATATGCCCGAACGCCAAGGCGTGCTGCACGCTTACTTGAAAAAAGACGAGCGGCGCTCGTTCGTGCATATTTCTAAAAAGCCCGTCGGCGAAAGTATTGTCACGGAATACGAAGTCTTGCGGGAGGACCCCGAAACGAGTTTGTTAAAAATTACGCTGCACACGGGAAAAACGCACCAGATTCGCGCGCACATGGCGTTTATCGGGCACCCCGTTGCGGGCGATACCAAGTACGGCGATCAATCTTATAACGCCGCGCACGGCGTCGCCCGCCAGAAATTAATCGCTAAGGAACTGACCGTCTATTCCGACGGCGTTTTATCGTATTTGAATGGAAGAACGTTTTTTTCGTCATATCATTTATAAATCACATAAAAA
>CAYZTP010000037.1:7351-10328 GCA_964481555.1 uncultured Clostridia bacterium | reverse complement strand
CGGTAGAATTTTGCAAAAAAGCCCAATTAACGACAGCCGCCGCACGTTTTACAGTTTCCGCTGCAATGCTTGATTGGTTTTCCCGTGGAAGAATAAACCCGCCCCGCCCACGCGCGAACGGCTTCCGTTTTGCAATCGGGACAAAGCGCGGCTTCGTCGTACCTTTTTACCAACTCCTCGAATTTTTTCCCGCAGGCGGGACAAACGTATTCCAAAATAGGCATACGTTTATTATATTGCGTCCGACGGAAAAAGTCAACCGATTAAATGACGCAGGTTCCGTCGAGGAACGATTTCATCATCGCCGCCGCGTTCGATCCGCCGCCGAAGCAGGCGATGAGTTCCTCGGGAGAGGCGATTTTACCCGCGTACTCGCCGAAATACGTTTTGAGTCCCGCGATGAGTTTCTTTTCCCCGACAACCGATTTCACGCGATCGAATAAAATCACGCCTTTGTCGTAGGCGATATTGCGGTATTCGTACGCGCCCGAAAAGGAAGTGAGCGGGCGGGTCATGGATGTATCCGCTTCGCCGTTTAATTGAGACTTAACCGAGAAAAAGGCGCGGTAACCGTTTTCGCAGCCGCGCACGAATGCGTCGTACGAGCCGCCGTATACGGGATACGCTTCCAAAAACAGCGCAGCCGAAAACTCGGCAAGTCCTTCGTCCTGCCAGGCGGCTTCGAATTGATTGCTCCCCACCATCGCATACCACCACTGATGCGCGGTTTCGTGCGCGACGACGGTCGGGATATCCCCTTCCGCAAGGGAAGAGGAGAGAAGAACGAACGCGGAATATTCCATGCCGCCGTAGGGGAAATCCGTTTGCACAAGCGTATACCGCGGATAGGCGTAATCGCCGAAGGTTTGCGAAAAATAACGCAGACTATCCGCCGCCGCGGATAGCGTCGTTTCGGGCGTTTCGTCCGAAAAATAGGCGTATTCCACCGTCACGTCTCTCCCGCCGATCGTAACGCCCGTCGAGACAGCGCTCAATCGATCGCTCAGCACAAGGGCGATATCGCGCGTATTTTCCGCCGTAACGGTATAAACCGCCTTATCGTCCGATTCCGTGCGGACGATCTCTCCGCCGCCGTACAGGGCAAATTGCGCGGGTACGGTAAGCGTTACGCGGTAGTCGGCGCATTCGCTTACAAACGGATCGCCGTTTTCGGCGTAAACGTATTCCAAAAATCCGCCGTCGTAAGCGCACAGCACGGGATAAAAATTCCCCAGCGTAACGTTGTTCTCCCCTACGCCGAGACGGTGGTTGACTTCGGCGAGCGTAAGCTCGTATCCGATCGTTATCGTAACGCTCTCGTCGGGATAAAGGTCTTTTAACAGGGAGACGGTTAAAATATTTTCGTCCTCGCCGCCGACGGCATAATTCGCCGCGCCCGTCACCGAAACGACGTTCATGCCGCCGTAGCTCTCCCCCGCGTAGTACGCCGCGGAAGCGAACGGCTCGGAAAGGGGGCGATAGGCGGCGTCCTCGCGGTAAGCGTTCCCCCAAAGCTCGAATTTGAGTTCGGAAAGCGCGGTCTCCGTCGGATTGGGTACGGAGACGGTCATCTCGGCGGAAAGCGTTCGCTCTGCGGGAACGTACTCCGCCGTTATCTCGTATAAACAGCGCTTCGCGGCGCTCTTGCAAGCGGAAACGCCCGCCGCCGAAAAAAGGATCAGCGCACAAAAGGCGCAACAGATAAATTTCTTCATAGAAGCTCCTCGTAACCGATTGCAATATCATATGCTCCGTAAAGGGGCGATATTCCCGCAACGCACGGCACAGAGCTTGGTTAAATTGCACAAATTTCAGTTCGTAAATTTTTCACTTAATTTTCATTTGAGTATTGACAAAATCTTATTTTGGTATTATAATAAAGAAAATTATATCCATTTTAGGGGGAATTTTATGTTAGCGTTGGGTATTGTTACTCTGGTCTTAATGGCATTCGTGATGATCTATTACGGTTATCTTGCCCGCAATACGGACCACGACGTATCTTTCTTTTTAAGCGTAGGCATCATTATGATGGTAATGAACCTCTGTTCGAATTCCAGCGAATCCGCCCGCGTGCTTGCTTGGCTCTATCTGATTGTCGCGATCGCGTTCATCGGCATCGGATTCGCAATCAGCGTGAGCGACACCGTCGATTTCTACAAATCCATCGGTCCCTGGTTTGCGGCTACGTTTAAAGGACAATATATCGGTTATCAAATTCTTTCGTTTGTGCTTGCGCCCGTAGGAATCGTTCTCTATTTCGTTTTCCACAAATCGAACGAAGAGCTCGCGGCGGTCTGCGGAAAGAACGGAATGTGGGGACTCCTCGTTTGGGTGCTGCTTATTTGGGCGATCAGCGGAATCATTTAACAAATCATGCGTAACAAAAGACCGTCCTCTTGACAGCGGACGGTCTTTTTCCATTGCCGCGCCGCGAAACGCGGCGCGTTTTATATTGTTACTTTTCTTCGTAAACGATATCGAAATAATCGGCGGGATCGACATATTCCCCGTTCAGCGATATTTCCAAATGCAGATGCGCGCCGTCCTTATACTCGGTGCCGTACGCCGCCGCAACCGTTGCGATCTGTTCGCCTTTGGCGACTTCGCTCCCCTCCGTCAAGCCGTCGGTCGGCTCGATAAAGCGGTAATAACTTACCAGTCCGTCGCCGTGGTCGATGATAATCACGTTCCCTAAGGTTTCGGAATAGCTGATCGACGAAACCACGCCCGCGGCTACGGAGACGACGGGCGTTCCCTCGTCCGCGGAAAAATCCACGCCCATATGGCGATAGACGATACCGCCCCGCGTTTGATTGGCGTAAATTTCCCGATATTCCACCGTGCATACCGCTTCCGCAACGGGAGATACGAAGATAACGGTATCTTCTCCGCCCGTAGAATCGTTCGGTTCCTCGCCGATTACAGGATTATTTTCTTGCTCTCCGCCGTTTACCGGATTATCGTCTTGTTCTCC
>CAYZTP010000037.1:0-7251 GCA_964481555.1 uncultured Clostridia bacterium | reverse complement strand
TTTATCTTACAATCATTGTATCATGCCGAAAGTAAAAAAGCAATATCAAATAGCGTTGTTAAGAATAATAAAATGCCGACATAACATTATATTACGCCGTACAACAAATCGGTATAAGAAGGATAGGGCCAATAATCCGCCGAGGTAAGCGTCTCCATTTCGTCTACGCATTTGCGGATCGCCTCCATATCGGGAATAATCGTATGCGCCATGGCTTGAGACGCCGCTCTTTCGTCCGACATATCGACGGTTTTTAAATCGGCTTCCATTTTTTCGACGAGATCGTAAACTGCGTCGTTGAGCGCGGAAAGCCTTTCGATGCTCTTCGTTTCCGCTTTACAGGGGACATTCTGCGCAACCGCTCTTTTCGCCGCCGCGTTTGCGGCAAGTTCCGCGACATAATCGGAGACGGCGGGGATCACGTCGCGCTTCGCCATTTCGATCATGGTGAGCGCTTCGATATTGATGATCTTCGCATAGTTTTCCAAACGAATGCTCGCACGGGCGACCGCCTCTTCCTTCGTATAAACGCCCTGGCGGACAAATACGGCGATATTCTTCTCTTCGAAGCAAACGGGCACGGCGTCCGCCGTCGTCTTGTTGTTCAACAGTCCTCTCCTCATCGCTTCGGGTTCCCAATCGGGACCGTATCCGTCCTCGTTGAAAATAATTCTGTAATGCGCTTTCAGCTCTCTTACAATCGCCTCTTTCGCCGCCACGGCGAGATTCTTCGCTCCTTCCAATTCGTCGGCAAGAGATTGGAACGCATCCGCGACGATCGTATTCAGCACGATATTCGCTTCCGCCACGTTCGCCTGCGAACCGAGCATACGGAATTCGAATTTATTCCCCGTAAAGGCAAAGGGCGAGGTGCGGTTTCTATCCGTAGCGTCTTTGGGAAAAATAGGGGATTCCGGCACGCCGATACTTCCCTTTTCGGGTTTTACGGGGATATAATCCACACCTTGCACGAGCGCGTCCACAAGCGCGCCGAGCTGATCGCCGAGGTAGACGGAAATTATGGCGGGAGGAGCCTCGTTCGCGCCCAACCGATGGTCGTTTCCCGCCGAAGCGACGGAAGCGCGCAGGACGCCTTGATATTCGTCCACCGCCTTGATCACCGCGGTTAAAACCAGTTGGAACAACGTATTCTCTTCGGGATTTTCTCCCGGGTCGAGCAAATTGTATCCTTGATCGGTAGACATCGACCAATTATTGTGCTTGCCGCTGCCGTTGATTCCTTCGAAAGGCTTTTCATGCAAAAGACAAACGAGATGATGACGCTTTGCGACGTTTTTCATAATTTCCATCGTGAGCATATTCGAATCGACGGCGACGTTCGTCGTCGTGAATACGGGCGCAAGCTCGTGCTGGGCGGGCGCGACCTCGTTATGCTTGGTTTTGGATAAAACGCCGTAACTCCACAATTCCTCGTCGAGATCGCGCATGAATGCGTTGACGCGGGGCTTTATGGCGCCGAAGTAATGATCTTCAAGCTCCTGTCCGCGCGGCGCGGGCGCGCCGAACAGCGTTCTGCCTGTTAAAATTAAATCTTTTCTCTTTAAATAATCTTCCTCTGCGATTAAGAAATACTCCTGTTCGGGACCGACCGTCGTCGCAACCTTTTTACATTCGATTCCGAACAGCTTTAATATGCGTTTCGCCTGTTTATCGAGCGCCGTCATCGACCGTAACAGCGGCGATTTGTTATCCAGCGTCTCGCCCGTGTAGGAGAGAAATACGGTAGGAATGTACAGCGTGCCGTCCTTGACGAACGCGGGGGACGTGGGATCCCACGCCGTGTATCCGCGCGCCATATACGTCGCGCGCGAACCGCCCGAAGGGAAAGAAGAGGCGTCCGGTTCCCCGACGATCAGGTTTTTCGCGCTCAAACGCATAATTACCTTGTCCCCGTCCGGTTCGATAAAACTATCGTGTTTTTCGGCGGTATATCCCGTTAAGGGCTGAAACCAATGCGTATAATGCGTGGCGCCCTTGGATACCGCCCATTTTTTCATAGCGGAAGCGACGACGCCCGCAATCGATACGTCGAGCTGTTTGCCCGATTCGATGGTGGCTCGCAATGCCTTATATACGTCGTTGGGGAGCGTTTCCTTCTGCACGCTTTCATTGAATACGTTTTCGCCGAATTTTTCCGGAAGATACATTTGTTAAGTCTCCTGTTTTGCCGTCTTGCGGTATTATTTTACACCAGTTTATCCTACGGCTTTGCAAAAATCAACAAAACGGTTATAATGAATTTTTGAGTTAAAGTATAAGCAGAACTTATATTTTCAGATATTTTTGCAGCAAAAAAGCGGCGCCCGCGGACGCCGCCTTTTGCATGATTTATGTTTCCTTACGTTTCTGCGTTACTTTTGCGACAAATACTCGTCAATCGTCTTCGCGGCAATTTTTCCCGCGCCCATCGCGGAAATAACCGTAGCCGCGCCCGTCACCGCGTCGCCGCCCGCATAAACGCCCTCTCGCGAAGTAAGCCCTCCTTCGTCGACGATAATACCGCCGCGCGCGTTCACGTTCAACCCTTCCGTCGTGTCTTTGATGAGCGGATTGGGCGAAGTGCCGATCGCCATGACAACCGTATCCGCGTCGAGCACGAATTCCGATCCGGAAACGGGAACAGGTCTCCTTCTGCCGTTGGCGTCCGGCTCGCCGAGTTCCATTCTGATACACTTGACGCCCGTAACAAATCCGTTGCGGGGATCGCGGGAATCGGCTTCGTTGCGGTATCCGAGAATTTCAACGGGATTGCAAAGAATATGAAATTCGATCCCCTCTTCTTCGGCGTGTTTCACTTCTTCCTTTCTTGCGGGAAGCTCTTCCATCGAACGCCGATAGACGATATAAACTTTTTCCGCGCCCAAACGCAGCGCCGTGCGCGCCGCATCCATAGCGACGTTCCCTCCGCCGACGACCGCGACCTTTCCGCCCTTCATAATCGGCGTTGCGGACGCGTCTTGATACGCTTTCATCAAATTGATGCGCGTTAAAAATTCGTTTGCGGAATATACGCCCTTGAACGCTTCGCCGGGAATATTCATAAAATTGGGCAAGCCCGCGCCGGAACCGATAAACACCGCCTCGTAACCCGCTTCGAAAAGCTCGTCGACCATCAAAGTTTTACCAATAACGACGTTTGTCTGCACGTCCACGCCCAGTTGTTTGAGCGCGTCTACTTCTTTGGCGACGATGGATTTGGGCAGACGGAATTCGGGAATCCCGTACGCCAATACGCCGCCCGCCGTGTGCAACGCTTCGAAAACGGTAACTTTATATCCTTTTTTGGCAAGATCGCCCGCGCAAGCGAGTCCCGAAGGACCAGATCCTACTACCGCAACCTTATGTCCGTTCGGCTCGACGGCGACGGGAACGCTCTCCGCATGGGCGTTATGCCAATCGGCGACAAAGCGTTCGAGTCTGCCGATCCCGACGGGTTCGAAACGAACCCCCATCGTACATTTGCTTTCGCACTGGGTCTCCTGCGGGCAAACTCTGCCGCACACCGCGGGAAAGGACGACGTGGCGGAAATAATCCGATACGCGCCCTCGAAATCCCCTTCCTTCACTTTTTCGATAAATTCCGGAATGCGGATATTGACGGGACAGCCCGACACGCAAGGTTTGTTTTGGCAGTGTAAGCACCGCGCAGCCTCCGCGAGCGCGGTTTCTTCCGAATATCCGAGCGCAACCTCTTTAAAATTTCTCGCTCTTACCAACGGATCCTGCGTAGGCATTTCGTGTTTTTTCGGTTGAATCGCCATTATACGTTTCCTTCTTTGAATAAATTACAAGCCGCTTCGTGCGCCTTGCGCTCGAAATCATAATACATTCTGCCCCTCGACATCGCCTCGTCGAAATCGATCTCGTAGCCGTTGAAATCGGGACCGTCCACGCAGGCGAATTTTGTAATCCGCTTGCCGTTTCGGTTTAACGTAAGACGGCAGCCGCCGCACATTCCCGTGCCGTCGATCATAATAGGATTCATAGAGGCGGTGACGGGTATGCCGAACGGTCTCGCCGTTTCGACTACAAACTTCATCATCACGAGCGGTCCGATCGTGATAATCATGTCGAACTTTTCACCTTTTTCCAGCATTTCCTTCAAGGGAAGCGTTACGTTCCCGTGTCTGCCGTAAGAGCCGTCGTCCGTCATGACCGTAAGCCGATCGGAACAGGCGTTGAATTCCTCTTCGAGAATGAGCAGATCCTTGCTGCGGAAACCGATAATGCTCGTCACCTCCGCGCCGTTTGCATGAAGCGCCTGCGCGACGGGCATGGCGATGGCGCATCCTACGCCGCCGCCCACAACGCACGCTTTTTTCAGTCCGTCGATATGCGTGGCAACGCCCAAAGGCCCTACGAAATCTTGAATTTCTTCACCCTCCTGTTTGCGGTTGAGCAATTCGGTCGTAGCGCCGACCACCTGAAAAATAATCTTTACCGTGCCGTCCGCTTTATTCACGCCCGCAACCGTAAGCGGAATACGCTCGCCCTCTTCGTTTACGCGCAAAATGATGAATTGTCCCGCTTTGGCTTTGTTTGCAACCGGCGGCGCGGCGATCTCCATTTGTGTGACGGTCGGATTTAAAACTTTTTTTCTGATGATTTTATACATGATATGCCCCCTGTTCATGAAAGCGGCCCTATCGACAAGAGCCGTCTTTAAAAATTTGTCTGTCGCCGTTCGGTAATGCAGATTGGCGTTTTATGTGCCGGATACGATCCAAAAACCGCTCCCGTTATTTTTGATGCAATAAGGAATGTTGCGATCGTCGTTCTTCTCCTTGCCGCAGGGCATTCCTTCCCCCCCGCGAAAGATTATATCATATGTCGTAAAAAAAATCAATTACGATATCAACATACGGATATATAAGATTGCCTGGATTTGTCCGATTTCCGAAAAAAAACGATCGGATGCAAAATATTCATAATCATAGTATAGCGCAGATCGCCCCGGTTGTCAATCGCCGTTATCGACATTCTTTCCCGTTGAGAATACCGATAAAATTAAATCTGTTAACGAACGGTAATTTTATAAATTTGCGAATTATTTTTATAATCCCTCTTGATTTTTTGTAAAATCGCGGTATAATGGAAGAGACGGCGTTGCATTTAACGGCGCGCCGCATACGATAACTTTCTATAAGGGGGCTCTGTTATGGGCGTATCAGCAAACAATATTCGCAACATTGCGATCGTGGGACACAGCGGCGAAGGCAAAACAACGCTGTGCGAGGCGATTCTTTTCAACGGCGGTTCAATCGAACGCATGGGGAAAACCGATCTCGGGACAACGGTGTCCGACTTTGACGAACAGGAAATTTCCCGTAAAATGTCGATCTCTCTTTCCACTGCCTATACAACATGGCAAAACGTGAAAATCAATCTGTTGGACGTACCGGGGTTTTACGACTTCGAGGGCGAATTCAACGAGGCGATGCGCGCGTGCGGCGCGGCGATTGTCGTGATGGGTGCGAACGGAACGGTAACGGTCGGCGCGGAAAAAGCGATCGCGCAATGCCTGCGGATTAAAAAACCGCTGATTATCTTTATCAACGGCATGGATAAAGACAACGCGGATTACACAGGTACGGTGCGCGCCCTGCGCGAGACGTACAAAAACAAGATCGCCCCCATTCAAATCCCTATTATGGAAGGGAACAAGATGAGCGGAATCGTGAACGCCCTAACGGGGAAAGCGCTCCGTTTTACCAACGTCGGACCGGAGGAAATCCCCGTTCCCGAAAATTATGTGCGCGACCTTGAAACGATGCAATCTTCTTTGACGGAAGCGGCGGCGGAAAACGACGATGTCCTGCTCGAAAAATATTTCGAAGACGGCTTCCTTTCGCGCGAAGATATTATTCACGGTATCCGCAAGGGTATTTATAACATTAACTTGATCCCCGTTATGGCGGGAAGCGCGGTTTTGAACAAGGGCGTTATCAATTTAATGAACGAAATCGTCAAATATCTGCCCGAAGCGGCGGAACGCGGCGATATCCCCGCAACCGATTTAAAAAAGGATGCGGTCGTCGGAATATCCTGCGATGAAACGCAGCCGTTTGCGGCGCAAGTATTTAAAACCGCGGTGGATCCTTTTGTCGGAAAACTAAACTATCTGCGCGTTTGCCGCGGCGTTTTAAAAACGGGAATGACCGTACTCAACCCGAATACGGACACAATGGAGCGCATCAATACCATTTATTTGGTAAGCGGCAAAAAGCAATATCCCGTAAACGAATTGGGCGCGGGGGATATCGGCGCGGTGAATAAACTGACGAATACGGGCACGGGCGATACGCTTTGCGACGATTCCGCCCCTGTGAAATTTGACGAAATTCCTTTCCCCAAGCCCGCTTTATACCAAGCGGTATACGCCAAAGTACGCGGAACGGAAGACAAGGTTTTTTCGGGGCTTGCGCGCCTTGCCGAAGAGGACAAAAGCTTTTGCGTAGTGAAAGACCCCGATACGGGCGAAACGCTTGCAGGAGGACAGGGCGAAGTGCATCTCGACGTCGTGCAAAAGAAACTGAAAGCCAAATTCGGCGCGGAAGCGGAACTTCGCTCCCCCAGCATCGCTTATAAAGAGACGATTCGCGGCAAATCGACGGCGGAGGGAAAATATAAAAAACAGACGGGCGGACACGGACAGTACGGTCACTGCAAAATCCGCTTTGAACCGACGGAAAAAGATTTCGAGTTCGCCGAAGAAGTCGTAGGCGGTACGGTGCCCAAGCAATATATTCCCGCGGTAGAAAAGGGAATTATGGAATGCCTTCCGCACGGCGTTTTGGCGGGATATCCCGTAATTCGTTTCAAAGCGATTTTGTTCGACGGAAGCTTCCATCCGGTCGATTCTTCGGAAGCGGCGTTCAAGGCGGCGGCGGAAATCGCGTTCAAAGAAGGCATGAAAGCGGCGTCGCCCGTTCTGCTCGAACCCATTTCACGGTTGAGAATCGCCGTTCCCGAACAATATGTGGGCGATATTATGGGCGATTTAAACACAAGAAGGGGAAGAATTATGGGGATAGACGCGCAAGAAGGGCTGCAAGTGATCACTGCGGAAGCGCCGAAATCCGAAGTTTTAACCTATGCAACGTCGCTTCGATCGATGACGCAAGGCAGAGGACGGTTCTCCGAAACGTTTGCCCGCTACGAGCAAGCGCCCGACAGCGTTCTGCAAAATTTAAATAAATCATGACGATTGAATTTGCGGCTTCAAAATAA